>CABXTU010000006.1 GCA_902515205.1 uncultured Pelagibacteraceae bacterium | reverse complement strand
ATCTTCTTTTTGTCTTATTGTTAGCATGACTAACATTATGACCTTTCATTGGATTTTTTCCAGTAAGTTCACATTTTTTCGACATAATAATATCGTCTATATAAGGTTAGATCCTGACCTCGTCAAGTTTATAAGATTTAGTAAACTATTTATTTCCTATAATTTCTGTGAAATTTTTAACACCATCTTTAATTAGTAATTCTTTAAGCTCTTTTTTAATCATATTAACTATATTCGGTCCTTTAAAGACCATTCCTGTATAAAGTTGAACATAATTAGCACCAGCTAAAAATTTTTCATAAGCACTTTTTCCTGAGTCTACTCCTCCACATCCAATTATCTTAATTCTTCCATCGAGAATTTTATAAAATTCATTTATCAATTTTGTTGATTTTGCTTCAATTGGTTTCCCTGATAAACCACCTTTTTGATACTTCTGGATATTGTTCAAACTATCTCTAGTCGAGTCTGATGAATTAGAAACGATTACAAATTCAATACTATTACTCAAAAGCACTTCTGTAATTTTTTTTATTTCTCGATTGTTTATATCTGGCGAAACTTTTACTGCTATTGGAATTTTTGAACCTAGATTTTGTTTCTCCTTATTGATGGTATTTAATAATTCATTTAATTTTGTTTGATCATGAAAACTTCTTAGATCTTCAGTATTCGGTGATGAAATATTTATTGTAATGTAGTCAGCAACATCCTGAAAAGTTTTAAAACAATCCAAATAATCCTTCAATCTATTGACTGAGTCTTTGTTGGGTCCTATATTAATTCCAAGTAAACCAATTTGTTTGTTAGATTTAATTCTATCCAAAACATTTTTAGATCCAAGATTATTAAATCCAAGTCTATTTATTAAAGCTTCATCTTCAACTAATCTAAATACTCTGGGTTTAGGATTTCCATATTGTCTAAAGGGTGTGATAGTGCCAACTTCAACAAAACCAAATCCTAATTTAAATAACGAATTATAAACTTCAGCATTTTTATCGAAACCTGCTGCCATACCAATCGGATTTTCTAAATCAATATTAAATAATTTTGATTTAAATAATGGATTATTTCTATCTTTTTCTAAAACATTAGGAATTAAGTTAAATTTTAATGATTTTATTGCCAAATTATGGGCGGTCTCAGGATCTAATTTAAAAATTAAAGATCTTAAATTTGAAAACATTATTTAATTTTATTTAATATAAGATCTTTTGTTTCTTTAACACCAAAAAAACTTATAAAAAAGCCCATTCGAGGTCCATTTTCATCCCCAAATACAACTTCATAAATCAATTTAAACCAATCTCTAAGGTTATCTGAATAACCATTTTCTTTTCCTGTAGAGTAGATTAACGTTTGAATATCTTCTGGGGACATTTGATCATTACATTTATCTAAAGTCCTCACCAAAGCTGCTAATACTAATTTCTCATTATTATTAGGTTTTTTATATTTTTTTTTTAATTTTATAACATCATTAAAATATTTAATTGCATACCCAACCAGTTTATTAAATATTGGGTAGTCTTTCTCTAAAATATTTGTTTTATATTTTTTTACAAATTTCCAAAGGAGTTCTTTATTATCAGCGTTACTCGTTTCTACAAGATTAAGCAACATAGAGAAAGACATAATTAAGTTTTCTTTTGGTACTTTACTGTTATGAACATGCCAAACAGGATTCATTAGTAATTGTAACTCATTTTGTGTCTTCGCTTTTTCAATAAAATCTAAGTATTCATCTACAGCTTTTGGAACTATTTCTTTATAAAGTTTTTTAGCCCTTTTTGGATTTTGATACATATACAAAGATAAACTTTCAGGAGAAGCATATTCAAGCCACTGATCTATTGTGATACCGTTACCTTTTGATTTTGAAATTTTTTCACCCTTCTCATCTAAAAATAATTCATAAGCAAATCCGGAAGGATTTAACTTTCCTAATAACTTAATAATTTTAGTGGATAATATTGCACTTTCAATTAAATCTTTACCATACATTTCAAAATCAACGTCTAGCGCGTACCACCTCATTGCCCAATCTACTTTCCATTGTAATTTACAATTTCCATCAAAAATACTTATTTCTAATTCAGTACCACGGTTATCAAAAATGATTTTAGAATTCTTTTGATCTATTTTTTTTACAGGAATTTCCAACACATTACCTGTATTAGGACAGATTGGTAAAAATGGGCTATAAGTTTTTTGTCTTTCTTTTCCTAAAGTTGGTAATATTATATTCATAATGCCTTCGTAATTTTCTAAAATAGTTTGGAGTGTTGAATTGAAAAAACCTGATTTATAAAGAAACGTTGAACTTTTAAAAATGTACTTAAAATTAAAACTATCTAAAAAATTTTTAAGCATCTCATTGTTGTGCTCTCCAAAACTTTTAAATTTTCCAAAAGGATCAGGAACTTGAGTAAGGGGTTTATATAAGTTTTTTTCTAATAATTTTTTTTGTGGGATATTATCAGGAACCTTTCTTAATCCATCTAGGTCATCTGAAAATGTAATTATTTCAGTAGGAAAGTCTGTTAATTGATTCAAAGCATTAACCATCATAGACGTTCTAGCTACTTCTCCAAAAGTTCCAATATGTGGGAGACCACTTGGACCGTATCCTGTTTGAAGTGTTATTTTTCCTTTTTTCTCAATAAATGATTTTCTTTCTCGAAGCAATTTTTTTGCTTCAACAAATGGCCATGCACTAGTTTTATCTAAATTTTCTTTTTTGATCATGAATAATTCTAATAAAATCTCAAATTAATGATTTAGCTAATTCTTATAGAGTTGAAATTTATTTTCCATAAAATAATGTTCCTTTAAAATGTCTAATTACAAAACTGTTTTTTTTACTCTAGGAATTCTTCAAATAATTCTTGGAATTTTTATGTTGATTCCAGTAACCGTGCAATTTTTTTATGGTGAAATTGACTCATCATTTTTTGGGGCGTCAATTGTTACAATAATATTTGGAACATTATTTTTTTTATCCAATATAGATCACAACAAGAAACTTAATCTTCAACAAGCCTTTTTGTTAACTGCGTTATCTTGGTTAAGTATTGCAATTTTTGGATCTCTACCTTTCATTTTTTCTAATGCAGAATTTTCTTTTACTAATGCTTTTTTTGAAAGTATGTCGGGAATAACAACTACCGGATCTACAATTATCTCAAATTTAGAAACCATGCCTAAAGGAATCTTGTTTTGGAGAGCTATACTCCAATGGTTAGGAGGTATTGGTATAATTGTAATGGCAATTACTTTAATGCCAATAATGAACGTAGGTGGAATGCAATTATTTAAAATTTCAAATACTGATTCTTCTGAAAAGATATTACCTAAATCTAAAGAAATTGCTTTGAGATTAATCATTATTTATTCAGGCCTTACTGCCCTTTGTGCTATTTCATATAAAATTCTAGGAATGAATTTTTTTGATAGTCTTACCCATTCGATGACAACAATTGCAACTGGAGGTTTTTCAAATTATAATGAGTCTATTGGTTTTTTTGACAGTTTTTCAATAGAAATTTCTGCAATGGTTTTTATAGTTCTTGGTAGCATTCCATTTATATCATATATAAAATTTTTAAGTGGAGACAAAAAAATTTTTTTTTCTGACACTCAAATAAAATCATTCATAAAAATTATTTTTTTTAGTATTGTAATTCTTACGATATATCTTATCATAAATGATACATCTCAATTAAGCGTAAGATCTATTTTTTTTAATGTTATCTCTATTTTAACTGGTACAGGTTATGTGAATGCTCAATTTGATAATTGGGGAGGATTTCCTATAGTATTATTCTTGGGATTAATGTTTATAGGAGGATGTGCGGGTTCAACAACATGTGGTGTAAAAATATTCAGAATACAAATTTTATATTCATTTATATTAAATCAACTTAGAAAAATTATTTATCCTAAGGGCATTTTTGTTTTAAAATATAATAAGAATCCTGTTGATAATAAATTTATTGCTTCAATTATTTCATTTATTTATTTGTATTTAGTTATTTTTTTAATTATAGCTGCATTATTATCATTAACAGGGCTTGATCTAATTACTTCTATATCTGGTGCAGCAACTTCTATCTCTAATGTTGGTCCTGGTTTAGGATCTATAATCGGACCCAATGGAAATTTTTCATCACTACCAGATATGTCTAAATGGATCTTGTCAATAGGTATGATTTTGGGTAGACTAGAACTCTTTGCAATATTAGTGTTGTTTTTACCTTCTTTTTGGAGAAATTAAATTGATAAAGATAAAAAAACAATCGTTTTCAGAAACATTTTCAGTTTATTTTGATAATCGGATGTTAAAAATTTTATTACTAGGTGCTATTTCAGGTTTTCCTTGGGTTTTAATTGGTAGTAGTCTTAGCTTGTGGTTAAAAGAAGATGGGTTGAGCAGATCAACAATAGGTTGGGCTGGATTAATTTTCGGAGTATATGCGTTCAATTATTTATGGGCACCTTTAATTGATAGAATACAAATTCCCATTTTGACAAAAAAAATTGGTCACAGAAGAGGTTGGATTGTATTGATGCAATTAATAATTCTACTCTCTCTAATCGTGTGGAGTTTCATTAACCCGACTGAAAATTTAACTTTAGTAATTACAGTTGGTCTAATAATAGCTATT
Source organism: uncultured Pelagibacteraceae bacterium (assembly GCA_902515205.1). GTDB lineage: Bacteria > Pseudomonadota > Alphaproteobacteria > Pelagibacterales > Pelagibacteraceae > Pelagibacter. Next base: position 42,527 of record CABXTU010000006.1, on the reverse strand, counting down.
GCATCTGCAACTCAAGACATAACTGTTGATGCTTTAAGAATTGAGCAAATTGGAGAAAATGAGGGAAGATCGATGGCAGCAGGAGCGGCCATGGCTGTTGTTGGTTGGTGGTCAGGGTATAAATTAGGTGGTATTTTATCTCTTTTTTCTGCAGAAATTTTAGAAACAAAAGGTTTTGAAAATTATTGGCAATTAACCTTTTTAATCTTAGGCATCATAGTAATATTAATGAACATTGGTTTAATGTTTGTGACAGAGACAGAAAATTCTGAAAGGTATAATAAACAAAAAGAAAATGATGAATTAATTTTAAATACTTTAAAAAGTAAAAATAGATTCACTCAATTTATTTCGTGGATTGGTGGAACTATCAGTGGACCAATAACTAGTTTTTTTAAAAAAAATGGTTTTTCAATTGCTATTGGAATATTAGGATTTGTCTTCTTATTTAAAGTTGGTGAAGCCTTTCTTGGAAGAATGTCAATTATCTTTTATAAAGAAATAGGCTTTAGCAAATCTGATATCGCTATTTATTCAAAAACTTTGGGTTGGATTACAACAGTTATATTCACTCTTTTAGGTGGTTTGTTCGTGATAAGATCTGGGGTTTTAAAAGCGATATTTTTAGCTGGTATTATTATGGCTAGTACTAATTTATTATTTAGCTTACTAGCGTGGAGTGATAAATCAGAATTATTATTTGCTGTAGCGGTAATTTTTGATGATATTGCTGCAGCATTTGCAACTGTTGCATTTGTAGCTTTTATTTCATTGTTAGTTGATAGAGCTTATACAGCAACTCAATATGCACTCCTTGCATCCATTGGAACGGCTGGGAGAACTATTTTAGCATCATCTTCTGGGGCTCTTGTAGATTGGCTTAATGGAGATTGGGGTACTTTTTTTATTTTAACTGCAATTATGGTTATTCCATCCCTTGTAATTCTTTGGATAATGAGAAATAAGTTAAAATTAAGTGAAAAATAATTTCTTTAATCATCCAGTAGGAAATATTTATTCAAAACCTTCATCAGATTCTGAAATAAGTTCTCAAATTTTATACGGTGAAAAATTTAAAATTTTATCTAGAAAAAAAAAATGGATTCGAATAAAAACAAATTTTGATAATTATGTTGGTTTTATAAAAAAAAGTGAATTTAAAAAAAATTTTAAACCCACACACAAAATTTACAAATTAAAATCAAAGATTTTTAAAAAGATACATAAAAAAATTTTACCTACAAATAATTTTCTTTATTTTGCCTCCGGTGTTTCGTTGAAAAAAAAAAATAAGAACTTTATTGAATTTGAAAAAAATAAATGGATTAAGTTACGAGATACAAAAAAAATTAATCATTATGAAAATAACTTCATAAAAATCCTTAAACTATTTTTAGGAAGTAAATATCTTTGGGGTGGGAAGACTTCTGAGGGTATTGACTGTTCAGCATTAATACAAATTTACTTTTATTATAATAGAATCTTTTTTCCTAGGGACACAAAAGACCAATCTAAGTTTTGTAAAAAAAAGATGAATAATAGTTTTTCGAAAGGAGACATCATTTTCTGGAAAGGTCACGTAGGTATGTGTTTAAATAAATCAAAATTTATTCATGCCTATGGACCAAAAAAAAAGGTATTAATCATGCCAACTAATTTAACAATTAGAATAATTCAAAAAACTGCAGAATTAAAAATTAAAAAAATAACTAATATCAAAAATTATTAATCTCTCCCAAAATCTGGCTTATCAATATCCTGTTTAAGCTTAATAATCTTGGTTCTCACTTTTTTAGTCTGAATCAGTTTTTTTAGAATTGATTTATTATTTTTTTTGTTAATATCTACTTTGAAAGACTTTAAGTTTTTAATAAATAAATCTATAGCTTTTGTAATATGAACTTTATTGTCAAAAAATATGTCCCTCCACATTATTTCATTTGAAGCAGCTATTCTTGAAAAATCTCTCAGACCGCCTGCACTATATTTTATAAGATTAAATTTTGATACTTTCTCAAAATCTTGAGCCGATTTAACAAGGTTGTAAGCAATCAAATGTGGTAAATGGCTTGTAATAGAAAAAATCTTATCATGTTTTTCAGGACTCATTATCACAGTTTTGGAACCCATCTTTTTCCAAAAAGAATTAAGAAATTTTAAATGTCTTGAATTAGTTTTTTTATCTTTAATTAAGATGCACCACTTTCCTACAAACATATTATCTTTACCATACTCTGGGCCACTTACTTCTGATCCTGTTATTGGATGGCTTCTTGTCCAATGAACACCTTTTTTTAAAAATTTTTTAATGATTTTAGAAGACTCAATTTTTGAAGATCCAATATCAGAAATTAAAGTGTTTGGCAAAATGAAGCTATTAATTTTTAAAATAATTTTTTTATACTCGCTCATCGGTGTACAAAAGATAATCATATCTGAATTAACCACCCCATCTTCTAATGATTTTACAATTATTCCAGGTAACCTCAGTTTCTTAATTTTAGTAATATTTGATTTTGATTTTTCAAAAATAAATATTTTTTTTGCTATTTTTTTTTTTGAAATTCTTCTCACTAAAGATGAGCCTAGTAATCCACAGCCAATAATAAATACGTTTTTCATTTTTTAAATATACTTTCTGTTGCATTCATAAATTCCAAATTTTCATTTTTGGACCCAATAGTTAATCGCAACATATTTTTTATTTTATAATTATCTTCAGTAGATCTTAATATAATTCCTTTCATTTTTAATTTTTCATGAAAATATTTGGCTCTAAATTTACATTTTTTAAAATCCAGTAATAAGAAATTAGCAGAAACTTTGTTTGAACTAATATCATAATTATTTAAGAAATTTTTCAATTTTGTTGCATAATGAATATTGTGTTTAATTGATCGTAATATAAATTTATTATCCTTGAGAGACTCTATGGCTGCTTTTTGTGCAACATCATTTACATTAAATGGGGGTTTAATAATATTTAAAGCATTAATAATTCTTTTTGATCCATATCCCCAACCCACACGCAATGACGATAATCCATAAATTTTTGAAAATGTTCTTAATATAAAAACATTATCTTTATTTATAAATAAATCCAAACCAGACTTATAGTCTCTATTTTTCATATATTCTGCGTAAGCATCGTCTACTACTAGTAAAATATTTTTTTTTAATTTTTTTCTTAATTCAATTAACTCAAATTTTGTTAAATAGGTACCTGTCGGATTATTTGGATTTGCAATAAAAACTATTTTAGTTTTTTTTGTGACTTTTTTTACAATTTCTGAAACAGATACTTTGTACTTTTTTTCTTTAGCAAAAATAACATTTGCACCTACTATCTTTGCGTATATTCTATACATCAAAAAACTAAATTGTGGAACAATTACCTCATCTTTTGGTTTTAAAAAAAGCTGACATAGCATTTGAATAACTTCATCAGAGCCTGCTCCACAAATAATTTTTTCTTTATCACATCGAAATTTTTTAGAAATCTGATTTCGCAACTCTTTTGATTTACCATCAGGATATCTATAAAAATTTAAATCCTTTTTGGACATTATCTTTTTAACTCTAGCACTTACTCCAAGTGCTGACTCATTTGCAGAAAGTTTTACTATTTTCTTTAATCTTCTAATGCTTGATTTGCCTGGCCTATAAGCTTCTATATTGAATCTTTTAAATTTCATATTTGTCATGTCTTAAATTTAAGCTCTTTATAAATAAAATAACAATTTTTCATACTGAATTAGTAAAAATATTTTTTAGAATTGACATACTAAATAACTTCTAGTACAAAATTTATGCGCTGATTTAACTGAATTGCGAGCGCTATAAAAAAACCGCTAAAAAAGTTTTTTTTTCTCTCAATTCATAATTTTAGCTTTTGTTATGAATATTGATGAAAACATAAAAACGCTTATTGTAAAAAAACCATTAAAACTAGATTGTGGTCAAACTATTAATAATTTCCCATTGGCTTATGAGACTTACGGTTCCCTTAATAAAAATAAAGATAATGCAATTTTAGTATGTCATGCTTTAACTGGTGATCAATTTATCACTGGCTTAAATCCTATAACCAAAAAAGAGGGTTGGTGGTCTTACGCTGTGGGCCCAAATAAATCTATTGATACAAATAAATATTTTGTTATGTGCGTAAATGTTATTGGGGGATGTATGGGTTCTTTTGGTCCTAGTCATATCAATCCGGAAACTAAGAAAAAATATGCTACTGATTTTCCAGTAATAACTATAAATGATATTGTTAATGCCCAACAAAATTTACTAGATTATTTTGGAATCAAAAAACTTTTTTCTGTAGTAGGAGGATCAATGGGAGGAATGCAAGTCTTGCAATTTGTAAGTAATTTTCCAGAAAGAACAAAAACAGCAGTTCCTATAGCTTGTACATCAAGCCACTCTGCTCAAAATATTGCCTTCAATGAGCTTGGAAGGCAAGCTATCACTGCAGACCACAATTGGTTAGAAGGAAAATATTCTTCTAATAACACTGTTCCAGATAAGGGATTAGCGGTAGCTAGAATGGCAGCTCATATTACCTATTTATCTAAAAAAGGCCTCCAAGAAAAATTTGGAAGAAACTTACAAGAAAGAGATCACCTTAAATTTGGTTTCGATGCTGATTTTCAAATAGAAAGTTATTTAAGATACCAAGGTTCGGTCTTCGTAGATAGATTTGACGCAAATAGTTATCTTTATATAACTAGAGCAATGGATTACTTTGACTTAGTTAAACAATATAATGGTAATTTATCTGATGCGTTTAAAAATACAAAAGCTAAATTTTTTATAATATCTTTTACCTCTGATTGGTTATATCCAACCCAAGAAAATAAAGATATTGTTATTGCTTTGAATGCTATTGGTGCAGATGTAGGTTTTGTCGAAATAGAGTCTGATAAAGGTCATGATTCTTTTTTATTAGATGTTCCAGATTTTTTGAAGGCACTAAAAAATTTTTTAGATAAATCGTATATAGAATAATTTTGATGAAACCAGAATATAAAATTATTGCAAGTTTGGTAGATCAGAGTACCAGAGTATTAGATGTAGGATGTGATGACGGAACATTAATGGAATTACTTAAAAAAAATCAATATGTGGATATTAGAGGTATTGATATTTCAAAAGAAAAAGTTCAAATTTGTATTTCTAAAGGTTTAACTGTTATTGAGGGTAACGCAGAATTTGATTTAAAACAATTTCCTAATAATTCTTTTGATTATGTAATTCTTGGTAGAACTCTGCAAGCATTTATTAATCCTGAAATTGTTATCAAAGAACTTTTAAGAGTAGGAAGAAAAGCAATTGTTACTATTCCAAATTTTGGCCATTGGAGAGTGAGACTAAATTTATTAACTAAAGGGACCATGCCTGTTACAAAAACGTTGCCTAATGCCTGGTATAACACACCAAATCTTCATATGTGTACTATTAAAGATTTTTTTAATTTTTCAAAAGCAATGAATTTTAAGATTTTTAAATCATTGGGACTAAATAATAAGGATGTATCAAATATAAATAGTGATAATCTTTTTTTTAAAAATCTATTTTCAGAACTTGGAATATTTTTAATAGAAAATTAACATGAGAGTCGAAATTATAAAATGCCTTCAAGACAATTACAGTTATATATTAATTGATGAAGCAAGCCTAAATGCATGTATTATTGATCCTGGAGATTCAAAACCAATCATAAATTTTATTGAAAATAATAACATTAAATTAAAATATATTTTAAATACTCATCACCATTATGATCATGTGGGTGGTAATAGTGAATTAAAAAAAAGATATAGATCAGAAGTAATTGGATTTAAAGATGATAGACATCGTATTCCAGAAATTGATATTTTTGTCAGTGATAACGAAATTTGGAAAAAAGATAATTTTGAAGCAAAGATTTATCATACGCCCGGCCATACAACTGGACACATTGCTTTTCACTTTTATAAAGATAATAAAATTTTTACAGGCGACACTCTTTTTTCTTTGGGGTGTGGTAAAGTTTTAGAGGGGACACATGAACAAATGTTTGCATCTTTGAATAAATTTAAAGAGCTTCCACTCGATACAGAAATTTACTGTGGACATGAATATACACTTCAAAATTCAAATTTTTGTTTAGCTTATGACAGTACTAATTCAAAATTAAAAGAAAAAATAAAAATAATTAAAAAAAAACTTAGTAATAATTTAACTACTGTGCCAACTCAGTTAAATGATGAATTAGAGTGTAATATATTTCTTAAAGCTAAAAGTCTAGAAAGTTTTTCAATATTAAGAGATTTAAAGGATAATTTTTAAGTTATATCACTTGACTATGAATTAGCTGAGACTATATTGCGATAACAAATTTACATTAAATTATGTCATTCGCAGTAATACAAACAGGTGGTAAACAATATAAAGTTAAATCTGGAGAAATTCTTAAAATTGAAAAACTACCAGATTCTAAAGCTGATACTAAAATAGAATTTAATGAAATTATAGCTTATGGGGATAATAAGATAATTGAAGTTGGATCTCCAATTGTTCAAGGTGCAAAAGTTGAAGCTGATTTAATTAAAAATAGTAAAAATAGAACTGTTTTAATTTTTAAGAAAAGAAGAAGACAAAACTCAAGAAGAAAAAATGGACATAGACAGGAATATTCTATGATAAGAATTAATAAGATTTTTTCAAAAGATGGAAAAGTATTGTCTGAAGCAGAAAAAATTTCTAAGCTTTCAAAAAAAGATGAGACTAAAAAAGAAGTAAAAAAATAATTAGGTATAAGTTATGGCAACAAAAAAAGCAGGTGGATCATCTAGAAACGGACGAGATAGTGCTGGCCGTAGATTAGGTGTGAAAAAATATGGTGGTGAAGCAGTTATACCTGGAAATATAATTGTGAGACAAAGAGGCACCAAAATATTCCCTGGAGAAAATGTAGGAATGGGTAAAGATCACTCTATTTTTTCAGTAATAAAAGGTAAAGTAGTTTTTAAAAAAACTAAATCAGATAGAACTTTTGTTTCAGTAAAACCCAATTAATAGTACAACTTTAAATTAGCGTTGTATTATGAAATTCTTAGATCAAGTAAAAATCTATATTAAAGCTGGTAATGGTGGAGACGGCTCACCAAGTTTTAGAAGAGAGAAATTTATAGAATATGGTGGACCAGACGGAGGTGATGGAGGTAATGGTGGTTCAGTAATATTAAAATCCGAACACAACCTCAATACTTTGATAGATTATAGATACCAGCAGCATCATAAAGCAAAAAGAGGAGAAAATGGGTCAGGACAAAATCGTACAGGAAAAAGTGGGGAAGATTTAATATTAAAAGTACCGCTAGGCACACAGGTTTTTGAAGAGGATAATAAAACTTTAATTTATGATTTTACAAAAATTGGTGAAAAGTTTATTGCCGCATCTGGTGGCAAAGGTGGTTTAGGAAATACAAGATTTAAAAGTTCAACAAATAGAGCACCAAGAAAATTTACAAAAGGAACCCTTGGTGAAGAATTTATAATATGGCTTCAGTTGAAATCAATTGCTGACATTGGTATTATCGGCCTACCAAATGCTGGCAAATCAAGTTTATTGGCAGCGATAACAAACGCTAATCCTAAAATTGCCAATTATCAGTTCACAACTTTAAATCCAAATCTAGGCGTAGCAAGTTATGATGATAAAGAAATTACCATAGCTGATATTCCTGGTTTAGTAGAGGGAGCACACAAGGGAACAGGACTTGGAATACAATTTTTGAAACATATAGAGAGATGTAAGTCTCTTTTGCATATGATCGATGTAACTAATAATGATTTAAAAAAAAGTTATAAACAAATAAAAAATGAATTAAAAAAATATAGTGCCAAACTGTCAAAAAAAAAGGAACTGGTGGTTTTGAATAAGGTTGATTTAATTGATGATAATGAAGTGAAAATAATAATTAAAGAATTCTCGAAAAATACAAAATCTGAGATTATTACATTGTCAACATTAGAAAAAAGATCTGTTTCTCAAATTAAAGCTAAACTAATATCTTATGCATCTTAAAAATTCAAAGATAATTGTTATCAAGATTGGTTCATCTTTATTAGTTGATTCAAATAAAAAGATTAGAAATAAATGGTTTTCTAATTTTGCAAAAGATATTAAAAAATTAAAATCGAAAAATAAAAAAATAATCATAGTCAGTTCTGGAGCGATAGCTTTAGGTTGTAAAAAAATGAATTTTATTAAATCACGACTGAAGCTTGATAAAAGTCAAGCAATAGCATCTATAGGTCAAATAGAGCTAATGAATTTATTCACAAAAACATTCTCTAAATATAAATTAAATATTTCTCAAATTTTATTAACTTTAGATGACACCGAAGAAAGGAGAAGATCTATAAATGCAAAGAGAACTTTTGAAAATTTGTTTCAACTCGATTATATACCAATAGTAAATGAAAACGATACTATTGCTACTTCAGAAATAAAGTATGGAGATAACGACAGGTTGGCATCTAGGGTGGCACAAATAACTAACGCTGATACCTTAATTTTACTATCTGATGTTGATGGACTTTACACAAAAAATCCAAAAATATTTAAAGATGCTAAATTAATTAAGAAAGTTGATAATTTAAGTAATGATATAGGAAATATTAATATCAAAGGTATGACAGAATTAGGAAGTGGTGGTATGAATACAAAAATTGAAGCAGCTAAAATCTGTAATTTATCAGGCTGTAATATGATTATAGCAAATGGACTTTATTTAAATCCAATAAGTCGAATTGAAAAAAAAAATAATTGTACAATGTTCATTTCTAAAATATCAAAGCTTCATGCTAGAAAAAAATGGATTATTAGTTCAGTTTCACCAAAAGGGGAATTAATAATTGATGAAGGCGCTAAGAAGGCACTTATTAATGGAAAAAGTTTACTAGCAGCCGGTATTAAAAAAGTTTCAGGGAAATTTAGTAAGGGGGATCATATTAAAATTATAGATACTAAAAAAAGAGATTTTGCTCGAGGATTAAGTTCTTTTTCCTCTGAAGAAATTGAAAAAATTAAAGGTTTTCACTCAAATGAAATACAAAAAATTCTTGGATATGTTTCAAAATCTGAAGTTGTTCACAAAGATGATATGGTAGAAATTTAATGAAAAATTTATTGATTAATATTGGTAAAAAATCAAAAAAAGCTTTTTTTAATCAGATAAATTCAAAGAAAAAAGACAAGATTTTAAAAGATTATTACCAATTAATTAAAAAAAATAAAAAGTTAATTTTAGATGAGAATAAAAAAGATATTAACAATGCGTTAAGAAAAAAAATTAAAGATAATTTAATTAAAAGACTAACATTAGATGATAAAAAGATTTCAGATATTATTAATTCAATTAAAAAAATAATAAAACTAAAAGATCCAACAAATATTGTTTTAGAAAAATGGAAAAGACCAAATGGTTTAAATATCTCTAAAGTATCAATTCCAATAGGGGTCATTGGGATAATTTATGAGAGTAGACCAAATGTTACATCTGATGCTGCTTCATTGTGTTTTAAATCAGGAAATCCAGTAATCTTAAAAGGTGGTTCAGAGGCATTCTATTCAAATCTCATTCTTTCAAAACTTTTTAGAAAATCTTTAAAAAAAAATAAAGTTGATGAAAATTTTGTTCAATTTATTAACATCAAAAAAAGAAGTGTAGTTGATTTCCTTTTGACTAAAATGACTAGATTCATTGATGTAGTTATTCCAAGAGGAGGAAAGAGTCTAGTAAAAAAAGTTCAAGATTTGTCATCAGTCCCAACCATTGGTCATTTAGAAGGGGTCTGTCATTCTTATGTAGATAAAGATGCAAGTCCTAAAATAGCTCAAAATGTTGTTTACAATGCAAAATTAAGGAATACTTCAATTTGCGGGGCAACAGAAACAATATTATTACATAAACATATAATAAAAAAAATTGGTAATTCAATTTTAAAAAGTTTAGAGCAGAACGGATGTAAAATTATTGGAGACAGTAAAATAATGAAGTTATATGGAGGTAATGTAAAAAAAGCCTCTAATAAAGATTGGTCTAAAGAATATTTATCTTCAGTTGTTTCAGTAAAATCAGTCAATAATTTAAATGAAGCAATAGCCCATATTAATAAATATGGAACTATGCATACTGACTCTATAATCACTGAAAATAAAAAATCTGCCAAGAAATTTTTAAAAGACACAAAAAGTTCAATTGTGATGCACAATACATCTACTCAGTTTGCAGATGGAGGTGAATTTGGTTTTGGTGGAGAAGTTGGAATTTCAACAAATACTCTTCCACCACGCGGACCAGTTGGCTTAAATCAGCTAGTTTCCTATAAGTATCAAATAACTAGTAAAGGAAAAATAAGGAAATAATTTGAGATTAAAAAAAAATAAAATTGGTATCCTGGGTGGAACTTTTGATCCTGCTCATAAAGGTCATTTAACAATATCTAAAGAAGCTGCAAAAATGTTTATGTTAAAAGAAGTAATTTGGGCAATTACAAAAAAAAATCCTTTTAAAAGAAAAAGTAATACAGATTTAACTACAAGAATAAAAAACTGTAAAAAAATTATTGGAAATAAAAAATATATAAAAGTAGGTTTTTATGAGGATACTATTAAATCAAATAGAACAATTAATTTGATTAACTACTTTTTTAAAAAGAAAAAAAGTGAAATCTATTTTTTAATGGGAGCAGATAATCTAGTTAATTTTCATAAATGGCATAAATGGAAAAATATCTCACAAAAATGTAAAATTATTGTTTTTGATAGGCATGGATATAAAAAAAAATCTCTAAATTCAACAACGTTTAAAAGCCTTAATAAGAAGAATTTGAAGTTTATAGAATTTAATAAGGTCAATATTTCTTCTTCTCAATTAAGAAAAATTTGATAGTCTTAAAATAATTAATGGATAAAATTTCAGATTTAAAACAAGTTGTTATTAAAACCTTAGATTTAAACAAAGCACAAGACATAGTCACCATCGACCTGAAGGATAAAAGCTCTATGGCTGATTATATGATTATTGCTAGCGGAACATCTTCAAGACATATTCAATCATTATCTGAGCAAGTGGTAGAAAAGCTTAAAGATAATGGCATAATGGAAACTAAAATAGAGGGTAAAGATAGTAACGAATGGAAATTGGTAGATGGTATTGATTTAATAGTTCATATCTTTCATCCTGAAAAAAGAAAGTTTTATGAGCTAGAAAAAATGTGGTCTGAATTAATACCAAAAGAAAAAATAATAATATGATTAAAATTATTCAAGGAATATTCTTTTTATTTTGCCTTACTTTTACCAAAGGCGTTTATTCCTCAGAAAATAATATTTATAAAAAAATCGATTTATTCGGTGAAGTTCTTGAAAAAATAAATAAAGAATATGTAGATGAGATAAATCAATCCGAAAGTATGGACTCTGCAATAAATGGCCTTTTGCAATCTTTAGATCCATATTCTGCTTATATGTCGCCAGAAATATTTAATGAAATGCAGACTGAAACTAGTGGAGAATTTGGTGGTCTTGGTATCGAGGTGGGAATGGAGTCTGGAGTTGTAAAAGTAATTTCTCCAATTGATGATACGCCCGCTTCAAGAGCTGGTATAAAAGCGGGGGATTACATTGTGAAAATTAATAATATTCAAGTTCAAGGAAAATCTTTGAGCGAAGCGGTAGATTTAATGAGAGGTCCTGTTGGTTCAGGAATTGAACTTACTATAAGAAGAATTGGAGAAAAAAAAGCTATCACGTTTAATATTTTAAGGGAAATTATTCAAGTTAGATCAGTCAAGACTGATATTTTAAAAAAGAATATTGGATACTTAAGATTAACCTCTTTCAATGAAAATAGTGGTAAGCAAATTAAAAAAGAAATAAAAAATTTTGAAAAAAATAATAATATTAAATCTTATATATTAGATCTAAGAAATAATCCTGGTGGTTTGCTTTCACAAGCTATAACTATTTCGGATTTTTTTTTAGATAATGGTGAAATAGTATCTACAAAAAGTAGAAAGGCTTCTGAAAATAGAAAATGGTTTGCTAAAAAAGGTGACTTAACAAATGGAAAGGCTTTGCTGGTTCTAATTAATTATGGTTCAGCTTCAGCATCTGAGATTGTTGCTGGTGCACTAAAAGATCACAAAAGAGCAATATTATTGGGTGAGAACAGTTATGGAAAAGGCTCAGTACAATCAATCATACCTTTAAAAAATGATGGTGCCATAAGATTAACAGTTGCTAAATATTACTTGCCATCAGGGAAATCTATTTCTGAAATTGGAGTATCCCCAGATATTGAAGTGAGTGAAGATTCGGAAGACTTTAGGATAAAAACTGAAACTGATAATCAATTAAATTACGCAATTAAATTACTTAACGGTTGAGATGAAAGAGAAGTACAAGAATCTCCCTCTTAGAAATGGTGTGGGTATTATAGTTTTAAATAAAGAAAATAAAGTTTTTGTAGCAAAAAGAATTGATAATCCTAAAAATTTTTGGCAGATGCCTCAGGGCGGAATAGATGATGATGAAGATCCTTTGTCAGCTGCATATAGAGAGTTAGAAGAGGAAACAAGCATTAAAAATGTTACGCTTATTGAAGAATTAGACGGCACTATAATCTATGAACTTCCTGACCGCTTATTGGGCATTGTGTGGAAAGGTAAATATAAAGGCCAAAAACAAAAGTGGTTTTTGATGCGATATTTAGGGAATGATAACGAAATAAATATAAAAACAAATAAACCCGAATTTTTCCAATGGAAATGGATAGATTTAGATATGATTACTGAAGTGGTAGTTGATTTTAAACTTCACGTTTACAAGGAACTTAAAAAAAAAGTTAAAAAAATTATTAATTAAGTGATTTTAAAACTTCAATCTTTTGATTAATTAAATATTTTGATTGATCATTTATTTCTGTGTTATTTGCTTCCTCTTCAGCCAAATTAAGTAAGTCTTGTAATTTGTCTTTTTTTGCATCTTTTAAATTAAAAATAGAGCTTGTTAAAATGGACAAATTATTATCTTTGAATTCAACTATTCCATCCTCTACATAAAATTTTTCCTCTAAAGATTCGGCATAAATCGTAATTATTCCAGGTTTTAAAAAGGAAATTATAGAGATATGATCCTTTAGTATTCCCATCTCTCCTTCATAAGCAGGCACTACAGCCTCGGTAATGCCCTCCTTTGAAAAAAATAATTTTTCTGGATCAATTATTTCAATTTTAAATTCTTCACTCATTACGCAGCAGTATCTTTGGCCATTTTTTCTGCTTTTTCTATTGCCTCTTCAATTGTACCAACCATATAAAATGCGGCTTCAGGAAGATGGTCATACTCACCCTTACAAATTGCATCAAAACCTTTAATGGTCGACTCTAAGTCAACAAGTTTTCCAGGTGAGCCTGTAAATACTTCAGCAACAAAGAATGGTTGAGACAAAAACCTTTGAATTTTTCTTGCCCTAGCGACTACTAATTTGTCTTCCTCTGATAATTCATCCATTCCTAAAATAGCTATTATATCTTGCAAAGATTTATAAGTTTGCAAAATTTTTTGCACCTCTCTAGCAACTCTGTAATGCTCATCTCCAACTATTCTAGGATCTAAAATTCTAGAAGTAGAATCTAGTGGATCAACCGCAGGATAAATACCAATTTCAGCTATTTGTCTTGAAAGCACTGTTGTTGCATCTAGGTGAGCAAAAGAAGTTGCTGGAGCTGGATCAGTTAAGTCATCAGCTGGAACATAGATCGCTTGTACTGAAGTAATTGAGCCCTTATTTGTTGTTGTTATTCTTTCTTGTAAATTACCCATGTCTGTCGCTAAAGTTGGCTGATATCCAACTGCAGATGGTATTCTACCTAAAAGTGCAGAAACTTCAGATCCTGCCTGTGTAAACCTGAAAATATTATCTACAAAGAAAAGAACGTCTTGTCCTTCTTGATCTCTAAAATATTCAGCTACAGTTAATCCTGTTAGCGCCACTCTTGCTCTAGCTCCTGGAGGTTCGTTCATTTGTCCATAAACTAAGGCAGCTTTAGATCCATCACCTTCTTTTTTAATAACTCCAGAGTCTATCATTTCATGATATAGATCATTTCCCTCTCTTGTTCTTTCACCAACTCCAGCAAAAACAGAAAATCCACCATGGGCTTTTGCAACGTTATTAATTAATTCCATAATTAAAACTGTTTTTCCAACCCCAGCACCACCAAACAGGCCAATTTTTCCACCTTTTGCATAAGGAGCTAATAAATCAATCACTTTGATACCAGTTACTAGAATTTCAGTTTCTGTAGACTGGTCGTTAAACTCTGGAGCTGCTCTATGAATAGGCCAGCTTTCTTTAGTCTTTACTTCACCTCTTTCATCGATTGGCTCTCCAATCACATTAATAATTCTTCCTAATGTTTCAGGACCAACAGGAACTTTAATTGGAGCTTTTGTATTTATTACTTCGTCACCTCTTTTTAGACCTTCTGTTGCATCCATGGCTATTGTTCTTGCTGTAGATTCTCCTAAATGTTGGGCAACTTCTAAAACAAGTCTATTATCGCCATTTTTACACTCTAAAGCTGTTAATATCTCCGGTAATTCAGCTTCAAATTTAACATCTACTACTGCTCCAATAACTTGTGTGATTATTCCTTTGCTCATAATTATAAACTCTCTGCTCCTGATATAATTTCTATTAGTTCTTTTGTAATTGCTGCCTGACGACTTCTATTATACTCAATAGTAAGCTTGTCAACCATTTCTCCTGCATTTCGGGTAGCATTGTCCATTGCACTCATTCTTGAGCCCTGTTCACTGGCTGAATTTTCTAACATCGCCTTAAATATCTGCGTAGATATATTTTTTGGCAACAAATTTCCTAAAATTTCGTCCTCATCTGGCTCAAACTCGTAACTGTCCTCAGCATTATTTTCTTTAGAATTTTCTACATTCAAAGGAATTATTTGCTGAGCTTGTGGGATTTGAGTTATTACATTTTTAAATTGGTTATAAAAAATAGTACACACATCAAACTCTTCAGCTTCAAATTTTTCTATAATCATTTTACCTACCTTATTAGCATCAAAATAATTTGCATGTTTTGAGTCTTTAAATGAAATATTTGCAATAATTTTGTCACTATAAGCTCTTTTAAGTTGATCATTTCCTTTGGAGCCAACAGTAATAATCTTTAAATCTTTTCCATCTTTAGATAGCTTGGCAAAATAGTTTTTAGCTTTTTTAATTATATTTGAGTTAAAACCACCGCATAAACCTCTATCAGAAGTCATCACAACGCAAAGGTGTACTTTATCATTTCCTGATCCAGATAATAATTTTGGTGCATTTTCTTTATTTGAAATTCCATCTGATAGATTAAGAATAATATTATTCATTTTTTCTGAGTACGGTCTTCCCCTCTCAGCGCTTTCCTGGGCTCTTCTAAGCTTTGCTGCAGCTACCATTTTCATTGCTTTAGTAATTTTCTGTGTAGATTTTACACTTAATATTCTTTTTTTAAGATCATCTAAACTTGCCATAATTAACTAAGATTTAAAATTTTCCTTTAATTTAGAAATTATTTCAACAAGTAACTTTTCTTTATCCTCTTCTAGTTTACCTGAGCTTTGAATTGACTCGATTATCTCTGGTTTATCAGATTTGCATTGTTCAATGATTTTATTTTCAAACTCAGCAATATCTTTCAAATCAATATCATCCAAATAACCTTTCACTCCACAAAAGACTGAAACAACTTGCTCGGCTACTGTCATAGGTGAATATTGTTTTTGTTTAAGGAGTTCAGTTAATTTTGATCCTCTATTCAAAAGTTGCTGCGTTGATGCATCTAAATCAGAACCAAATTGAGCAAAAGCAGCCATTTCCCTGTATTGAGCTAACTCCAATTTCATTGAGCCTGAAACCTTTTTCATTGCTTTAGTTTGTGCAGAAGACCCAACTCTTGAAACGGATAAACCAACATTAATTGCTGGTCTTATGCCTTGGTTAAAAAGTTCTGTTTCTAAAAATATTTGACCATCAGTAATTGAGATTACATTGGTAGGAATGAAAGCAGACACATCCCCACCCTGAGTTTCAATAATTGGTAATGCTGTTAAAGATCCCCCTCCGTGCTCGTCACTTAATTTAGCAGCTCTTTCAAGCAGTCTGCTATGTAAGTAAAATACGTCTCCTGGATAAGCTTCTCTTCCTGGAGGTCTTCTGAGCAAAAGTGACATCTGTCTGTAAGCTACGGCCTGTTTTGATAAATCATCGTAAATAATTAGTGCATGCATTCCATTATCTCTAAAGAATTCACCCATTGCACATCCTGTATATGGAGCTAAAAATTGAAGAGGAGCAGAATCAGATGCTGTAGCAGCAACAATTGTTGTGTACTCCATTGCTCCAGCTTCCTCTAAGGTTTTTTGAATTTGTCTTACTGTTGATCTCTTCTGTCCTACTGCAACATAAATACAATAAAGTTTTTGTTTTTCATCATCAGTCTCGTTAATTTTTTTTTGATTAATTATTGCATCAATGGCTACTGCAGTCTTACCAGTTTGCCTGTCACCAATAATCAGCTCTCTTTGCCCTCTGCCAACAGGCACTAAACTATCAATCGATTTTAAGCCTGTTTGCATTGGCTCACTTACCGATTGCCTTGGAATAATTCCTGGGGCTTTTACCTCAACCCTACTTTTTTTAATTCCTTTGTCTAAAACTCCTTTTCCATCAATTGGGTTACCCAAACCATCAACTACTCTTCCTAATAATTCTTTTCCTACAGGTGTATCTACAATGCTACCTGTTCTTTTTACAACATCGCCTTCTTTAATATTTCTATCATCACCAAAAATTACAACTCCTACATTTTCACTTTCCAAGTTTAAAGCCATACCTTTTGAACCATCAGAAAATTCTACCATCTCCCCAGCCTGAACATTATCCAAACCATAAATTCTTGCTATACCATCACCTACAGACAAAACTTGTCCAACCTCTGAAACCTCTGCTTTTTCACCAAAATTTTTTATTTGCTCTTTTAAAATCTTTGTTACTTCTGAAGGATTTATTTCCATTTTACGCTCCAATCATTCTGTTTTCAATTTGCTGTAACTTACTTTTTATGGAAGTATCAATCATTGTACTACCAACTTGCACGACCAATCCTCCAATTAAACTTTTATCGTAATTATAATCTAATTTAATTTTTGATTTAAAAGTATTAGATAATTCTTCTGTAATCTTCTTAATTTCATCTGTAGATAATTTTTTAGCAGAGTTTATCGCTGCTTTAATCTCTCCTCTTTTTTCTGAACAAATTTCGTTGAAGTTTTTTAATATTTTTTCTACATAAAAAAATCTTCTTTTAAATATTAAAAAATTAATAAAATTTATAAATAATGATTCAAAATTGTAAATATCAGACAACTTACTAATAACATTTGTTAAATCTCTTTGATTCAAGGTTGGATCTTTAATAGAATTTTTAAAGTCATCGCTATGTGAAATTAAATCTAAGAATAATAAAGAATTTTCTTCTATATTTTTAAGCAAATTTAATTCCTCCCCAAGCTCAAATAAAGCTAAAGAGTATCTACTTGATGATGTGCTTGAAAATTCTTTATTTTTACTCAATTGATTACCTTTTAAAAAGTTGATGATTAACAATAAATTTAGGGTTTAATTAACATATGAACAAATAGTCTTCAAGTGGCACATCTATTAAAAATGACTTTTTTTCCAGTTTAATTGAAGTTAATTGGATCAACATCAACTGAAAGTTTTATTCCACCTGAGAATTTGTAATTTGCTATTAATATTGCTATTGAGTTTTGTAATTTAAGTGTTTTAGAGCCTCTCACTAATAATCTCACTCTATATTTTTTTTTAAGTCTAAATATTGGTGCACTTACTGGTCCTAAAATTTCACCTAATACCTTATGTTGAATAAATATTTTAAATTTCAATGCCTCTTTCTCTAATTTAATTTCATCATCACCAGTTAAAATTAAAGAAATAAATCTTTGAAAAGGAGGAAGGTTATTTTCCTTTCTAATTTCTACTTCTTTTTCTAAAAAAATATCAGGATTACTATTTGTGATATCTGAAATCATTTTTGTGTTTGTATTATAGGTTTGAAAATAAACTGTTGAAGGCTGACCAGTACGTCCTGCTCTTCCAGATAACTGATGATACAATTGTAAATTTTTTTCTGCACTCCTCAAATCGTGACCATTAGAAGATAAATCAATATCTATGACAACTATACAATTTAGACTTGGAAAATGAAAACCTTTTGAAATCAATTGTGTTCCAATTAAAATATGTATTTCATTTTTAACTATTTTTTCTAATTTTTCTTTTGAACTCTTTCTGTTCATTGTATCGCTTGAAAAAATCTCAACTTTTTTTGAGGGAAAATTCTTTTTGACTTCCTCATAAATTCTTTCAACTCCTGGTCCACTAAATATAAAATTACAATCACCTTCTTTGAGACAGTTTCTCTTTAAAGAAGATTTAAAGCCGCAATAATGACATAATAAACTATCTTTTCTTTTATGATAAACCAAATTTATTGCACAGTTAGGACATGAATAACTATTAAAACATTTTTTACATAAAACGTTTGGTGAAAATCCTCTCCTATTTAAAAAAAAAAGTACTTGATTTTTTTTTTTAAGATGAGAATTAACTTTTTCTATAATTTCTTTAGAGATCCATGATTGTTTCTCTAATTTAACATTATTTAAATTAATTATTTCATAGTTTGGGAATGACGCGTTTTGATAACGCTTTTCTAATTTTGAAATCTTATATTTCTTTTTTTTTATATTTTCATAAGTTTCTATTGATGGCACAGAGGTAATCAAATTTATTGGAATATTTTCAAATGATGCTCTTGAAATTGCCATATCTCTTGCATTGTAAATCACTCCCTCATCTTGTTTGTAAGATTGATCGTGTTCTTCATCCACTATTATTAACCCTAATTTTTTAAAAGGTAAAAATAATGAGGATCTTGCACCTATTACAACTTTTATTTTTCCAGCTACAACTCCACTCCAAACGATTTCCCTTTTTTTTTTTGTAATACTAGAATGCCATATTGCAGGATTAAAACCAAAAAATTCGATGAATTTTTTTTCAAATTCACTTGTTAATCCAATTTCAGGTAACATAATTAATCCTTGAAATCCTTTTTCTAAAATTTTTTTAAGTGCCTCAAAATAAACGATAGTTTTTCCTGATCCTGTAGTGCCTTGCAAAACATGAACATTAAATTTATTATTTGAGTCATTAATTTGGCTCAAACATTTTTTTTGCTCTTTTGTTAATTCTAAAAAATTTTCTTTCTTTTTAGATGTAAAATTTAAGAATAAACTTTCATCTATTTTTTCAACAGGTTTGCCACTCAATAATATGAGTTTTAAAGCCATACCTTTTGGAACAATATTGTATTTAGAAAACCAATTTAAAAAATCTAAAGTGCTTTTTTTCAATTGTGGGATATTAATTTTTTTTATTATCTTTTTAATCTTAAAACTTTTATCTTTTTTTTTTTCAAATTCATCCCAGACTACTCCTACTATTTTTGATTTACCAAATGGGACTTCAACAAATTCTCCTACTTTTAATTTAAGCTCACTTTCATAAGTGAATGGATAATTAAATATATTTGGTAAAAGAATCGGAAACTTCATACTTAGATAATATGAAAATATATTAAGAGTGTATTGCTCTTTTATCTACAGATAATGCTGCCTCTTTTACCGCTTCTGAGAAAGTAGGGTGAGCATGGCAGGTTCTAGCAATATCCTCAGAACTAGCACCAAATTCCATTGCAATTCCTATTTCAGCAATTAATTCACCTGCATGTGGTCCTATAAGATGTGCTCCTAGTACTTTATCAGTTTTTTCATCTGCTAAAATTTTTACAAAACCTTCTACATCATCAATTGCTTTTGCTCTTGAATTCGCCATAAATGAGAACTTACCTATTTTATATTTAATATTTTTTTCTTTTAATTGCTCTTCAGTTTTACCAATACAAGCAACCTCTGGACTGGTATAAATAACTCCAGGTATAGTATCATAGTTAACATGGCCTGATTGACCTGCAATAATTTCTGCAACAGCAACCCCTTCATCCTCTGCTTTATGTGCGAGCATAGGTCCAGTTATTACATCTCCAATGGCATAAACATTATCTAAATTAGTTTGAAAACTCTTATTAGTTTTCACTCTTTTTTTATCATCTAATTCAACTCCAACTTTTTCAAGATCTAATCCTTTTGTATTTGGTTTTCTACCAACAGAAATTAATACAACATCAGTTTTAAAATCTTTTGAGGTTCCATTCATATCTTTTGTTGAAACAATAGCCTCTGACTTATCTTTTTTTATTTTTTCGACCTTGTGCTGCATATAAAATTTTATTCCTTGTTTTTTTAAAACCTTCATAAATTCACTTGAAATCTCTTTATCCATACCTGGTGTGATGTGATCTAAAAATTCTACTACCTCTACTTCGGTGCCTAATCTTGACCAGACAGATCCCATTTCTAGTCCAATATAGCCACCACCTACTACGACCATTTTTTTTGGAACTTGGTCCAATTTTAAAACTCCAGTTGAAGAAACAATTGTTTTTTCATCAAATTCAATACCTGGTAATGAGACTGGTACAGAACCTGTAGCAATTACTATTTTATCACCAAAGATTAGAGTTTCATTGTCTTTCTCATCTTTTATAGATATTTCATTTTTGGATTTGAAACTTCCTATACCTTTAAAATAAGTTACCTTATTTTTTTTTAGTAAAAACTCTACTCCCTTAGTTAAAACTGTAACAGCTTTATCTTTGCTTTGCATCATTTTTGCTAAATTAAGTTTCACTTCTCCAATTTCGATACCTTTATTTGATAAATGCTGAACCTTATGAAACTCATCTGAAAGATTTAATAAACTTTTGGAAGGAATACAGCCAACATTTAAACATGTCCCTCCTAACGATCCTCTCGATTCTATACACGCAGTTTTAAGTCCTAATTGCGCAAGCCTTATTGCACAAACATACCCTCCTGGACCACCACCTATTACAATTGCTTGAAATTTATCTAACATTTAAATATCTAAAAATAATCTTCTAGGGTCCTCTAAATTTTCTTTTATCATTTTTAAAAAAGAGACAGATTCTTTTCCATCAATAATTCTGTGATCATAAGATAATGCTAAATACATAATTGGTCTAATTTTAATTTCGTTATTTATTACCACTGGTCTTTCAACCATATTATGCATCCCCAAAACACCTGACTGCGGTAAATTTAGTATTGGAGTTGATAACATTGAGCCGTAAACACCCCCATTACTTATGGTGAAAGTCCCACCTTGGAGATCCTCAATTGTAAGTTTACCATTTCTTGCTTTTTCAGAAATTTCTATAATATTTTTCTCTATATCTGAAAAAGATAATTCATCTGCATTTTTTAGCACTGGAACAACTAATCCCTTATCAGTGCCTACAGCAAAACTTATGTTATAGTAATTTTTATAAATTATTTCATCACCCTCTATTTCTGCATTTACTACAGGAAAATTTTTTAAAGCTACAACGCAGGCTTTAACAAAAAATGACATTAGTCCTAATTTTACTCCATATCGACTTTTAAAATCTTCCTGATTGTCTTTTCTCATATCCATAATACTTGTCATATCAACTTCATTAAATGTAGTTAATAACGCCGCATTTTCTTGTGCTTGTTTTAGTCTCTTAGCAATAGTTTGTCTTAATCTGGTCATCTTAATTCTTTCTTCTTGACCAAATTTAACTTTTCTCTCTGAAGGAGGAGGATTAACGCCCATTAAATTTATTAGATCACCTTTTAAAACTCTTCCATCTTTTCCAGATCCTTTAACAGATTTAATATCAATATTGTTTTCATTAACAATTTTTCTAACAGCCGGAGATAAAGATTGACCAGTTTCAGTCTCTTTTGTTAATTTTTCCTCCTCAATTTCCTCTGTGAGAACAAGTGGTTTATCTATTGGTCTTTTCTCGGTTTTATCTTCAATTTCATCTTCACTAATTTTTTCATCAAAAATTTCTAGTTCCTTTTTTTCATTTTGTGGTTCTAATTTAATTACATTATTCTCTTTAATCTTTGGTTCAGTTTTTTCTATCTCAGTCTCTTTTTCTGGATTGGTTTCATTTTCTGATACTGATCCCAATAAAGATCCAACTTCAACAACTGACCCATCTTTTGAGTTTATATTAGTTAATACACCTGATATTGGAGAAGGGACCTCCAAATTAACTTTATCAGTTTCCAATTCTACTACCGGTTCATCAGCATCAACTGTATCACCTTCATTTTTTAACCACTTTGAAACAGTTGCCTCTGTAATACTTTCGCCAAGGACTGGAACCAAAATTTTCTCACTCATTATAATTTACTTAAAAACATTTTTAATAATTTCTTGCTGTTGAGAGATATGTCTTTTCATATATCCTGTTGCAGGTGATGCATCTGGACTTCTTCCAATATAAGAAATTTGATTATTATTAGCCTTAATATTATCTAATGTCCATTGGATATAATCTCTAACAGAAAACCAAGCTCCCATATTTTTTGGTTCTTCCTGACACCAGTAAAACTGGGCAGTTTTAGCATAAGGTTTAAGTTCTTTTACAAGAGCCTTAGCGGGGAAAGGATAAAGTTGCTCTATTCTATAAAAAACAACATCATCTCTTTTTAATTTTTCTCTGGCTTCAAGTAAATCAAAATATATTTTGCCTGAACACAAAATTACTTTTTTTATTTCAATTGATTTCTTTAATTTTATAAATCCCTTTGTTTTAGGATCTATAGCGTGATCCCATAAAACTCTATGAAACGAATTTTCTTTACTAAAATCCTCCAAATCTGACACACAAAACTTATGACGTAATAAAGATTTTGGGGTCATTATTATCAAAGGTTTTCTAAAATCTCTGTGCATCTGTCTTCTCAGTGCATGAAAATAGTTCGATGGTGAAGTACAATTCATTACTTGCATATTGTCATTTGAACATAATTGTAAAAATCTTTCTAATCTAGCCGATGAATGCTCTGGACCTTGACCTTCATATCCATGAGGCAATAACATAACCAACCCTGAAGCTCTAGACCATTTTCTTTCGCCTGATGCAATAAATTGATCAATAACAACCTGAGCACCATTTGCAAAATCACCAAACTGTGCTTCCCATAATGTTAGAGTATTTGGTTCTACTAAACTATAACCATATTCAAAACCTAAAACAGCTAGCTCTGACAAAAAACTATCTACCACCTCAAAATTTTTTTGGTTAGTTGATATATTGTTCAGAGGTACATATCTCGAATTATCTAATTGATTTCTTAAGACTGAGTGTCTTTGGCTAAATGTTCCCCTGCCAGTATCTTGACCCACCAACCTAACTGGATATCCTTCCTCTAACAATGAACCAAAGGCAAGAGATTCTGCAGTTGACCAATCAATTTTTTTTTCGTTAGAAACAGACAGCTTCCTATTATCTAAAATTTTTGAGATAGTTTTATGAATATTCATTTCATTAGGTATCGAATTAATTCTATTAGAAATTTCCTTTAATTTTTTAGTGTCATAACCAGTTACACCTCTTTTATCTTTACCTTTTTCTGGTTTGTATTGAGACCAAGTACCTTCAAACCATTCTATTTTTGGCTTATAATTCTTAGCATTTTTGAATTGATCATCTAATAAATTTTTAAATTTTTTAATTTCACTGTTTAAAAAGTCATTTGATATAGAGCCTTCACTAACAAGCTTTTGACCATAAACTTTTATTGAAGATGGATGAGAGCGTATTTTCTTATACATAAGGGGTTGAGTAAAAGATGGCTCATCTCCTTCATTGTGACCAAATCTTCTGTAACAAATTAAATCTATTACTACGTCTCTGTTAAATCTTAATCTAAAATCGGTAGCTATTCTAGCAGCATAAACTACTGCCTCTGGGTCATCACCATTTACATGAATAATGGGTGCTTCGACCATTTTTGCTACGTCTGAAGGATAAGGAGAAGATCTAGCAAATCTCGGGCTTGTTGTAAAACCTATTTGATTATTTATAATTATATGAATTGTACCCCCTGTATTATGGCCAGGTAAGCCTGACATAGCAAAGCATTCTGCTACAACTCCTTGTCCTGCAAAAGCTGCGTCACCATGAATTAATATTGGAATTACTTTTTTTCTTTCCTTATCTTTATGAAAAAATTGTTTCGCTCTTGTTTGACCAAGAACAACTGGATTTACAGCCTCCAAATGAGACGGATTATCTGTCAAACTAACATGAACTAAATTTCCATCAAAATCTCTATTAGACGAAGCACCTAGATGATATTTAACATCTCCAGTATCATCTTCTGTATCAGAATTTATCTCTCCCGCAAATTCATTAAATATCCTTTTATATGATTTTTGCAGAACATTAGCCAATACATTCAATCTACCTCTATGTGACATTCCAATTTTTACTTCTTTAATTTTTGATTGACCTCCAATTTTAATTATTTGTTCAAGGGCAGGGATTAAACTCTCACCACCATCAAGACCAAATCTTTTTGTACCAACATATTTTGTATGTAAGAATTTTTCAAAACCTTCAGCTTGTATTAATTTATTAAGAATTGCTTTTTTTCCATTCTGAGTAAACTTAAAATCATCTGCTTTTTCGACCCTATCCCTAAACCATTTTCTCTCTGTAGGGTTAGCAATATGCATATACTCATACCCAATAGAGCCACAATATTTATCCCTTAAAAATTTAAGAATTTCTTTTATGTTTGAATATTGTTTATTAATTACTCCATCTAGAAAAATTTTTTTTGAATAATCGTCTTTGCTAAATCCATAAGACTCTGGATGAAGTTCTTCAAGATAATCTGCTTTAAGCATTTCTAAAGGATCTAATTTTGCAATAAGATGTCCTCTTTGTCTATAAGACCTAATCATAGCCACTGCCTTAATTGAATTTGCATTTGAATTTGTGATTTCTTCATCACTTGATTTATCAATTTGAGTAATCTTTTTTTGGTTTTTTTGTAAAGAAATTTTTTGGGAAGGACTCCATGATGGACCGTTTAACTCTTTTACAATAACATCTAATTCTTCTCCAATTTCTTGAAAATAATTTTTCCAACTTTCAGGTAAATTTGGATCATTAGCAATAAACTTGCCGTACATTTCTTCTATGAAAGCACTATTTGCTTTACTTAAAAATGCTGTTTTTTCAAATTCTAGATTTTTAATTGATGGCATTATTTAGTTTAATATAGACTTAGTTAAAAATTTTTCAATTAGACAGTTTATTTAGTAAAGTTTTTCCAATTATAGAGGGAGATTTAGCAATAGTAATTCCAGACTCTTCCATTTTTTTAATTTTATCTTCGGCTCCACCTTTTCCACCAGAAATAATTGCGCCTGCATGTCCCATTCTACGCCCAGGAGGGGCAGTTATTCCTGCTATAAATCCAACAATTGGTTTTTTTATTTTATGGTTTTTTACAAATTCAGAAGCTTCCTCCTCAGCTGTACCTCCAATTTCTCCGATCATTAAAATAGATTGCGTTTCGTTATCATTTAAAAACAAATCTAAACAATCTATAAAGTTTGTTCCATTAATTGGGTCTCCACCAATACCAATACATGTTGATTGACCTAAACCATTTTCTGTAGTTTGTGCTACTGCCTCATATGTTAACGTTCCTGATCTAGAAACTATCCCAACAGATCCTCTTTTATGAATATTTCCTGGCATTATTCCAATTTTACACTCCCCTGGAGTTATTATGCCTGGACAGTTAGGTCCTATCAATCTACTTTTTGATCCTTTTAGTTTCTTTTTAACTTTTAACATATCTAAAACAGGAATTCCTTCTGTTATACAAACTATAAGACTTAAGGATGCATCTATTGCTTCAATAATTGCTTCAGCAGCGAATTTTGCAGGCACATAGATCATCGTCGCATCAGCTCCAAGATTATTTTTTGCTTCCAAAACTGTGTTAAATACTGGTCTGTCTAAATGTTTTTGACCACCTTTTTTTGGTGTAACTCCACCAACTAAATTGGTGCCATACATAATGGCTTGTTCAGAATGAAAGGTTCCATGAGAACCTGTAAAACCCTGACAAATTACTTTTGTATTTTTGTTAACTAATACGGACATCTATTTAATAGCCTCAACTATCTTTTTTGCAGCATCATCTAAATTTTCAGCTGATATTAATTTTAAACCAGAATTATCAAGTATTTTTTTTCCTTCCTCAAAATTAGTTCCAGCTAATCTGACTATTAATGGCACCTCAAATTTAATTTCTTTTGCAGCGTCGACTACTCCTTGAGCAAGAACATCGCATCTCATTATCCCTCCAAAAATATTAATTAAAATTCCTCTAACATTTTTATCTGAGAGAATTATTTTGAGCGCAGCTGCAACTTTTTCTTTTGATGCTCCCCCTCCAACGTCTAAGAAGTTTGCGGGCTCTTCTCCATATAACTTGATAATATCCATTGTAGCCATAGCCAAGCCAGCACCATTTACCATACATCCAATGCTGCCATCTAATTTGATATAAGAAAGATCGTGTTTGCTAGCTTCTATCTCTGTTGGATCTTCTTCGTTAAGATCTCTTAGTTCTAATATTTCAGGATGTCTAAATAATGCATTAGAGTCGAAATTTACTTTTGCATCTAAACATACAATTTTTTCTTCTTTAGTTAATATTAAAGGATTCACTTCAACCATATTTGCATCTGTGCTAATAAACATTTTAAAAATTGATTTAATTAAAGATATGGCTTGTTTTTTGGCATTATCAGTTAAATCAAAGATTTTAATTATTTCATCACAATCTTTATCTGAAATTTCATTATTCATTTCAACTTTTGTTGTTATAATTTTTTCTGGAGAGCTACTTGCTACTTCTTCGATATTTATTCCACCTTGGTTGCTAGATATGAATGCAATTTTAGAACTAGCTCTATCAACTAAACATGATAAATAAAATTCTTTATTAATATTAGAGGATTCTTCCACATATAATCTTTTAACTTCTCGTCCTTCTGGACCTGTTTGATGTGTTATTAATGTTTTACCTAATAATTCCTTTGCAGCGGTTGCTAGTTCTTCAATAGTATTTAAAACTTTAACTCCACCTGCTTTACCTCTGCCTCCAGCATGAATTTGGGCTTTTAAGACATATTTGTCTGTTTTTAATGATTTTACCTTTTCTAGTAAGTCATCGACAGTTAAAGCAAAAACTCCCTCGGGCACAACTGCTCCAAATTTTTTTAATATTTGTTTGGCTTGATGCTCGTGGATATTCATTATTATTTTAAAAGATCAGGGTCTATTTTAGATGCCGCTTCCCAAAGAGCTTTTACTGCGTCTATAGAGTGCATAAATTCTTTTTTTTCTTTCTCATCTAGATCAATCTGCTCTATTTTTTCAACTCCGTCTTTACCCACAATTACTGGCACTCCAGCATAAACATTTTTAACACCATATTCGCCATTTAATTGCACAGCACATGGTAGTAATTTTTTTTCATTATTCAAATATGCCTCCGCCATTTGAACTCCAGAAGCCGCCGGAGCATAAAATGCTGAACCTTTTTCTAAATACTTAACAATTTCTGCACCACCATCCCTAGTCCTTTGATTTATTTCTTCTAATCTTTCTTTGGTAATTTTTCCTTCTTTAACTAAATCTAGCAAAGGTTTTCCAGAAACTTTTGTAAATCTTGGCATTGGAACCATTGTATCTCCATGACCTCCCATTACCATTGCATCAATTTCTTTTACAGGGACATTTAGTTCTAATGATAAAAATAATTTAAATCGTGAACTATCCAAAATTCCTGCCATACCAACAATTTTATTAGCGGGAAGACCAGAGAATTTTTGAAGAGCCATGACCATAACGTCTAGTGGATTGGTAATACATATTATAAATGCATTAGGAGAATTTTCTTTTATTCCGTTAGCTACTTGTTTTATAATTTTTAAATTTATACCTAGTAGATCGTCTCTGCTCATGCCTGGTTTTCTTGGCACTCCTGCTGTAATAATAATTACATCTGAGTCTTTAATATCTTTATAATCGTCAGTTCCAAAAAATTTTACATTAAAACCGTCAACTGATGAAGACTGAGCTATATCTAAGGCTTTTCCTTTTGCAATTCCACTTGCAACGTCAAATAATACTACTTCATCTACTAGTTCTTTTGTTCCAATTAAATGTGCTAAAGTTCCTCCTATTTGACCTGCTCCAATTAAAGAAATTTTTTTAGTCATATTTGAAATTATCTTTTATTGATAACTAATAATTATTCAATATAAATTTAAATTTTTATATTAATTATCTTCAGTCAACTTTGAGCAGATAGCCATATCATCAGATATATACGAACCTTTAAAATGAGATTTGTTTTTTTCCCAATTCTTTTTGCCATCAGTTATGTAAATATTGAATAGCTCTTTTCGGCTTTGTTCTGCCTCCTCTTGAGCATCTTCTAATTTTTTTTTTTCATCAATAACCTTTAATTCAACAGCTTTAAATATTAAATTATTTGAAATTTCTATGAAACTCTTTGAAGTCACAGCATCCGATTTTAAAATAACACCTGAGGCATATGCGTAAACTGCACTACATCTTTTTAATAAATAAATTTGGGTTGTACCATCTTCTAAATCATTTTTATCCAGGTATTCTTTCAGAGTAAAATTAAAATTCGCATAAATATTTTCAGTCAATAATAAGACACCAACAAAAAAAATAGATATAATTTTTCTCATCTTAATTTAACCTAAAAATATTACCCAATATCCAGCTGAAGCTGAAACAATTAATATCATTAATAAGATGATCCATGATATTTTTCTAAATTTTATAAGCCCAGTTTTTTTATCCAATGGTACTTTAAAAATATCTCGACCATACCCCATGAAGTGACCAATATAAATGGCTTCTATAAATGTTAAAGTTAAAACTGAAATAGCATTCACATATGCAGTAAAAATAAACCAATCAAATATATTCAAGTAAGGCATATCTGGAATTTTTGATGATGCAGCAACTAAATTGAATGCAACAAGGGCTAAAACTAAAGTAATACAAACTGATGTTCTATCAAATTCAAATGGTAAAAATATTGTGAAATAAGTAAGCATTATTATCATTACAATTGGCATAATAAATTTAAATACAAAAATGATTGAATTTCTATGTATAGTAATTTCAGATTTAACCGATGGTTTTGCATAATCTGAATACACATAACCCAAATAATCTAAGACAGGGTAAGTGTTATATTGTTTTATTGTCCAACCAGGAGATGATATATTTGAAAATTCTAATTTTTTTATATCAGCATTTAGTAACTTGAACTTATCCGACATTCTAAATGATAAGTTTTCAGAAATTTGAGATGATACAGAGATTTTAAAATTTTGTACGTCGAATGGATATTTTTTATAATTAAACTTTGACGCGTTATATTCAACTTTTTCATTAAAGTAGAGATATTCAATCGTACCATCAAAATAAATTAATATTTTAGGAGGCACATTCGTCTCAACTTTTGTTGCATTATCAAATATTATTTTAAAATCAAAAAATTTTCCTTCTGATAGAGATTTTTCAAGATCGTATTCACAAACTACTATTTTTTGAGTTCCAGCATCTTTTATTTTTTTGTTAAGAGATGCCACTTCATCAGAAAAGTCATCTGATATGTTGTTAAAGATTATTATACCAAGTTTAGGATCTTTATAATTATACGATCTCTGATCAAAATATAGCAACAAATTCGAATTAGCTTCATCAACATTTAATCTTTTTAAATTAAAATAAGCTTTCAATTCTACCTCTTCAGATAATTTATTTTCTTTTCCAAAGAAACTTTCTTCGTAAATTTTATTACAAATCTTTTTTGGAAAAAATTCACTAAACTCTAATCTTTTTTCTGCTTCGAGAGAGGTTACTTCAATTGAAAAAGTTTTTGAAATAGAAACTAATAATATTAAAAAAAATAAAATAATAATTTTTTTTTTCATAAAACTTAATTTGGTCCGTATGCAACTTTTGGTAACCAAGTGACTATTTCAGGAAAATTAAACACTATAGCTACTGCTATTACTTGAAGGATAACAAATGGAATTATTCCTTTATATATATTTGTTATAGAAATTCCTTGAGGAGCTACACCTTTCATATAAAATAAAGCAAATCCTACAGGTGGGGTTATAAATGAAGTCTGTAAAACCACTGCAAACATTACAATAAACCAAACCATATCAACCCCAAGATCCATCATTACTGGTGCCAAGAAAGGTAAAATGATTAATGTAATTTCAATCCAATCTAAAAAGAAACCTAATAGAAATGCCACAAACAAAACAACTATTACAACTCCACTTGTTCCAAAAGGTAATGCCTTGAGCGCTCCCTCTATTAATTCATCTCCCCCCAAACCTCTTAAAATTAATGCAAACATTGTTGCGCCAACAAAAAGTGCAAAAATATAAGCTGTAGTATGGGTTGTTTTTCTAATCACAATTTTTAAATCTGAAAATGACAATCTTCCTCTAACTATAGCCAATAAAGATGCGCCTAAAGCTCCTACTCCAGATGCTTCAGTTGGAGTAGCAATTCCCATGAATATACTTCCTAAAACAGCAAAAATTAATAAAGCTGGTGGTATGATAGATTTTAAAACTCTTAAAACTATTTTTAAATCTACTGGTTCAGCATCTTTTGGAAGTGGTGCAGCTTTAGGATTCATGTAAGCATAAACAACGATAAAAATTGTGTATAATAACCCAAGTAATAAACCTGGGAATACAGCCCCCATAAATAAATCTCCAACTGAAATTCTTACTTGATCCCCCATAATTACGAGCATAATACTTGGAGGTATAAGAATTCCTAAAGTCCCAGTTGCACAAACAACTCCACAAGCTAAATTTGGATTGTACTTATTCTTTAACATTAATGGCACACCTAAAATTGTTAGAAGTACTACTGCTGCACCAATAATTCCTGTGGAAGCAGCAAGCAAAACTCCGATAAATACAATTGAGATTGCAAGTCCACCTCTTGTTTTACCAAACAATTTAGACAGATCAGTCATTAGATCCTCTGCTATACCAGATTTGTCCATCATTATTCCCATAAAAATAAACATTGGAAGCGCAACTAAAACCCAGTTTGCCATGACTCCATAAAGTCTATAAACAACCATGGATGCAAATCCAAAATCAACACCATAAAAAGTGTCAAATAAATTATCAGAAAGCATTGAGATAAATATAAACAAAACTCCTAAACCACCCATGGTCCACGCTACAGGAAATCCGTAAAATATTAATGTTATAAAACTAAAAAAGAGAGCGATTGCTAAAAAATATTCTGTAACTAATGAAATCATTTTTTATCCTCTAATCCAAATCGCAGTGTTTCTATTATTCTTACAATCCTTGAGAAACCAGAAATTAAGAGTAAAAAAAAACTGATTACTAAAAAACCTTTTACAAACCATCTAGCTGGCAACCCATTGGCTGATGTAGATCTTTCACTTGAAGCCCATGATAATTCAAAGAAAGGGACTGCATAATAAAGAACGAGTATTACGAATGGTAAAAATAAAATCAAAATACCAAATAATTCAAACCATAGTTTTTTTCTATAACTTAATCTCTCGCTTAAAACATCAACCCTAACATGAGAGTCCACTATATATGTTGAAGATAAACCAATTAACCAACCTATACAATAAAGATGCCATTGCAATTCCTCCAGCTCAATCATTCCATTTCTAAAAACATATCTTAAGACTACATTTAGAATGATAACTGCAATTAATATTACCCAGAACCAATTAAAAATTTCTCCTATCTGTAAGACAAAATTATCAATTTTCTTTGTGATAGATGTGTGTCTAAGCTGTAGTTTTTTATCAAGAGAACTTTTTACAGATGTAAATTCTTTAGACATAATTTTTTCTTTAAAAATAAAAGCAGCCGGTGAAACCGGCCGCTTTCATTATTATAATCAACTTTTTAAGTATTAAATACTAAAAGTTTCGAGGTAAATATCCCCATTTTTGCCAAACATCATACTCCTTCATGAATGCTTGTTGAGAAGCCCATACTTTGGCAAAGTCAGCATCTTTAGCAGATTCTTCTTTCATTACTCTAGCACTAACTTTTTGTAGCTCTCTCAATACACTATCAGGCAATCTAGCTGCTGTTACACCTTTAGAAGGAAAAGATCCAATTTGTTTTCCTTGTAAAAATTCACCAGTAGTAATTGCTCTCATAGCCGCCGCTGTACAAGCCATTTCGAATAATGCTTGGTCAGCTGCACCCATTTTTTTCCATAAATCTAAATTGATCATGAAATGAGTTGAAGTTGATACTTGGTGCCAACCTGGGAACAGATTGAACTTAGTGATTTTATGAAAACCTAAAACCTCATCAATAGCAGGCATTGAATATTCAGTAGCATCTAGAGTTCCTTTTTCTAGTGCTGCAAAAATTTCTCCACCAGCCATTAAAGTAGCTGAAGCTCCTATTTCATTTAAAACCATTCCTCCTAAACCTGAGAAACGAATTTTTAAACCTTTAAGATCTGCAAGGCTAGTTATAGGGTTTCTATACCAACCAGCTGTTTCAGGCCCAATTGTACTACATAACAAAACTTGAATATTTTGTTTGTTGTATATTTCATTAGCTAATTTAGCGCCTTCCCCTTCAAACCACCAAGCTGCATATTCCCATGGCTCCATTCCAAATGGTACAGCTGCAAATAATACTGCTGCTGGTATTCTTCCTTGGTCATATGCCATATAATTATAAGCTGCTGGCAAGTCACCTTTACTTATTGAAGGTGAGATTTCTAATGGTGGAAGAATTTTTCCAGGTTCATAAACCTTTAATTTAATTCTACCATCAGTCGCTCTATCTAATGTGTCTGATAAACGTGCAACAGGATCTCCTAATGCAGGCCAACCAGTATTAAAAGTAGATTGTACTTTCCATCTAATTTTTTCCGCTGCAGTAACTTGCTGTAATGAAAAAGTTACCATTAAAGCAAACACTGCAAAGAAACTAACAGATGTTTTTATCAGTTTTTTCATTTTCCCCTCTCTATTTTGAGTTGTTTTAAATTTAAAGAACATCCCCAACTCATTTTAGAACGCTCTCCATGCTTTACCGTAAAGATCAACCATTTCATTTACAGTAGGCACTCTTGGATTGAGGTTAGGCGCTCCTGAAACTTCTGCATCAGTAGCCATATTTTTAAGCTTTTCCTCAAAATTTTTTTCATCAATACCGAACTTTCTCATTGATGGTACATCAAAATCTTTATTCATTTTATAAAGACCTTTAACCAACTTTTCACAAGCAGTATCGTCGTCGTCATTTAGCTGAGCAAAATTTCCAGCTTTACTACAATCAGCATATCTGCTTTTGGCATAATCAATTGAAAACTCAGTTATAGTAGGTAATAACATTGCATTACTTAATCCATGCGGAACCTTGAAGTTACTCCCTAAAGGTCTACTCATCCCGTGAACTAAACATATTGATGCATTTGAAAATGCTAGACCTCCTAGAGTTGCAGCTAACATTAATCCCTCTCTTGCTTTTAAATCTTTAGGATCTTTATCAACAGCATAAATATTTTGTGTTACAAGTCTTATTGTATCTAAAGCCATTCTATCTGAAAATAATGTAGCCTTTTTACTAATATAAGCCTCAATCCCGTGAGTTAAAGTATCGATGGCACTATCGATTGTTAGTCTTCTTGGTTTTGATAAAGTTAAATCATAATCGACGATTGCACAGGTTGGAACGAAACCTTCACCTCTACACGAAATTTTTTCATTATTTTTTGAGTCTATGATTACTGCGTGATGAGTTACTTCTGAGCCAGTTCCGGCTGTTGTGGGTATAGCAATAATTGGTAAACCTTGTTTATCAAACGTTGAAGGTGGTTTGTAATCTTGTACATTCTTACTATACTTAGCCATTACAGCAATAGCTTTAGCAGTATCAATTGGACTACCGCCTCCAAAACCTATTACAGCCTCACTTTTAAATTTTTCTAAATGATTAATACCATTTAAAACTACCTTATCAGTTGGATCAGGGACAGTATCATCAAAAACATTAGATTTTAATCCTGCTTTAGTTAAAATATTTTGAAGCTTTTTTACATAACCAAATTCAACCATATGTTTGTCCGTAACAATCAGAAAAGATTTCACTGAATTTAAAGTTTTTATAATTTCTGGAAGTTGATTCAAACTACCCTTACCAATCTGCATATATCTTGGTACGCATATTCGGACATTGTCTCTTTTTATCAAGCCATCTCCTCTTTAAATTAATCTAATCTAAGCTTAAGTAAATTTAGGAGTCAACACCATAAAACCCTTAATTGATAATATTTTTCTCATTTAAGGAAACATGTTGCAATCAAAAAAAACGTGTTATATTTAATTTATAAAAATTAATTTTAATGAAAACAGTTAGTCACTTTATTAATGGTAAGATTTATTCGAATGATAAATCTAGAAAAGGACCAATATTCAATCCAGCTATTGGTGAACAAATTGCTGAAGTTGAATTAGCTAGTAAGGTTATAGTTGAAATGGCCATTAAAAATTCCTCAGAGGCTTTTTTAAAATGGTCAAAAACTACACCAATAAATAGATCAAGAATTTTATCAAAATATAAAGACCTTCTCATAAATAATATGGAACAACTTGCAAATCTAGTCTCTGAACAACATGGGAAAACAATTGCTGACGCCAAAGGTTCAGTTCAAAGAGGAATAGAAGTAGTTGAATATGCAACAGGAATTACAGATTCTTTAAAAGGGGATCATTCAACAAGTGTTGGAACAAATGTCGACTCACATACATTGAGACAACCTCTTGGAGTTTGTGCTGGGATAACACCATTTAATTTTCCTGCGATGGTTCCAATGTGGATGTATCCCGTTGCTATAGCTTGTGGAAATACATTTGTGTTAAAACCATCTGAAAAAGATCCAAGCTGTCCAATCAGATTAGCAGAATTAGCGATTGAAGCAGGTTTTCCTCCAGGTGTTTTAAATGTTGTTAATGGTGATAAAGAGGCAGTAGATACTTTGCTTGAAAATAAAACAGTTCAAGCAATTAGTTTTGTTGGTTCAACGCCAATAGCTGAGTATGTTTATCACACAGGTACAAAAAACAATAAAAGAGTGCAAGCTCTAGGCGGAGCAAAAAATCATATGGTTATTATGCCTGATGCTGATGTAAATAAAACTACAGACGCAATTATAGGATCTGCTTTTGGTTCAGCAGGGGAAAGGTGTATGGCAATTTCGGTTGCTGTTTGTGTAGGAAAACAAACTAAAGAGAAAATAAAAACAAAATTGTTAGAAGAAACTGCAAAATTAAATGTAGGACCATATACTGATGAGAAAAGTGATTTTGGTCCTCTAAATAACAAAGCTCATTTTGAGAAAGTTTTAGGATACATTGATACTGGAGAAAAAGAAGGAGCTAAATTATTATCGGATGGTAGGAATTTTAAAAAACAAGGTTACGAAAATGGTTACTTTGTTGGCCCAACAATATTTGATGATGTCAAACCAGATATGAAAATTTACAAAGAAGAAATCTTTGGCCCGGTATTAAGTATGATGACCACTGATACTTATGAAGAAGCACTAAACTTAGTTAATGACCATGAGCTTGGGAACGGAGCAGCTGTCTTTACTAAAAGTGGAAATATTGCTAAACATTTCACTGAAAATGCAAAAATTGGTATGATAGGAGTTAATGTACCTATCCCCGTGCCCGTTGCTTATCATAGTTTTGGTGGATGGAAACGATCCTTATTTGGAGATCATTCAATGCACGGACCAGAAGGTGTTAGGTTTTACACTAAACTCAAAACCGCGACTGTGACTTGGGTAGAAGACAATGCAGGACCTGAATTTACTATTCCAGTTTTATCTTAAATTTTTAAAGATTTAAATTTAGATGACAGACACAAATAGTAGAACATCTCCAAGAAGAATATTAAATATACTTGAGGAAATCATAGTTGATCCTGATAACTTTACTGCAAAAAAAATTTCTCATAAGTTAAAAATACCTTTGCCTACAATTTATAGACATATTGAAACCCTATGTGAGGAAAAATATTTAGTAGCAAGTAGTTCGAAAAAATATCTTCCTGGACCAAAAATAAGAAATTTAATTTTAAAAAGCCTACCCTATGAACCAAATTTTACTTTAAGAAGATCATACTTAAGAAAACTAACTAATGATATTGAGGAAACAATTAGTTTATCAATACCGATAGGTACTAAACTTGTTTATTTTGACAGAATAGAATTTCATTGGCCAATGCAATTAAACTTAGAGGCAGGAGACCATCTTCCATTACATGCATCCGCATCAGGGAAATTATATTTATCATCAATAGAAGAAAAAAATGTAATTCAAATATTTAAAAATATCAAAACTCCTAAAACAGCTAAAAACACAATCACTGATATTTCGCTATTTAAAAAAGAACTAAAAAAAATTAAAAATCAAGGTTATGCCTTTGATGATGAAGAATGGTTTAATGGAATGGTTGGGCTCTCGATACCAATATTTAATTCAAATAAAGAGTTATGTTTTTGTTTGTCAACACATACCGCGAAAAGTAGAAAAGATATTAATGATTTAAAAAAAATTTTGCCAACTATGATATCTTCTGCAAATAATCTAAAAAAAGTATTATTTAAAGACTAGCAGTTGCTAACATCTTTTTAATTTCTGCTATTGCTTTTGCAGGATTTAAACCTTTTGGGCATGCGCTTGTGCAGTTCAAAATAGTATGACATCTGTAAAGTTTTAATTCATCCGCAACTTTTTTTAATCTAGCTTCTCTTTCTTCATCCCTACTATCTACAATCCATCTATAAGCTTGTAAAAGGACAGCTGGACCTAAATATTTATCACCATTCCACCAGTAACTTGGACAAGATGTCGAACAACATGCACACATGATACACTCATAAGCGCCATCTAACTTCTTTCTGTCATCTTTTGATTGAATAATTTCAGTGGTTTCGGATTTAGAGTTTGATTTTAACCAAGGTTCTATTGATTGATATTGTTTATAAAGTCCATCTAAATCTCCTATTAAATCTCTTTTTACTTTGAGATGCGGTAATGGATAAATATCAATATCACCTTCAATATCAGAGTGAGGAGTAGTACAAGCTAAACCATTTTTTCCACCCATATTCATTGCACAAGAACCACAAACTCCATGTGCACATGATCTTCGATAAGCTATTGTGGGATCTAATTCATTTTTAATTTTGTTTAATATGTCTAAAACTTTTGAAGGACAATTATCCATATCAACTTCATAAGTATCAATTCTAGGATTTTCTCCAGTTGAAGGATCCCACCTGTATATATTCACTTTTCTTAAATTCTTTGAACCAGTCTTGTCTTTAAAATATTTGCCTTTTTTTACTTTTGAGTTTTCAGGTAAACTTATTTGTACCATTAATAAACTCTCTCTTGAGGAGGGAAATACTGTACTTCATTGGTTAGTGTTGATTTATGAACTTCTCTATAACTTATCTTTGTTTCTTTACCATCACAAAATGCTAGTGTGTGTTGCATAAATTTTTTATCATCTCTTTTTGGGAAGTCCTCCCTAGCATGAGCTCCTCTACTTTCTTTTCTATGATAGGCAGAGTCTACTGTGACTACAGCTTGTCTAATCAAATTATCAAATTCCAAACTTTCAACTAAATCAGTATTAAATATCAACGACTTGTCTTTAACTGACATAGAGGCTAAACCATCATAAGTTTTTCTTATTTCTTCTACTCCTTCTTTGAGTGTTTTTTCTGTTCTAAAAACTGCACATTTTGATTGCATTGTTTTTTGCATTGATAGTCGTAATTCTGCGGTACCTATATCCCCGTCTGCGTTTCTAATCTTGTCAAATCTATCGAGACACTTTTGTGTCTCTGACTCTCCGATTTCTTCATGAGGAGTTCCTGGTGTAATTATTTCAGCTGCTCTTTTTGCTGCTGCTCTACCAAAAACTACAAGATCAATTAAAGAATTTGAACCTAGTCTGTTAGCTCCATGAACAGAAACACATGCGGCCTCACCAATCGCCATCAATCCAGGAACAGTTTTTTCTGAACCGTTAACAGTTAAAACTTCACCTTTGTAATTTGTTGGAATTCCACCCATATTATAGTGGACAGTTGGCACTACTGGAATTGGTTCTTTAGTAACATCCACATTAGCAAATAATCTTGCTGCATCAGTTATACCTGGAAGTCTACTTTCTATAATTTCTTTATCAAGATGACTTAAGTTTAAGTGAACATGGTCCTGATCTTTACCAACACCTCTTCCTTCGTTAATCTCTATAGACATAGATCTACTTACAACATCTCTTGAAGCTAAATCTTTTGCATTAGGCGCGTATCTTTCCATAAATCTTTCACCTTTAGAATTTGTGAGATATCCACCTTCACCTCTTGCACCTTCGGTTATAAGTGTGCCATGACCATAAATACCTGTTGGATGAAACTGAACAAACTCCATATCTTGCAATGGTAATCCAGCTCTTAAAACCATTGCATTACCATCTCCTGTACAAGTATGTGCTGAAGTTGCAGAGTAATAAACTTTACCATAACCACCAGTTGCAATAATTACACTGTGAGCTCTAAATCTGTGAATAGTTCCATCATTCAAATTCCATGCTATTAAACCTTTGCACTCCCCATCTTTCATTAGTAAATCTAGTGCAAAATATTCTATGAAAAATTCCGTTTTATGTTTTAAAGCTTGTCCATATAAAGTGTGTAAAATTGCATGTCCTGTTCTATCAGCAGCTGCACAAGTTCTTTGAACTATTCCGTTACCATAGTTTTTTGTCATTCCACCAAATGGTCTTTGATAAATTTTTCCATCCTCTGTTCTGCTAAAAGGAACACCATATTTTTCTAATTCTATAACTGCTTTCGGTGCCTCTTTGCAAAGGTATTCTATACTATCTTGATCACCTAACCAATCTGCTCCCTTCACAGTATCATACATATGCCAACGCCAATCATCCTCCCCCATGTTGCCAAGAGAAGCTGAAATACCACCTTGAGCAGCTGAAGTATGACTTCTTGTTGGGAATACTTTCGAAATACATGCTGTTTTTAATCCAGCCTCACTTAAGCCAACAGCAGCTCTTAACCCCGAGCCACCTGCACCCAATACGACAACATCATATTCGTGATCTATTATTTTATAAGAACTCATAATCTAGATATTAATATAATTGTAATTACTGGAATTGCCACAGCAGAAACATATAAAAGCTTGTTTGCGACACTTTTGATTTGCTCATTTTGTATATAATCCTCAAAAACCTCACTAATGCTTAATGCTGAGAAAAAATAAGCATCTATTATAAAAAGAGTAAATAAAAATTTCGATGATGAGTTTGTAAAAAAATTTAAAACTTCTAAGTAGCCTTGATCATAAATAGCAATTAAATTTAATGTAAACCATAGCATTAGAGGGACTAGAAATGCTCCACTAACTTTTAAAAAAATCCATTTTTTAGTTGCGATGATCATTTAAATAAAATTTTTTCCTATAAAATAAAAGATAATAGTTAAAATTATTGATCCAAATATTACGACTAATCCTGTAATTTTAGTTGTTCGAATTTCAAAACCATATCCAAGGTCCATAATGAGATGTCTTATTTCACTTAAGATTTGAAATATAAATGACCAGGTAAGACCTAAAATAATAAACTTACCAAAATATGAGCTTAAAAAAAAATTTATATTCTCGTATTTACTTTCACCAAATAAAAGTAATGACACCCAAATACATATTAATGTAATTGCTATTATATTTATTATCCCAGTTATTCTATGGGAGATAGAAACTAAAGAAGACACATGCCATCTATAAATCTGAATATGTGGTGATAAAGGTTCTTTATTTTCCATAAAAATTATTTTTAATTAAATTTTCAGCAATCTCTACTGCATTCAAAGCCGCTCCTCTTAAAAGGTTGTCAGAAACAATCCATAAATTTAATCCATTTTTAATTGTTTTATCTTCTCTGATCCTTGAAATAAACGTTTCATTTTTACCCTCTGCGTCGACAGGAGTTATATATCCACCATCGGCTCTTTCATCTATAACCTTACATCCATCAAAGTTGTCTAGAGCGTTCCTTACTTTTTCAACAGAAAAAGATCTCTCGAATTGAATATTTACAGACTCCGAGTGAGATACAGAGATTGGTAATCTGACGCAAGTTGCTGTTAAATCTATCCTGTCATCAAGAATTTTTTTCGTTTCATTTGTCATTTTAAGTTCCTCTTTTGTGTAACCGTCATCTGAAAATATATCTATGTGAGGAATGGCATTAAAAGCTATTTGTTTTGTAAAGTTTTTAGATTTTACTTTATTGCCATCTAACAACTGTTTGGTTTGTTCGATCAATTCGTCCATAGGAGCTTTGCCACCTCCAGAGACTGATTGATAAGTAGAAACAACTATTCTTTTGATAACAAATAAATCATGTAAAGGTTTAAGAGCAATAACTAATTGTGCAGTAGAGCAGTTAGGATTTGCAATAATATTTTTCTTTATATTTTTTAAATCCTTTGAATTTACCTGTGGAACTATTAAGGGAACTTCTGGATCCATCCTAAAAAAACTGGAATTATCTATAACTAAAGAGTTTTTAGAAGCTTTTTGAGCAAATTTCTCAGAAATTTCTCTACCAGCTGCAAAAAAAATAATTTTAGCTTTAGAGAAATCAAAATCTTCTAAATCAACTACTTCATATTCTTCGCCCCTAAATTTGATTTTTATACCTGCACTTTTTGATGAAGCAACTAGATAAAGATTATCGATTTTTATTTCTTTTTTTTCTAGAACTTCTAAAGTTTTTCTACCAACATTTCCTGTTGCTCCTACAATTGCTATATTCATGATTACTTATTATTTTTATACTAAATGAAGGGTAAATCGCAAACTGTTCCTACAAATATTTTTTCATTAATATCTATCTTAAATTGAGTTTTTAAATCCCAATAAGGTTTATTTATCATTGCAATACCTATAACTTTTTTAAAAGTTGGAGAGTAAGCTGCTGATCTAACGTGACCCACAATCTTATTCTCATCATCAAGAAGTGTCTTTTCACAGTACATATCAATAGTATCATGATCAATTTGAACTCCCATTAATTTTCTATTTATTCCAATCTCTCTTATCTTTCTTAACTTTTCTTTTCCTAAAAAATTTACCTCAGAGTCTAAATTCATAAATCTATCAAAATTAGCTTCTAAAGGATTATCCCTATTATCAAAATCATTTCCATAAGATAGTAAAGCTCCTTCTATTCTCTCAATAAGATTTGGACAGCCTGGTCTAACGTTAAATTCTTTACCAGCTTCAAATAGATAATCATATAAATCTTGTCCAGCAGAGTTATCTTCAACATAAACCTCAAAACCTCCTTGTTTTGACCAACCAGATCTAGCAATAAAATATTTTTTTTCTTTAAACTCAAAATAATTAAAATTAAAAAATTTAAGTTTTCTTATTTCCTCACCAAATAATTTTGCCATTAAGTCATCAGCAAGAGGTCCTTGGATAGCTAAAATATTTACATTTGGTTCATTAATTTCTACTTCAAATTTTTTTCCAGCAGCTAATCCTTTTGCAAAAAAAATTACATCTGAGTCTGCTATAGAAAGCCACCATTTATCCTCAGCTAATTTGTTAATAATCGGGTCATTAACAAGCAAACCATCATGGTCTATTAATGGAGCATAATAACATTTTCCAACTTTGGATTTAGATAAATCCCGACATGTCATTAACTGAACTAATTCAGCGGAGTCTTTACCTGAAATTTCAACTTGTCTTTCTGCTGCAACATCCCATACTTG
This sequence comes from uncultured Pelagibacteraceae bacterium, assembly GCA_902515205.1. GTDB lineage: Bacteria > Pseudomonadota > Alphaproteobacteria > Pelagibacterales > Pelagibacteraceae > Pelagibacter. Next base: position 369 of record CABXTU010000006.1, on the reverse strand, counting down.
GACAAATTTCTTTAAATGTAAATAATCAGCCTCTAAAGATTTAAATGTTGCTGGAAGCAACATGTGATTGTAAATAGTGTAACTACTTACACCTTGAGACTCTATCCTATCTGTATAAGGAGTGCTTCTCAATCTTCTAGATTTTGAAATCGGAAAATTTTTCATTTTTTTAAATTTTAGATCTTTTCTCTCATTTCAAATGCTTTTTCAATCATAAACATATATCCACATCAATAATTAATGAGTATGTCAAATATCAATTAATTACCTAAAATTTTTTTCTCAATTCAAATTTTTGAATTTTTCCTGTTGATGTTTTTGGTAATTCGCAGAAAACAACTTGTTTTGGTACTTTAAAGCCTGCCAAAG
>CABXTU010000005.1 GCA_902515205.1 uncultured Pelagibacteraceae bacterium | reverse complement strand
TGCTGCTCAAGCACACAAAGATTTAGAAGCTAGATTGTTAACTGGTCCAGCAGTTATTATTCCTTAAATTTTATATCCATATCTGATAAATGAAGTTTTAATGCTTTTGTTGAGATTTGAATTTCTCTAATGAAAAATATAATTGAAATCATCATAGATAAACAACACGAACCAAATATTACTCTAGCAATAAAGAGTTCATCTAAGTAAAGGCCAAATACAGTAAGCATATTAAATAAAAAACCAAACGCTGCAAATAAAATACTATATTTTAAGACGCTAATTCTATTATCTAGATTGATCAGTTGATCTTTCCATTCAGGAGGCGTATGTTTTTCAAATACATACTCATCATGTATTTTTCTTATAAGAGAACTTAAAGTATGAAATCTATTAGAATACACACCCATAATTAGGGGGATAGCAGGAAACATCAAAGCTGTTACAGTATAATCTATATTCATACGAATCAATTTGATTATCAAGGTTGCCTTTGCTATTTACAAGTAATTTTTTTTATGAACCAGCTAAATTTATTTATTGAACTCACCAGATTAAAAAAACCTATTGGTTATATGTTGTTATTTTGGCCTTGTTCATGGGGATTGGTAATTGTCTATGATTTTACCGATAATTTAAATGTTTTTTTTACTTATTTAATATTTTTTTTTCTTGGTTCTGTTTTCATGAGATCTGCAGGATGCATAGTGAATGATATTTTAGATAGAAAATATGACAAAAGAGTTTCTAGAACGAAAAATAGGCCAATAGCCTCAAGAAAATTATCAATATTCCAAGGAATATTTTATGCTGCTTGCCTTTGTTTGTTTGCACTTTTAGTCCTTTTAAATTTCAATAATTTAACAATTTTTTTAGCTCTGGCGTCAATGCCTTTAGCTTTCACATACCCTCTTATGAAAAGATATACTTACTGGCCTCAACTTTTTTTAGGTGTGACTTTCAATTATGGATTAATCTTAGGATGGACATCGATTAATGAAAACATAAGCTTGGTTCCATTAATTTTTTACTTAGGGGCCATATTTTGGACACTAGGCTACGACACAATATATGGATATCAAGACATTAAAGATGATGAAATAATTGGACTTAAATCAACCTCAATTAAATTTAAAGATAACCCATACTCCTTTTTATACTTATGTTACTCAATATTTATAATTTCTTTATTAATGATTGGATATTTAATGAGCTTAAATAGTTTGTATTTTTTATTTTTAATTTTAATAATTTTTCAGATGTTTTATTTTCAACTTAAAAAACTTGATGTTAGAATCCCACTAATTTGTTTAAAAATATTTAAATCAAATAATATATTAGGTTTTCTTGTTTTTATTTCACTACTAGTTGGTAAAGTTAAATTTTAAATTATGACAAATATTCAAATTTTAAAAAGATTATACAACGATTATACAAAAAAATATTTAAGAAACATATTAATTTCAGTTTTTTTTACTTTGTTGTTGGCGGGAAGCACATCCTCTATAGCTTATCTACTCGACCCTGCTATTAATGAACTCTTTATTAAACAGTCAAGTACTTTACTCTATATCATACCAATATGTATAGTTATAGCATTTGCAGTGAAAGGATCGTCTCTTTATTTAGCAAAAATAATTATGATTAATGTTGCAGAAGAGGTAAGGAGAGATATTCAGACAGACATGTTCTCCTCTTTAATTAATGCAGATACTCAATTAGTAGATCAAGAACACTCGGGAAAATTTATTACAAATTTAAGCAATGATGTAAATATGATTATTAGCTTGGTTAGTACAGCAATATTAAATTTATTTAAAGATAGCCTAACACTAATTGGACTTTTGGCTGTGATGTTTTATCAAAATTGGAAATTATCTTTAATAGCTATAATTATGATTCCTTTAGCTAGTTATGCGGCTAAATCTCTTGGTAAAAGGATTGGAAAAGTATCAACACAACAAATGCAAAAAGCAGCAACATTAACCTCATATTTGATCGAAATTTTCAAAAACCACAGAATTTTAAAAATTTTTCAAAAAGAAAATTATGAAAAAAAAAGAGCAGATGAATTTATCTTTAATTTAAAGGAATTGAATAAAAAAATTAATATTGTTTATGTAAGAGCTTCACCAATCATGGAGGGATTAACTGGAATTATGATTGCAATATTAATTTTTATCTCTGCAAAATTAGTTGTGAGTGATGAGCTTAAAGTAAGTAATTTTTTTTCTTTTTTAGCAGCTATGATGCTCGCTTACCAACCCGTTAGATCTCTTGCCACCTTAAATATTACGATCCATCAAGGATTAGCTGGAGCAAAAAGAGTTTTGCCGATAATTGATAAGGTTCATGAAATCAAGGAAATAGATAATGCTAAAGAATTAATTATAAATAAAGGAGAAATTAATTTTGAAAATGTTGAATTTAGGTATCAAAAAGATAATAACCAAATTTTAAATTCCGTTAATTTGAATATTCCAGGGGGACAAATGACAGCTTTAGTGGGTCATAGTGGGGCTGGTAAATCAACTATCTTAAATTTAATTCCAAGATTTTATGATATTGATTTTGGTAAAATAAAAATAGATGGTCAATCGATTTATGACTCTACAATTTATTCACTAAGAAAAAATATCTCTCTTGTTGGTCAAGACACTGCTTTATTTGATGACACAATAAAAAATAATATACTCTATGCGAATTCAGACGCAACTGAAGAAGAGATTTTAGAAGCAGCCCAAAATTCTTTTGCCAGTGAATTCATTGAAAAGCTTCCTAAAAAATACGATACAATAATTGGCGAAAATGGAGTGAGACTTTCTGGAGGTGAAAAACAAAGACTGACTATAGCTAGAGCAATACTTAAAAAAACTCCAATAATATTGTTAGATGAAGCTACCTCTTCTCTAGATGCAGAAACAGAAAGTAAAATACAAAAAGCTATACAATTTTTAACTAAAGGGAGAACGACTATTGTGATAGCTCATAGACTCTCAACAATATTAAATGCTGATAAGATTTATGTTATTGACAAAGGTAAAGTTGCTAACGAAGGCAAGCATAATGAATTGCTAAACACTTCAGATATTTATAAAAACTTTTATGAGAAACAAATTAAAAAATCATAATGATTTTTTTATATAGAATATTAATTAATTTTATATTTATAATTTCTCCTATTATTATTTTAATTAGACTATTGAAAAAAAAAGAAAGTGTTGAAAGATTTAAAGAGAAGCTATGTTTTTTTTCCAAAAGAAGAGTCAACGGTAAAGTTATTTGGTTCCATGGAGCTAGTGTAGGCGAAATACAAAGCATAATACCTTTGTTGGAAAAAATTGGAAAAAATAGTGAAGTTAAGCAAATTTTAATTACATCTAATACTTTAAGTTCATCAAAAGTTATTGAAAAACTTAAAATTAAAAAAGTAGTTCATCAATTTTTTCCCATTGATACTAATTTTTTAACTAAAAAATTTATAAATTATTGGCGACCATCATCAGTATTTTTTATAGATTCTGAAGTTTGGCCAAATATGATTTTAAATTTAAAAAAAAAAAATATTAAAATTAATTTAATAAATGGAAGAATTACAAAAAAAACATTTAAAAGATGGAAAAGTATTTTAAAATTTTCAAATTATATTTTTAGTAAATTAAATTTATGTTTAGCATCAAATGCTGAGTCAAAAAAATATCTTCAAAATCTAGGAGTTAAAAAAGTTAAATTTATTGGAAACCTTAAATTTTCCCAATCAGAACAGGAAAATATAAAGATTGACGATAAATTCAAAAAATTTATTTCAACAAAAAAGGTTTGGTGTGCATCAAGTACACATAATTCTGAAGAATTATTCTGTGGATTAGTACATAAAAAATTAAAAAAAAAATATAAAAATCTTCTTACTATAATTATCCCTCGACATATTGAGAGGGTAAACAAAATTGAAAATGAACTTAAGGGGTTAAACCTAAAAATTCATACACATTCATCAAGTAAAAAAATTGACAAAAATACAGACATTTATATTGTAAACACTTACGGTAAAACAAAAACTTTCTACAATTATTGTAAAAATGTATTTCTTGGTGGTTCTATAATAAATCATGGTGGACAGAACCCGCTAGAAGCAACAAGGTTTGGATGTAATGTTTTTCATGGACCAAATATTTCAAATTTTAAAGAGATTTATTATTTCTTAAGAATTAACGGAATATCCCAAAAAATAACAAATCAAAGACAAATGATAAATACTTTAAACTCTCTATTTAAAAAAAAAATAAACTCAAAAAAAATACAAAAAAAATTGAACTTAGTTGGTAAAAAGATTTTAGATTTAACATTTAAAGAAATTGAATTAATAATTTGATATGAAATTTAAAAAACCTAAATTCTGGGATTATCAAAAAGTTTCAATTTTATCAATCTTGCTATTTCCTTTTTCTCTCATATTTTTACTTTCTATTTTTTTATTAAGAATCTTTAAAACTAGAGAAAAATTTCAAATACCCATTATTTGTATAGGTAATATCTACCTTGGAGGAACAGGAAAAACTCCACTAGCAAGGGAGGTTTTTAATATTACTAAATCTTTTCAAAAGAAACCTGCATATATAAAAAAATCTTATGATTATTTATATGATGAAATAAAAATGCTCAAAAAAACTGGCAAAATATTCACAGGTATGAGTAGAAAAGAATGTATTTATTTATGTATAGAAAATAAGCATGATGTTGCAATTTTAGATGATGGGTTTCAAGATTTTTCAGTCAAACCAGATTTTTCAATATTATGTTTTAATTCAAAACAATTGATAGGAAATGGTTTTGTATTACCGTCTGGGCCCTTAAGAGAAAATTTTAACGCAATCAAAAGAGCTAATTGTATTGTTATCAATGGTGATAAAAATTTAGAATTTGAAAAAAAAATAAATGAAAGTTTGGGACAGGATAGAAAAATATCTATATTTTATTCTAAATACAAAATTAAGAATATAACAAATTTTCAACACAAAGAAATTACAGCATTTGCTGGAATAGGAAACCCACAGAATTTTTTTGAATTATTAAAAGAAAATAATATTCAAATTAAAAGATCATTATCATTCCCTGATCATTATGAATATTCTCAAAATGATTTTGATAAAATTCTAGGAGACAAATCAACAAAACCGCTTACTACTGAAAAAGACTATTTTAGAATGAGTGATCAACAAAAAAAGCTTTGTGATTATATTGAAGTAAGTCTAGAAATTCAAAATATAGAAGAATTTGAAAACTTAATAAAGAAATATTTATGAAAATAATTAAATACATCTTTGAGTTTATTTTTATAATTACCTTTTTTTTTATTTTTAAAATTATTGGATTTAAAAATGCTTCTAACTTGGGAGAGATTGTTGGAAAAAAATTTGGCCCTTTTTTCAGATCTAATTCAAAAATTATAGATAATCTCGAAAAATCAAATATTGGTTTTTCAATGGAAGATAGAAAGAAGATAATAGATAATATGTGGGGAAATTATGGAAGAATATTATCCGAGTATATGTTTTTACGTCAATTTAGAAACAATAATTTAAATCATTTTTTAGAAATTAGAGGTTTAAATTTTTTAGAAGAAATAAAAAAAAACAATGAGCAAGCTATTTTTATATCAGGTCACTTTAATAATTTTGAACTAATGGCCATGGAAATAGAAAAGGCAGGTATAAATCTATCTGCTATTTACAGGCCTCTTAACAATCCATTTTTAAATATCATAATGGAAAGACTAAGAAAAAAATATATATGCAAAAACCAAGTTAAAAAAGGTAAAAGTGGGACAAGAAATTTGATTAATCTATTAAAAAAAAATGTTTCAGTAGCTTTAATGATTGATCAAAGAGTAAGTGAAGGTGAATCTATTAAATTATTTAATCGTCAAGCAAAAACTACCACTATTCCTGCTCAACTAACCAAAAAATATGGTTATAAAATTGTTCCAGTTTACATAGAAAGATTTAATAAAATTCATTTTAAATTATCTATTGAAAAACCAATAGAATTCGATCAAAAATTATCTATTGAACAAATATCGTTTGAATTAAACAAAATATTAGAAAGAATGATTTCAAAAAATCCAGATCAATGGATTTGGTCTCATGACCGTTGGAAATAATCATTTTTTTTTATTTAATTCTTCTCTTTTCAACGAAGCCTCTATATGAGAAAAATAAGGCTCTTGTAGATCAACATTCCAATAAGTAAGATTATCTAAAGATATTTTTTTTCCTGAAATTGCACAAACCACATGATCACCATCTTGAATAACTTTAAAATTGTTTGGTAAATATTTTATTTTTGCTAATTTTTTAAACATTTTTAGTTTATAAATTATTATATGAAAGTTGGAATTTTGGGAAGTGGTGGAAGAGAACATGCTTTATGTATAGCACTAAATAGGTCAAAAAAAGTGAGTAAAATTTACTGTTTTCCGGGTAATGCAGGCACTAAATCAATTGCAGAGAACATAGAAATAAATCTTAATAATTTTAAAGAAATAAAAGATTTCATTTTAGAAAGCCAAATCGATATTGTTATAGTAGGACCGGAAAAACCATTAGTAGAGGGAATTGTTGACTATTTAGAAAAGTATAATATTAAAGTTTTTGGTCCAAACGAATTATGCTCTAAATTAGAAGGCTCCAAAACTTTTACAAAAAATTTGTGCAAAGAATATAATATACCCACTGCAGATTTTGGAATATTTATAAATTCAAAAGATGCGTTATCATTTTTGGAAAATTGTAATCTTCCTGTAGTAATTAAGGCAGATGGACTTGCGGCTGGAAAAGGAGTTTACATTTGTAATGATAAGGCTGATTATTCAGTGGCTGTAAAAGATATTTTTGAAGGAAAATTTGGCAAGGCAGAGAAAATCTTGATTGAAGAGTTTCTTGTTGGTGAAGAAATGAGTTTTTTTGTTATTTGTGATGGTAAAAATTTCAAAAAATTTGGTACTGCCCAAGATCACAAAAGAGTTGGAGAGGGAGATAAAGGTAAAAATACAGGAGGAATGGGCGCCTATTCTCCATCCAAATTAGATAATGAGATTTTAAACAAAAAAATTTTAGATCAAATAATAAAACCAACACTTAAAGGGCTCAAAGATTTAAATACGAGTTTTAAAGGTTTTTTATACGCCGGTCTAATGATTGTAAAAGGTGAGCCATTTCTAATCGAGTATAATGTGAGAATGGGTGATCCTGAATGTCAAACAATCTTACCAAGGTTGAAAAGTGATTTTGCAGAAATAATAGAAGCTTGTATCAATGAAAATTTAATAGGAACAAATATTGAATGGTTCAATGATAAGTCGTTGTGTATCGTTTTGTGTTCTAAAGGATATCCCGAAGATTACAGGAAAAATTTAGAAATTTTTAATATCAAAAATATAGATTTAACTGAAAATCAATTTATATTTCATGCAGGCACAATTGAAAAAAAGAATAAGATTTTTTCAAATGGTGGTAGAGTTTTAAATTTTGTAGTTAAATCTAAAGACTTCAAATCTTGCAGAAACCAAGCTGTAAAACTCATAGAAAAAATTGATTGGAAAGAAGGTTTTTATAGAAGAGATATTGGATTTAAAGTAATTAAATAATGAGAGTTATTGGAGGAAACTTAAAGGGAAAAAAAATTTTTTTACCTCAAGATAAAAACACAAGACCTCTTAGAGACTTAGTAAAAGAATCTATCTTTAATTTTTTAGAACATTCCAACCAAATTTATTTTAAATTTAAAGATGCAAATATATTAGATTTATTTTCAGGTTCAGGAGCATTTGGAATTGAATGCATTTCAAGAGGTGCAAAAAATGTTTTTTTTATTGAAAACTATTTTGAAGCGTTGAAGACTTTAAAAAAAAATATCTCAACTTTAAACATATTTGACAAATGTACTATTCTTGAAAAAGATTGTTTTAAAATTCTAAATTATAAAAGAGATTTTACATCAAAATTTGATCTAATTTTTATTGATCCTCCATATAAAGAAAATAGAATTAATTTGCTTGTTAATGAAATTAAAGATGAGCAAATTTTATCTAAAAATGGACTAATTATCATTCATAGGCATAAAAAGGATGATTTAATACTCACTAATAAATTAAATATTATAGATACTCGTAGATATGGTATTTCGAAGATAATAGTGGGTAATTAAGATTTAATTAAAATTTTTTTTGTATTTACTTTTATCAATTCAACTGCCGGCTGATCATAAGGATTTAAACTCATAACTTTTCCTATTAAGATTGTTTCAAGCATAAAAAAAGTAAATAATTCTCCTAAAGTTTCTTCATTTTTTCTAAAAATTTCAAAACATCTGTAAGGAATATTTTTATCTTTAAATACCTTTAATGTTGCTAAATATTGAGAATGTTTGATTTCACTCAAATTTTTTCCTTTTAAATACTTATGTGTGTCTAATATATTTCTATTTATAATTCTTTTAGAAAATTTTTCTTTTAAGTAAAAGAATGTATAAAAACTATTCTTTGGCCCATCTAAATATAATTGCATTAAACTATGATTGTCCTTAGGCATATTTGATATCACTGGAAATATTCCTTTTCCTTTTTTACCAAGACTTTCTGCAACAAGTTGTTGATACCAGGCAAATAAGTCAGATGAGTCTGTATCATAATTTAATACTATTGAGTTTAATTTTTTTTTTTTAATTTGTTGCATTATATTTGAGACATTTATAACTAAGGAATTGATGAAACTTTTATTTTTAATAAGTTCGTTAAATCTTCTAAATTTATTCACATTTAAACCCATTAAACTAGCAGGTAACATCCCTACCTCAGAAAGGACTGAATACCTTCCTCCAATAAAATTGTTATGATGTATAATTTCAGCTTTTAACTTTTTTGCTAAATTCATCAAATAACTATTTTTATTTTCAGTAATAAAAATGTTTGAGTGCTTTTTATTTATCATCACATTTGCATTTGAAATTGTTTCTAATGTATTTCCAGATTTAGAAATTACCAAATTTAATTTTTTTTTCTTACTTGTATTCTCTAAATTAAAATCATCTTTAAAAGTAAATTCTTTTTTGATTTTACTTTTCAAAAAATTATAAATAGCTCTTGCGCCTAAAACGGATCCACCCATTCCTATTACTGTGACATTTTGATAATCTTTAAACTTAATTATATCTTTTTTTTTAAAAGAATCTTTATATTGGTTACCAAAAGAATTTAAGATTTGATTTTTTTTCTCGAACAATATCTTTAATTTATCAAATATTTTTTTATTTTTTTTTAAAGTTTTTGAAAATTTAAGATTAATATTCTTAGTTAACATCTGTTTTTGAAGTTATTCTATTTTGTCTAAAACGGATTTTTCTATTGAGGTTGGCTCACTATTTATAATTTTATTTTCGTTGATTAAACCAATATCACTTAGAGTAATTTGAATATCATCATCAACATTACTCTCTTCTTTAATATTTGAAACTTTACCAGGCTCAGGAAGCTCTCCATAATCAGGAGGCAGAACTAATGGACTTTTTTTTTCGACTAAAAATTCATCCCCACTGTTTTTTTTTTTTAATGTGAGTGCATCTTTAGCAGACTGGCAAGCAGTTAAAAATAAAATGAAAGATAAAACAAGAAAAATTTTTTTCATATTTTTTTTTTGAATATTTCTAACATAATTAACATTATTACACCTATAGTAATAAATATATCAGCTACATTAAATATAAACCAATGAAAATTATTAAAATGAAAATCTATAAAATCTGGCACCGATGAGTAGAAAATTCTATCAAAAATGTTCCCAAGAGATCCCCCAAAAATCATTAAAAAAGCTAACTTTTCTAAACCCTTGGTCCTAGTAATCATCCAAAAGATTATTAGAGTAATTATTAATATTAATACAGTTAAGATGTTATAATAAATTCTTTCATCAAAAGAAAATAAACCAAAAGCTATTCCGTCATTCCATATTAAATTTATATCTAAAAATTTAGATGTAAATAAATTCAAAGATGAGTTTCTATCATAAAGAAAAATAACGTAAACTTTTGAAATTCTATCTAAACTAAAGATAGATGCAATAATAATAAAATTAATGAAAAATCTTTTGTTTAAATAATCTGGCATTAAGGATGTCTCTCACAAGGATCAAGACTAATTTTCCAACAGACCGGACATTTATTGCCCAATGCCTTTTGAGTTACAACATCTATATCACTTTGATCATCAAAATTAATCTCTGCTTTAGAGGTTATGCATAACTCTGATAAATCTACATTCTTTACAATTTGTTTAAATTTGTTGTTTAGTTTTATTTGAAGCTCTGCCTCAAGACTTGAACCTATTTCTTTACTTGTTCTTTTTTCCTCTATGCTAATATTACAAATTTCTCTAATTTTTATTAATTCTGACCATTTCTCAGCAATCTTTTTATTTTCAAATTTTTTGGGGAAATCTAAAAACTTTTCTAAATGAATACTTTTATTTTTTTTAGAAATTAATTGATAAATTTCTTCAGTAGTAAATGAAAGTATAGGAGCAAACCATTTTAATAATGAATTTAATAATACATTTAAAACAACGATACTTGATTGTCTTTTAACTGAATTTATAGGATCACAATATAAGGTATCTTTCCTTATATCGAAATAAAATGCTGATAGATCTACAGTGCAGAAATTTAATAGTTCTTTATAAAGATTATGAAAATCATAATTTTTGAAATAATTAATAAATCTATTGTTTAAAGAAAATACTTTATGAAGCATATATTGCTCAAGTTCAGGTAATTTTTCTATATTTAATTCCTCAAAACCTTTATCTGTAAATTTGTCATTTAGATTTCCTAACAAATATCTAAAGGTATTTCTAATTTTACGATAAGACTCTGAATGTTGATCTAAAATAGAATAATCTATTCTTAAATCCTCAGCGTAATTTGATGAGGCAACCCAAATTCTTAAAATATCTGCTCCATATTTTTTTAGAATATCTTCTGGTGCAATTACATTTCCTAATGATTTCGACATTTTAAGACCCTTGCCATCGACAACAAAACCGTGGGACAATATCGATTCAAATGGAGCCCTGCCCCTAGTTCCACAAGACTGCAACAGAGATGAATGGAACCAGCCCCTATGTTGGTCTGAACCCTCTAAGTACATTGAAGCAGGCCATTTAAGATCTGCTCTTTTCTCCAACACAAAAGAATGAGTAGACCCACTATCAAACCATACTTCTACTATGTCGCTTAATTTCACAAAATCTTCTGACTTATATTTTTTGCCCAAAAACTTTTGAGGGTCATCAGAAAACCAACAATCCGAGCCTTCTTTTTCATAAATTTTTGCGATTGTTTCAAAAACCTCATTATCTATCAAAATTTCATTAGTTTTTTTATTAACAAAAATTGGTAAAGGGACTCCCCAAACCCTTTGCCTCGAAACACACCAATCTGGTCTTGTTTCGATCATTGATTTTAATCTTTCTTTTCCTTTACTTGGGTAAAAAGTTGTTTCATCGATTGCTTTTAAAGCTTTATCTCTAAGTTTATGACTCTCCATGGAAATAAACCACTGGGGTGTTGCCCTATGAACTAAAGGTGCTTTTGATCTCCAAGAATGTGGGTAAGAATGTATCAGCTCACCATTTTTAAGAAGTTTTTTTTGAGTCTTTAATTTTTCTATAACTATAGGATTAGCTTTAAAAATATGAATACCTTCAAATAAAGAAACATTTTTTGTATATTTGCCATCACCGTCAACTGTCTCTATAGCTTTGATTCCATTATTTAAACAAAGATTAAAATCGTCTGGTCCATGGCTCGGTGCACAATGAACAATTCCAGTACCTTGTTCTGTTGTAACAAAACGTGCTTCTAACATTGGTATTTCATAATCATATCCCAGTTCTAGAAAAGGATGATTACAAATTGTACCATTAAGCTGTTTACCCTTAAATTTTTTTATTGTTTTATATTTTTTTATTTCACAGTTTTTAATTACAGACTCTAGTAAAGCTTCTGCAATGACAATTTTTTTATCTTTAAAGTCACCATTGTCATTTATTTCAATTAATAGATATTCTAAACTTTCATTAAAAGCTAAAGCTTTGTTTGCAGGTATTGTCCAAGGAGTTGTTGTCCATATGATAATATTACCGCTTTCTACCTCTTTTATATTTGATGATTTAACAGGAAAAGAAACATAAATAGTATCTGACTTATGATCTTGATATTCAACTTCAGCATCAGCTAAGGCAGTTTTTTCTACTGTAGACCACAATACTGGTTTAAACCCTTTATAAAGACTTCCTTCTTTTAAAAATTTTCCAAGTTCTCTTACAATCTGAGCCTCAGCATCATAGCTCATTGTAGAATAATAATTTTCCCAGTCCCCAATAACTCCTAATCTTTTAAATTGTTCTTTATGCACACCAATCCATTTTTCAGCAAATGCTCTGCATTCTTTTCTAAATTCAACGACAGGAACTTCATTTTTATTCTTTTTATTTTTTTTATATTGTTCCTCTATTTTCCACTCAATTGGCAATCCATGACAATCCCAGCCTGGAACATAAACTGAGTCTTTTCCATCCATTTGATGAAATTTTACTATTATATCTTTCAGAATTTTATTTAAAGCTGTGCCCATATGAATATTTCCATTAGCATAAGGAGGGCCGTCATGAAGGACAAATTTTTCTTTTCCTTTTCTAGAATTTCTCAATTCTTTGTAAAGATTAATTTTATTCCATAATTCTAAAATTACCGGTTCTCTAATTGGTAAATTGGCTTTCATAGAAAAAGCAGTTTTAGGAAGGTTTATTTGGTCTTTACTCATTTATTTTTTTGCCACTTTAATGTCTTTACTAATTTGTTTTTTTAATTGTTTAATATCTTTAAATTTTTTTTCTTTTCTAATAAATTTTAAAAATTCAACTGTTAAATTCTTATTATATAGATTTCTATTAAAATTGAATAAATGAACTTCTAATAATATTTTTTTTCCACTGAAAGTAGGTCTAAAACCTATATTTGCTATGCCTTTTATATATTTAAAACTTTTTTGTATTTTTGTTTTTACCTTATATACACCTGGACATGCTAAAACAGAGTCTCTGATATCAATATTTGCAGTGGGGAAGCCGATTTTTTTTCCTAGTTTTCTACCTTTTTGTACTTTTCCTTGTATAGACCAATTTCTATTTAAAAATTTATTAACTTCTTTTAATTTTCCTCTTTGCAAATAATTTCTAATTATAGTGGATGAAACTATCTTTTTTTTATTTAATAAAGGCATAGGTTTAATTATTTTAAAATTATACTGTTTCTGATTATCCACTAATTGCTTAACAGTCCCTTCTCTTTTGTTTCCAAATCTAAAATTATGACTAACAAAAATAAACTTGGCTTTTAATTTTTTAGATAATATGTTTTTAATAAAATCAATTGATTTTGTATTAGAGAATTCTCTATTAAATTTTTTTACAATGATAAAATCAACACTTTGTTTTTTTAAAAGATCTATTTTTTGTTTTTGATTAGCTATCCTAAAATTTTTGATATCTTTATTAAAATACATTTTAGGCATTGGTTCAAAAGTTAAAACTCCGATTTTTGAGGAATATTTTTTTTTATATTTCTTTGCTAAACTAAATAATTTTTGGTGTCCTAAATGTAGCCCATCAAAATTACCAATCAAAATTATAGATTTTTGGTGAGTAGATTTGATATTAAAATTATTATATATATTAATCGATCTTACCATTTTAATTCTGATTGCATATAGTTACAGATTGTTTCATAAGATTTTGATATTTGTTCAATTCCTTTTTCTTTAATTTCATTTTTATGTATTCCATTTGTTATTATTAAAGTGTCAAAATTTAAAAGATTTGCACCTTTTATATCTGTATTTAAATTATCACCAATTGATAATATCTTTTTGTTTTTATTATCGATTGATTGATTATAAACCTCTGGATAAGGTTTCCCAAAATAAACAACTTTGCCACCCATTTTTTCAAATACCATCGCAACTGATCCTGCACACAATTCTCTCTTGTTTCCTCTATCAACAATTAAATCAGGATTTGTACAAATCATCTTTTTAGATAAATTTTTTTCGAATAAATTTTTGTAAAAATTTAAATCTCTATCATGGTCGTCAAACAACCCTGTACACAAAATGTACTCACAATCTTTAATATCATTTGTTTCCATTTTTTTAAAATCTTCAAATAGATCAAAATCTCTAGGGGGACCAACATGGAAAAAAGTTTTATTGAATAAATTTTTTTTTAAGTAACTTAAAGCTGCATCTCCAGAAGTAAAAACGTGATCTCTAATTTCTTTTTCCATACCTAATTTTTCTAAAAATGATTTCACTATATTGTTAGGTCTTGGTGCGTTAGTGAGTAGGATGTAATCCTTATTTTTTTTAGTTATCTCTTTTAAAACTTTAATGGCCTCCTTATGAAGAAAGACACCATTATGAACTACCCCCCATAAATCCACATAAAACAGTTGGTAGTTGTCAACTATAGAGCTAAGTCCCTCTTTATCTAAATTTTTTGTCATCAAAATAATCTATAACCCATAAAATCCCTAAATTCCCTTAATTTTTAACTAACTTATTTTGAACTATATCTTGAAATAGTAATGCCAATCTCTATATGAAGATCATATTATAAAGGAGAATTTATGAAATTTAGACCGTTACATGATCGAGTTTTAATCGAAGTTTTAGATTCCAGTGAAAAAACTGCTGGTGGAATTATAATTCCAGATACAGCACAAGAAAAACCTCAAGAAGGAAAAGTTGTTGCTATCGGTGGAGGTGCAAAAACCGAAGATGGAAAAACAATTCCAATGGATGTCAAGGTTGGTGATAAGGTTTTATTTGGAAAATGGTCAGGAACAGAAGTAAAAATTGATGGCAAAGAATATAGCATAATGAAAGAGTCTGACATTATGGGAATTTCAAGTAAATAATCTAATTTAAAGGAGAAAATAAAATGGCAAAAATAATTAAATTTGATGCAGAGGCAAGAGCAGCAATGATTAGAGGTGTTAATGTTTTAGCTGACACTGTGAGAGTTACGTTGGGTCCAAAAGGAAGAAATGTAGTTATGGACAAGTCTTATGGAGCTCCAAGAATAACTAAAGATGGTGTGTCAGTTGCTAAAGAAATTGATCTTGAGGATAAATTTGAAAACATGGGTGCTCAGATGGTTAAAGAAGTAGCAAGTAAAACAAATGAAGAGGCTGGTGATGGAACTACTACAGCAACTATTTTGGCACAAGCAATTGTTAAAGAAGGAATAAAATATGTAACTGCTGGTATGAATCCTATGGATGTAAAAAGAGGAATTGATGCAGCTGTAGAAAATGTTAAAGAAAATTTAATATCTTCTGCTAAAAAGGTAAAGGATAGTGACGAGATTGCTCAAGTAGGTACAATTTCTGCTAATGGTGATAAAGAAATTGGAACTATGATTGCAAAAGCAATGCAAAAAGTTGGTAACGAAGGAGTTATTACCGTTGAAGAAGCAAAAGGAATTGATACAGAGCTTGATGTAGTAGAAGGCATGCAGTTTGATAGAGGTTATCTATCTCCATATTTTATAACTAATAGTGATAAGATGACTACTGAACTTGAAAATCCTTTTATATTGTTACATGAAAGTAAATTAACTAATTTACAGCCAATGGTTCCTTTATTGGAAGCTGTTGTCCAAGCTGGAAGACCTTTGATGATTATCTCTGAAGATGTAGAAGGTGAAGCTTTAGCTACATTAGTAGTAAACAAATTAAGAGGAGGTTTGAAAGTTGTAGCTGTTAAGGCACCAGGCTTTGGTGATAGAAGAAAAGCTATGCTTGAAGATATTGCAATATTAACTGGTGGCCAAGTAATCTCTCAAGATTTGGGAATAAAACTTGAGAATGTTAAACTTGAAGACCTTGGGTCATGTAAAAAAATTAAAGTTGATAAAGACAATAGCACTATAGTAAGTGGAAGTGGCAAAAAATCAGATATATCAGCTAGATGCGATTCAATTAAGAAACAAGTTGAAGAAACAACATCAGACTATGATAAAGAAAAACTTCAAGAAAGATTAGCTAAATTAGCTGGTGGAGTTGCTGTTATTAAGGTAGGAGGAGCAACAGAAGTTGAAGTTAAAGAAAGAAAAGATAGAGTTGAAGACGCTTTAAATGCAACAAGAGCAGCTGTAGAAGAAGGTATCGTAACAGGTGGTGGCTGTGCATTATTGTATGCAGCTCAAGATCTTGACAAAGTTAAAGTTAAAGGTGAAGATCAAAAAGCTGGTGTAGATCTAGTGAGAAGAGCTTTAGAATCTCCAATTAGACAAATTACCAAAAATGCAGGTGTAGATGGTTCTGTGGTCGTTGGAAAACTGTTAGAACAGAATAAAAAGACACATGGTTATGATGCTCAGGCTGAAGAATACTGCGATATGTTTGCAAAAGGTATTATTGATCCTGTTAAAGTTGTAAGAACTGCTCTTCAAGATGCAGCTTCAATTTCAGGACTTTTAGTGACTACAGAAGCCATGATAGCAGACAAACCAGATGAGAAAGATGCAGGTGCTCCTGCTATGCCTGGTGGAATGGGCGGTATGGGCGGTATGGGAGGAATGGGTGGCATGGGAATGTAATCCCCCAGTAATCTCAAAAAAAATTTAAAAAGGGCAGTTTTTACTGCCCTTTTTTTTTATAATAGTTAAAATAATACCATGTCCAAACGATATAGTGGTAAATCTTTTAAAGACTCAAGTGTAAATAAAAAACCAAAATTTAGTTTAAAAGAAAAAAGAAAATTTAAAAAAGAAAAATCTAAAAAAACTTAAAATTTTTTTCTTTTTTTATTAAACTTTTTGAAAGTAAATTGTTTAGGTCTATTACTTCTGTTTTTGAATTTCCTCTTACCTTTAAAACTATAACTTTCTTTTTTATCACTTGAAGAATAGTTTTCTAAAGGTTTTTTTCCAAAATACTTAGGGTTATTAGTAAATCCTGGTGGTTTTATATGTTTCTTTTTAAAAAAATTTTTCTTTCCTTTAAAATCAAAATATTTTTTTTCTTCATTTCTTTTTCCCCTATCTCGTTTTTTTTTTTCAAATACTTTTTGTTTATCTTTTAAATTAAATTTTTTATCTTTCCTAAATTTTCTTTTTTTATTATTTGACCTCTTTTCTCTTTTTTTGATTTTTGAATTCTTTCTTGAACCATCTAAAACAGATTTAAAATTTGGGTCTATCAATTTATTAATAGAATTCCACATCAATCTATCATCTGGTGTTAGAAAGGTTAATGCAGACCCCTCTGATCCCGCTCTTGCGGTTCTTCCAATTCTGTGAACATAATCCTCTGGAACTTGTGGCAAATCGTAATTGATTACGTGTTGAATTAGTGGAATGTCTAGACCTCTTGCTGCTACATCAGTTGCAATCAAAATCCTTTTTAAACCTTTTCTAAAAGAGTTAATTACACGATCCCTTTTACTTTGACGAAGATCTCCATGAATTGCATCTGCGGAATGACCTTCCTCTTTAAGACGCTTAACCATCTTATCAGCGTTCCTTTTAGTCTTAACAAAAACTAAAATAGATCCTTTTCTTAATAAAAATTGATCTATTAATTGATCATACTTATTTTCTTTAAAAACTTGGAGAGCCTCTTGCTTGATCTTTGCAACTGGTATTGAAGTAGACCCAGAGGATATTCTCTCAGGTTTATTTAAATATCTTTCTGAAATTCTTAAAATGTTTTGAGGTAAAGTTGCTGAGAATAATAACGTTTGATGATTTTTAGGTATAAATTTTAAAACCATTTCAATTTGTGGAGCAAAACCCATATCAAGCATTCTGTCAGTTTCATCTAAAACTAAATACTTTGTTGCTGATAAGTTAAGACTTCTTCTTTTTAAATGATCATTAATTCTACCAGGTGTTCCAACTATAATTCTAGACCTATTACCCAGTTGTCTAAGTTGCTTTTGTATAGACTCACCACCAATTAATAAGGCTGTTTTGATATTGATCTTGTCACTTATAATGCTTTTAATTGCTTCCATTACTTGTGACGCCAATTCTCTTGTTGGGCACATAACTAATGCAAAAGCATTTTTATCTAAAATTAATTTATTAATTAAAGGTATGCTAAAAGCTAATGTTTTGCCTGTCCCTGTTTGAGCAGTACCTAAAATATCTTTGCCTTCTAATGCAACTGGAATAGCCATACCTTGAATAGGTGTTGGCTTGATAAAATTCATTTTAGATAATGAGTTTTTTAATGAATCTTCTATTTTTATTGACCTAAAATTTTCCATTTAATGATTAAAAATTATATTTTGAAAGTAAGTCTTTGATTAATTATTGTCTCTAGTTTTATTGCGATATCTATATGTTTTTAAAACAATGACAAGAAATGAATTTTTTATTTAACCTTATTTATCTAATAAATATTAACTATTTTTTAATTTTTCAAATCAAAGAATTAATGTATAAGAGCCACAATTTATGAGCAACAATATCAGAAACATCACTATTATTGCCCATGTTGATCATGGCAAAACTACTTTAATCGATAATTTAATGAAACAAAGTGGGTCATTTAGAGAAAACGAAATTATTGATGAAAGATTAATGGACTCTGGTGAACTTGAAAAGGAAAGAGGGATAACAATTTTAGCAAAACCAGCTTCAATTAACTGGAAAAACTCAAGAATCAATATTATCGATACTCCCGGTCACAGAGATTTTGCAGCAGAAGTTGAGAGAGTGTTGAGCATGGCTGATGGGGCTTTATTATTAATAGACTCAGCTGAAGGTGTAATGCCTCAAACAAAATTTGTATTATCAAAAGCTTTAAAACAGGGCTTAAAACCAATTGTAGTTATTAACAAATTAGATAAATCTGATCAAAGAGCAAATGAGGTTTTAGATGAAACTTTTGATTTATTTGTGAGTTTAGATGCAAATGAAGAACAATTAGACTTTCCAGTTTTGTATGCTAGTGGAAGATCTGGATGGGCTGATAAAGAGTTAGATGGTTCTAGAAAAAACCTAAATCCACTTTTAGATCAAATTATTGAGCACGTAAAACCTGCAGAATTAGATAAGTCGAAACCGTTTGCCATGCTTTCCACACTTCTTTATGCAGACAATTTTTTAGGAAGAAGCTTGGTTGGTAGAATTGCTCAAGGTACGGCAAAAGCAAATCAGGCTATTAAGGCGATAAATTTAAAAGGTGATAAAGTGGATGAGGGGAGACTTACTAAAATTTTCAGATATGAAGGTACTAAAAAAGTTCCCATTGAGGTTGGTGAAGCAGGTGATATCGTTGTTGTTGCGGGTTTGGAAAAAGCAAACGTAGCAGATACAATATGTGATTTAGAGGTTTACAAACCGATTGCAGCTACACCAATTGATCCTCCAACAATGTCAATTACTATTACAGTTAATACATCACCATTAGCTGGTACCGAAGGAAAAAAACTCACAAGTACACAAATTAGAGACAGACTGATTCAAGAGGCACAAAATAACGTGGGAATTACTTTTTCAGAAAATGATAAAAATGATTCTTTTGTAGTAAGTGGTAGAGGTGAACTTATGCTTGAAATTCTTCTTACTCAAATGAGAAGAGAAGGATTTGAACTAACCATTAGCCCTCCAAAAGTTTTATTTCAAAAAGACGATAGTGGTAAAAAACTCGAACCAATAGAAGAAATTACAATTGATCTTGACGAAGAATATTCTTCAAAAATAATAGACTCAATGAATAGAAGAAAAGGTAAATTAATAGAATTAAAAGATACTGGTAAAGAGAAAAAGAGATTAATATTTCATGCTCCAACACGAGGATTGATGGGTTATAATGGTAGATTTCTTACACTTACAAAAGGAAATGGAGTAATAAACAGAATTTTTCATAACTATGGTCCTTTTGAGGGAGAAATGGAAGGTAGAAGAAATGGAGCTTTAATATCAATGGAACAAGGAAAGGCTGTTGCTTTTGCAATATTCAATCTGCAAGCAAGAGGTGAGATGTTTGTAACTCATAACGATCCAGTTTATCCAGGGATGATAGTTGGATTATCTCCTAAACCAGGAGACATGATAATTAACGTAATGAAAGGTAAAAAGTTAACTAATATGAGAACTCAAGGCACTGACGAAAATGTTGTTCTTACACCAGTCAGAAAAATGTCAATAGCAGAACAACTAAGTATTTTGAATTCAGATGAAGCTCTTGAAATTACACCTGTGTCTTGTAGATTAAGAAAAGCTATTCTTGATCCGCATGATAGAAAAAGAAATGAAAAATCAGGGGCCGCAGCTTAATTAAATATTTTAGCAACTAAATATAATCCTAGAGCAATGCAAGGGCCAATTCCAAAAGCAAATAATAAAGTTCCAATACCTACTGTTCCACCTAAATACCATCCGATGCTAACAACTGAGATTTCTAAAAAAGCTCTAACAGCAGCAACAGGTAAATTTGTTTTTTTTTGTAGACCAATCATTAATCCATCTCTTGGTCCTGCTCCAAGATTAGAGACCAAATAAATACCACCTCCAATACCAACTGTAATTACAGAAACAATGGCTAAAATTAATTGATAAATATAATTAGATGGTGTTGGGATAAATTTTATACAAAGATCAATCATCAATGCAATTATTAATGCATTAAATATTGTTCCTATTCCTAGTATTTGACCAAGAGGAATCCACAAAATTAAAACTGCAATACTTATTAATAATGTAATTGTTCCTATGCTCAAATTAACATTTAGAGAAATACCTTGCGCTAAAACACTCCAAGGAGAAGCACCCATAAATGATACAATTAGCAGACCTTCGCCTAGACCAAATAAAGTTAAACCAAAACATAAAAAAAAGAACGTAGAAAATTTTGGTTTAAAATTATAAGGTTTATCAGAACTCCAATTGACCCTTGGTATTTTCTTAATTTTTAAAAACATTTTAATAAGTTATTTCTATTGTTAAAAAAGTCTATTAAACTAATTATTAAATGAAAAAAATTATAATCACACTATTACTCTTAATTTATCCAACAAATTCAATCGCTCATATTGGACATTACATTAAATATAACAAAATTGAGATGGAGATTTTTAGAAATGGTGAGCTTATTGGTTATAATAATTATTTTTTTAAGAGAAATGGAGATGAAACAGTTGTTTCTAATCAACTCAAATTTTCAGTAAAACTTTTAGGGGCAACAATTTTTCAAGTAGAAGGTTATAGTGAGGAAAAATATGTCAAAGATCAACTAGTTTTATTTAAATCTAAAACTTTACAAAATGATAAAGAAAAGTTTGTAAATTTAATTTTTAATAAAAAAAGTAAAAAATTTGATATTAATGGCTCCTCTTATAGTGGTGAAGCCTCAATTAATAATGTGATTGGAAATTGGTGGAATCACAAAATTTTACAAGCTGGTACTCAAATAAGTCCAATCTCAGGTAGTATTAAAGGACAAGTGGTTACTTTTGTAGGAAAAGAAAAAATTGAGCTTTATGAAAAAATTTATGATGTTGATCGTTTTACACTCAGATCTAAAGACATGAGTATACCTAAAGACAAAAGATTAGATTTTAATATCTGGTATGATCCAAAAAACTTAAGGATTATAAAGGTATCCTATTCAAGAATGGGTAATTGGGAATATAAATTAAAAAATTTTGAATAAATTATCTTGAAATTTTTTTAAATAAGTTGTGTGCACTAATCCAACCTGACTCTAGTCTAGGTCCTACGAACCAATCAGCACAAATACCCAATCTTTTCTTAGGATCCCAATAGCTTTTGATACTAAATGGTTTCGAATTTGATGAATATTTCCAACCGTGGTTGAGAGAATAATTAATTTTCGTTTTTTTAATATTTGAAAGCTGAAAAAATTTATCAATCATAACTTTTGAGTTCTCTTTTTTTTTATTCTTATTTTGATTAATGTTTTTGTTAGCCCACTTAAATGTGCTTTGAAGAGTCCATAGATCATATTTTGAGTTAAATCTTTTTTTTGAATTTTCATTACCAGCCCAACCTAAAATTGGGTCATCAAAGAAGTAACTACTGTTTGATTTCTTATTTTTTTTTATTGCAATCATCGTTGTAATATTTGCATCCATCTTTATCGATTTATCTAAAAAAGAATTATTAATAAATTTTTTAGAAAGTTTTTTTAATTGAGGAAAAGGAAAGGTTAAGATTATATTTTTACTAGTTTCTATTTTTCCATTATCAAATAATAAATACCAAAATTTATTTTTATAATAAATTTTTTTCAGTTCACTCTGGTAATTACAATTAATTTTTTTTAATAAATATTTACTAATATCATTATTTCCATTTTTACCTACAATTTTTAGATGATTTTTATTGTTCTTTTTTTTTGAACTAAGAAAAACATGCTTACCACCCCAAATCTTTAAAATTCTTTTTTTAATTAAATCTTTGGTAAATTTTTTAAATTCTTTTGTTTTTGGTGAAATATATTGAGTTCCATGATCAAAGCCTATTTTACCTTTTATTCTTTTAAAGGATGCACGACCTCCTGGACCCCTACCCTTATCAAACAAAATTACAGAGTATTTTTTACTTAAAAGATTTGCAATAGTAGCTCCGGAGATACCAGAGCCAATTACACAAAAATCAATCATTTACCTGCAACAACCATTCCTTCAATCATCATAGTTGGTGAATTAGTTGCATATCTAAAATCTAAGTCGTTAGCTAAAGTAATATTTTGAAACATATCCTTAAAATTACCTGCTATTGTAAATTCATTTATTGGATACTTAAATTCTCCATTTTCAACCAAAAATCCTGTTGCACCAACTGAGTAATCACCTGTTACAACGTTACTTCCATGTCCTATAGTTTCTGTAATATAGAGAGTTTTAGAATTAGAATTCAATAAGTCTTGATAATTAATATTTCCATTTTCAAAATAAAGATTACTACTCCCCCCACATCTTCCATTTGATTTAAGATTTAACTTTTTTCCGTTATAAGTATCTATAAGATAATTTTTTAAGACTCCTTGCTCTACTAAATTTAGGGTTTCTGTCTTTACTCCTTCACTATCAAAACTCCTTGAACCTAAGCCCTTTAATATATCTGGTTTATCAATAACATTTATTATGCCAGAAAAAATTTTTTGATTTATCTTATCCTTTAAAAATGAAGTTCCTCTAGATATTGCTGATGAAGAAATAGCACTTGCAAAAGAACTTAATATTCCCTTGGCAATTCTTTTATCAAAAATTATAGCAATTTTTTCACTTCCTATTTTTTTAGGACTTAGTTTTCTGATGGTTTGGTCTGCAGCTAATTTTCCTAATTCTTCTGAGTCATCTAAGTCTTTAAGAAAGCATTTGCTAGAATACTCATAATCTCTCTCCATACTGTTATGATCTTTTGCAACCACCACGCTTGATGATGTAAATGAAGAGGTTTTGTACCCATCACAGAAACCTTCACTATTAGCTAAAATAAAATTTGATTTATTTTGTGAAAAACTTGACTCAGTATTTACAATTTTTTTATTGCTTGAAGCAGAAGCTTCTAATTTTTTCAAATAATCTATTTTTTCATCGTTCTCTATATGAGTATCGTCATACAGATCTAAATCTTTCAATTCTTTTGCTAATAAATTTTTGTCAGGTAAAGAGTTAAATTCATCCTCAGGAGTATTTTTTGTTGTCTCAACACATTTTTCAATTAAAATATTCAAATTATCATTTAATAAATTTGATGAAGATATTGATGATTTTTTTTTACCAATAAAGGTAGTAATAACTATACCGAGGTTATCTGATCTATTAGACTCATCTAATTTTTGATTTCTGAAATTAACAGTTTCAGAAACCGAATTGTTAACAATTACACTGGACTCAGTCACACCTAGTTTTTTTGCTAAACCTAGACAATATGAGGCTTTTTTTTCTAAAAATTCTTGATCCTTAACCATTTAAAGTTTTGTACCGCCAACAGTCATCTTATTAATTAATATGGACGGTTGCGCAACACCTACAGGAACACCTTGGCCAGCTTTACCACATGTTCCGATACCAGGATCCATCATCATATCATTCCCAACCATAGAAACTTCTTTTAAAATTGAAGGACCATCCCCTATTAATGTTGCTCCTTTTATTGGAGATCCAATTTTACCGTTAATGATTTCATAAGCTTCTGTGCAATTAAAAACAAATTTTCCAGATGTAATATCAACTTGTCCTCCACCAAAACTTACTGCAAAAATACCTTTATCGACAGCTTTTATCATTTCATCTTGGGTTTGTTTGCCGCTAAGCATCATCGTATTTCTCATTCTTGGCAGAACGATGTGTCTGTAGTTTTCTCTTCTTCCACTACCAGTAGATTTAGTTTTCATTAAATTTGCATTTAATCTATCCTGCATAAAATTTTTTAAAATTCCATTTTCAATTAAAACAGTTCTTTCTGTTGGTGTTCCCTCATCATCAATCGTAAGACTGCCTCTTCGATTATCAATCGTACCATCATCAATAATTGTAACTCCTTCACTTGCAACTTTTTGGCCCATTAGATTGTGAAAAGCTGAAGTTTTTTTCCTATTAAAATCTCCTTCTAAACCATGACCAACAGCTTCATGAATTAATATCGCTGGCCAGCCTGGTCCTAATACAACTTTCATTTCACCAGCTGGTGCTGGTTTGCTTTCTAAATTTACTGATGCTATTCTTAAAGCTTCGTCGCAAACGCTTTTCCAATTGTCATCTTTCAGATATGATTCATAAGATTGTCGCCCACCAACTCCATATACCCCTGTTTCTTTTCGTCCATTTTTCTCAAGCATGACTGATACATTGAATCTTATTAAAGGACGGACATCTGATAAAGTTTCACCACCAGATCTAATTATTTCTACAGATTTTTGTTCTCCCAAAAAATTAGCAGTAACTTGTTTAACATTACTATCTTTTGAACGTAAATATTTATTTACTTCATTAAGTATTTTAATTTTTTCATTAAATGACTTTTGTTCAATAGGGTTAATATTATCATAATATTTTTTATTTGATTTAGGAATTTCGTGATTATAAGTGCCCTTAGCAGATTTTAGTGTTGATTTTAAATTTTCTGAAGATTGCTCTAAAGAACTTTTTGAAATTTCATTTGAGTGTGAATATGCAACTATTTCATTAGAAATAGCTCTAAGTCCAAATCCTAAATCTGAATTATAGCTGGAGTTTTTTATTTTATTGTCGTCCAATAAAATTGACTCTGACTTAGAATTTTCAAGGTATAATTCACCATCATCACATTTTTGCAAAGTCTCCGAAACAATATTTTCGGCTTCACTTCTAGACAGGTCAGATTTATCGAAGAAATTACTCATAATTTCTATTAAATAAATAGTTTCATAGATTTTTCAACTAGAGTATTTTACGCATGTACATTAATTAGACAAATTAGTAATAATTTAACCTATTATGAAAGTTTATTTTAATAATTCCTGTAAAATTTGTAAGGCTGAAATTGACCTTTATAAGAAGCAAAAAATAGAGGAAATTGATTGGGTTGACATTACAGATAATCAATTAGCTGAAAAAGAAACATCTAAAGATAGCAAACAACTCTTAAGAAGACTTCATATTAAAGATGGTGAAAAAGTTTTAGGAGGCGCAGAGGCTTTTCTATTATTGTGGAAAAAAATGCCAAAGTATAAATTTCTTTATAACTTTTTTAAATTACCAATCATCTTTAATATATTTGCTGTTGTATATGAAATAATAGCTTTTTTTCTATATCTCAAAAATAAAAAACAATTGAAAAAATTTAACTAAAGAAAAATAGTAAAAATTTACTCAGTAAAGACATAGAAGATATAAACATAACCAAAACTAAAGAATACATTAATAATATAATCTTATTTTTTTTTCTTCTTAATCTGACAAAATCTTTATCATCCAAATCAGAAATATCTCTCTCACCTACTACAGGATAATCGTAAGTAAATCTCCATGTGCTATCTCCAAGTCTTGAGTCTAGATTGTTATAATATGTAATCCAAGAAATAATATATCTAAAAACTAAATATAAAATTATTAAAAAAGCAGATCCTAAAATCATATGAGATAATACCTAATTAAATATAAATGTTTAATTATTATTTTTGGCTCTTTTCCTTGCAATGAGTTGCGTTAAAGAGTCTACCATGGTATCTGAGGCTTTGAATATATCCACATTTCTAAACTCATGAGACAGATTTTTTTCAGGATTGGTTTTATCTTCAATTACAATTCCTTCATTTGGAGAATTATTTTTTATATAAATTAATAATAACCAATCCTCATCTAGTGACTCGTCCCATTTAATAAAAACTTCTCCAGTTTCAAATCGTCTATCTATACATCGAAAAATAGACATGTCTCGAGTAATATGTCTTTTATTTAACTGAAATACCAAACTGCTAGCACTTCTATAAAAACTTTCTAAAGCAAACTCAATTTTTTGTCTTTCTAAAGTATATATTTTTTCTTTTTCTAATAAAGTTTCTCTATCTTCATTACCTTGAAGTTTAACTCCTAGAGCTTCAACTCTTTCTTTAATTTTTTGATCTCGAAGTAAACGGTATTTTTCTTTAAGTTTATCAATTCTATCTTGTAATCCTGCATAATCTTCTCTTTTTTCTTTTAATGAAATTTTCTCCAGCTTTTCAAGTTCCTTGACTTCTCTTATTCTGAATTTTTCAATTTGTTTATCTAGTTTTAATTGTTTTAAAAATTGTTTTTGTTTTTCTGCTTGTTCAATTCTTAAAATCGCTTGTTCTTTTCTTAAAAATAATTTTATATCTTTTACTCTTTGTTTTTCTAACCTAACTTCTTCTTTGAGTGTTTGTTCTTTTAATTTAACTCTTAGAGCCTCTTGCTCTTCTTTATTTTTTATCAACTCAATTTTTGCTTCTCTCTCTTTTTCAATTTTTTCTATTTTTATTCTTCTTTTTTCATTAAGTTTTAAAACTTTGTAACTTGAAATTGTTTCTGAAATTTTGTCAAAAAAACCTTGAATATGTTTTTCTAAACTAAAATTGAATTTAAAATTAAATTGAGATTTTAGAGATAATTGAAATTTTACAAATTTTAGAATTATACTCTCATTTTGGGTTTTTTTAATCTGAGTTAAGTAATTGTCTCTTTTTAATTTTTTAAATCTAATTTTTTTTTTTTTAATAACTCTTTTTTTTTTTAATTTTTTTGTTCTCTTTTTATTTTTTTTTAGTCTACTTGAGGCTATATAAGTTTTTGTTTTTTTTAATATTTTCCTCTTTTTTTTAGATTTTTTTTGTTTTTTTTTCATTTCTGAGAAGAAACAACCTTATCAATAATTTATTGATAAATATAGTCTCTCGTCACAGGAGTTGAAGTATAGTTTTTTGTAAGTTGAAATTGGTATACAACTTGATCACCCCACTTAAATGCCATCTCACATCCTGTTAGGTAAAATTCCCACATTCTAAAAAATTTTTCATCGAACATTTTGATAATTTTTTCTCTGTTTTTAATACAATTTTCTTTCCAATGTCTCAGAGTATGAGAGTAGTGAAGCCTCAAAACCTCAATATCAGTTACTATTAAACCTGCTTTTTCTATAGGAGTAGTTACTTCACTCAAACTTGGGGTATATCCTCCAGGAAAAATATATTTTGTTATCCAGGGATGTGGGTCTCTTGGTGGGTTAACAGACCCAATTGTATGAATTAGAGAAACTCCGTTATAATTAAGCAAATTTTCAATCTGTTTAAAAAATTTTTTGTAAAATTTTCGGCCAACATGTTCGAACATTCCAACACTTACTATTCTGTCAAATTTTTCTGATAACTGTCTGTAGTCCATTAATCTAAATTTAACCTGATTTTCTAAATTCATTTCTTTTGCTTTTTTATTACAATAATTTAATTGATTTTCTGAAAGTGTTATTCCTGTAACTTCACATTTAGCACTCCTTGCTATGTCAATTGCCAATGAACCCCAACCACAACCTATATCTAGTACTTTTTGATTTTCTTTAATATTAAGTTTTTTAATTATATGTTGAATTTTTTTGTTTTGAGCAGTTTCTAAGGTATCATTTTCATTTTCAAAATAAGCACAAGAGTACTGTTTTTTTGGATCTAAAAATAGATCATATAAATCATCAGAAATATCATAATGATGTGATACATTCATTTTTGATTTTTTAATAAAATTAAAATTTGTTAGATACCTATAAGATCCTTTAAGTCTGTTTATTAAATAACTGAAAAAATTTAATTCCCCTCTTCCAAAGTTCTCTAGAGCTAAATCTAAAAAATCTGTAAGAGTTCCGTTTTCAATAACTATCTCACCGTTGGTATAAGCTTCTCCAAAATATAAATCAGGATGGAATAATAATTTATAATGAAGTCTTTTATTTAAAATTTTTAACTTAATAGGCTTAGAATTAGGATTTCCAATTATATAATCTTTTAAATTAGCATCAGTTAAAATAAAACCACCTTTTTTAAAAACTTTATTTAAAAACCTCGCAAGATACATTAGGCTGCTAAAGTTGAACTTGTTGAAAAATTTAATCCATTTAAAGTTTCCATTAAATTTTTTTCTTCATTTTTATTTAGTAAACTCAAAGGAGGTAATATATTTTTATAGATTTCTTCTTTTTGGGAATAATAAGTGTGCAGACTAGAAATTAAATTATATTTATCAAATGAACTTCTTACTTTACATAATTTTTTATTATATTCTTGCTCATTTCCTAAAAGAAAATCATCATAAACCTTTCTAGCTAATATTGCTGTTACATTACAAGTAGCGGAAATTATACCAGAGCAACCTAATTCCAGACCCTCTAACAATTTTAATTCAGAACCAGGTAAAACTGAAAAATTCTCCAATTTTAAATTTTCAAATAAATTATATGAGCTATCTTTAACTCCAATTATTTGATCGGGAAATCTTTTCACAAGTTCTTTTATGCAATCCAAGCTGAATTTGTATCCACAAAGTTTTTCAAAGTTATAAAGGATAAGTTCACTATCAGGATTAGCCTCTACTATTTTAGTATAAAAATTTATTACCTCTCCATCTCCATATTTGTAATAAGCAGGTGGCATAATCAAAAATTTATTAAAGCCTAAAGACAAAGCTATTTTCATCATATTAATAATTTCACCTAAGGAATTTAAACCAGTACCAATCAAAAAATTTTTTTTATAATTACTTAAGGAAAGTTTATTTAATAAATCTATTTTTTCTGAAATTGAAAGAAGTTGTGCTTGACCGGTACTTCCAAAAATTGCTACCCCATGGCAACCTTGTTCGATAATTTTTTCTGAATGTAAGATTGTTTTTTTAACATTAAGACTTAAATCTGTATTTAAGACTGTCATTCCTGCTGCATATATCCCTTTAATTTTTGACATAAATTTTTTTTAATTAAGTATAATAGAAAAGTTATTTATATGAAAACAGGAATTTTTTTAAGTTACAAAGGACTTGGTGCGAATTTATTGCATCTTAGCTATTGTCATCAAATTGCAAAAAAATTTGGACCTATAAGTTTAATTACCTTGTGTCCTAATTTAGATAAAGTTTTAAAAGATGACCCTTCTTTTAAAGAGGTAATTTATCTAGATAAATTTCATCGAAAATTCTTCGATTTATTTAAACTATCAAATTTCATTAAAAAATTTAATTTTGAAAATATCTTTATTTTTTATCCAAGCGTTAGACATTATTTGTCAAGTAAATTAGCTGGGATTAAAAATATTTATCATTATCCATTATTAAACAAAAAAAATTTACATCTTGTAGAAGCAGCAAAAAAATTTACCGAAAATTCACTTAATATTGAAAATTGTCCCACAGAGACTAAAATTTTAATTAATCATTCGAAATTAGAAAAATATAAAATTAACAATCACAAAAAGATAATTCTAGGAATTAGCTCATCAGGCCCTACGACTAAATGGGGTTATGGTAATTTTATTAAATTAATTAAAAAATTAAATCAATTAAATGATTTTTATTTTTATTTACTTTGCGGACCAAATGATAAAAATGACGCCGAAAAAATAATTGAAGAGATAGGGAAAAATAATTGTATGTCTTTAGCAACTAAAGATGTGTCTGAAATAATTTATTATATTTATTGTAGTGATATTTTTATTGGGAATGACTCTTTTGGTCATCATGTTTCAAGTCAAATGAATAAGCCTAGTTTTGTAATTTTACTAGATACCCCAAAAGCCTATTCAGATTACAGCAAAAATCAAAAAAGGATTATTCCACCAAATGTGGATATTAATGAAATAGATCATGGATCAAAGTTAAATCCAAATTCTATAACAGTGGAAATGGTAATTAAAGAAATAAAAAATTTTATATAAAATCTTTTAATAATACATCTCTCGCTTCATTCACTAATGTAGATAACCTGGCTGTTTCTGGTGAAATATCAGGATGAATTTTTTTTTGTATTTTTGTGTAGGCTTTATTTATATCTTCTTTTGTAATTTTTTTCTTTTGATCTAAATTTAAAATCTTATATGCCTCATTAACTGACATAGTTGACATATTGTTATTTTGAGATTGATTAAAAGAAAATCTTCCAGACTTTTTTAATGTTTGTATTAATCTATACAAAGATATCATTTGAAATAAGGTTAAACCTTTTAATTTTAATAAAGCTAAACTTGCTAGTGTTAATGGCAAAGTTAACAAAAACTTCCCACCTATCGCAAATAGAATTGCTAAAACAAATAATCCTGAAATAGTTATTAATCTTAAACTTTTTGATATCTTTTTTGAGGAAATATTACTAACAAACTTCAAAAGGAAATAAAAAATTGTTAATATGACCAGTGTATATATTAAAATATTCATATAAGTTTCTTTTTTATGAAAGTACCACAACTTAGAAAAAAACTAGAAATAAAATCTTGCCACAGCACAACCTGGGAGGACAATTATAGTTGGGTACATCAAGATAATATTTTGGAAGTTTTAAAAGATAAAACCAAATTAGACCCTGAAGTAGAAGAGTATCTTTCTAAAGAAAACGAATATACTGATCACCATTTAAAAGACACCAAAGAATTACAAAAAAAACTGTTTGACGAAATTAAAGCCAGAATTAAACTTGATGACGAATCTCTTCCTTATAAAGATCATACTTATGAATATTGGACTAAAACAACAACAAAAGGTAATTATTCTATAAAACTTAGAAAAAAAAATGGTAAAAACAAGATAGAGGAAATTTGGAATGGGGATAAAGAAAAAGAAAAACTTGGTGTAGAATATTTTGGTATTGGTGATTTAGAAGTTAGTCATAATGACAAGTTACTAGGGTATTCTTTAGATATTAAGGGATCAGAATATTATACCATTTATTTGAGAGATATAGTTTCAAATAAAATTATTACAAAAGAAATTAAAGATACATCTGGAAATATAACCTTTAGCTTAGATGATAAATATATTTTTTATTCAAAATTAGATGAAAATCATAGACCGAGAAAAATTTTAAGACACGAAATAGGAAATTTTAAAAATGAAGATGAAATAATATTTGAAGAAAAAAATGAAGCTTTTACTGTAAGTATAGGTTTAAGTTCTGATGAAAAATATTATTTTATATATTCTTCTGATCATAATACTTCGGAACAATATTATTTTGGTGTAAACGAGAAAAAACCATCTCCAAAATTAATTAATAAAAGAGAAAAGGGAATTCTTTACTCAGTAAATTCATGGAATGATAAGTTTTATAATCATACCAATAAAAATGCAGAAGATTTTAAAATCGATATATCCGATAGTTTAAACCAACAAAAATGGAAACCTTTCGTTTCTCCAAAAAAAGAAGTTTTAATTGGTGGATGTTATTTTTTAAAAGATTGGATAATTAGATCTGAAACTTCAGATGCATTAGACAAGTTGTTTTTGAGAAATATCAATACAAATGTTGAGGAGGAATTAATTTTTTCTGATGAAAAAATTTACGTACCTAATATATCTTTTAAACAAAAAGATAAAAATACCGATGAAGTTTATCTTGGTTATTCTTCACCCAAGACCCCATCAAGAGTTTATTCGTATAATTTATCCAATAAATCTAAAAGATTAGTTAAAGAGCAAGAAATTCCATCAGGACACAATCCTGATAATTATATTGTGGAAAGAATTGAATTTAAATCACATGATGGAAGGATGGTCCCTTTAACTATAACTAGACATAAAAAAACTAAGATAGATGGAACTGCGAATTTACTTTTATACGGCTATGGTTCTTATGGAAACTCAATGAGTCCTGGTTTTTCTTCGACAAGATTAAGTCTTATTAACAGAGATATAATTTGGGCAACAGCCCACATAAGAGGTGGAATGGAAAAAGGAATGAAGTGGTGGAAGGAGGGTAAACTTACTAATAAAAAAAATACATTTGAAGATTATATTTATGCAGCTAGATATTTAGTAGAAAATAATTATTCCTCAAAGGGTAAAATAATTGGAATGGGCGGTTCTGCTGGAGGATTATTAATGGGAGCAGTATTAAATCAAAGTCCTGATTTATTTTTAGGAGTTATAATGGCAGTCCCATTTGTAGATTCCTTAACTACTAACCTTGATCATTCTTTGCCCTTGACAGTTGGTGAATTCGATGAGTTTGGTAATGCAAAAGATAATAAAGATCATTTTGATTACATATTTTCATATGCTCCTTATAATAATATAAAAAAGATGGATTACCCTCACATATTAATTACAACTAGCTTAAGTGATAACCGTGTATTATTTGATGAACCAGCAAAATTTACAGCAAAGTTAAGGGATTTCAAAACAGATAATAATTTACTTCTTTTAAAAACTGAGATGGATGCCGGCCATAGTGGAAAGTCTGGAAGAGATGGAGCAATAGAAGAAATTGCTTTAGATTATGCTTTTGCTTTAAAAATATCGAAAAAAAATTAATTTAAATATATTGAAAATATTTAATTAGTACCCACATAAACTTTAGTATGTCGCCTAATGGGGCATACCAATAAACTTGCTTAACAAAGGAGGAAATAATGACAAGTAAAGATTTATCTATATTTAATTCACTTAGGCCTTTTTCTATTGGTTTTGACGACATGTTCGATCAATTTGAAAATTTACTAGGTAATGGTGCAATGACAATGCAGTCAAATTACCCACCATACAACATTAGAAAAGTTGGAAAAGATAACTACGCAATTGAAGTTGCTTTAGCTGGCTTTAATAAAAAAGATGTTGAAGTTGAATTTGAGGATAACTTATTAACTGTGAGAACTAAACAAGTTAATAAATTAAACAATAAAGATGGTGATGGTGAAATAATTCATAAAGGTATTTCTCAAAGACAATTTGCAAGATCGTTTACTATAGCAGATGATGTAAAAGTAAATGATGCTGAGCTTAAAGATGGTCTTTTAACAATATCATGTGAAAGAATTATTCCTGAACATAAAAAGAAAAAACTTATTGAAATTAAATAAGCGGAAACTTTGCTTGCGGAGTTTTTGTCTCCGCAAGTAATTTAAAAACATCCATTAGATACAAACCCAACAACCACGGATTTAGTGTCTATTTCAAATCTTCTTTCACAAGGAATTCCATATTTTTTGGTATTATAAACAAACACTATATTGCCCCTTTCGTTTTTAAAATTCTCATCAGGCTTGCCAAGATCTGTCTGTAAGATATTTGAAGATTTTCCAATAAATTTACTTAATTTTTTATTCTCTTTTTCTACTATGGCATCAGTCTTTTCTTTAATAGTCTTGCAACCTGATAATATGATTATTATAAAAAAACTAAGCAGAAAAAGTTTTATCTTTTGCATAAATAAATAATAACAGTCTAATTAAAGCATAAATATAAACTTCTCAGTTGAAATATGTGAATAAATAACGTTTTTAAAAGGTAATTATTAAAAGAATCGAATATTGGTCATTTGATAGGAGGAAAAATGCTCGAAAATTATTTTAATTACAAAAAACATAAAACAGATTTTAAAACTGAAGTTATAGCCGGGACAACTACTTTTTTGACTATGGCTTATATAATGTTTTTAAATCCATTCATATTATCTGGGGAATTTGCCGGACCGGATAAAGGTTTCTTTGATTTCGGCGCTGTATATACAGCAACAATTTTAGCTACTTCTTTAGCTTGCTTCATAATGGCATTTTATGGGAAAACTTGGCCAATAGGTCTGGCGCCTGGTATGGGTATTAATGCTTTCGTTGCTTTCGGAGTTTGTGGTGGAATGGGTTACTCACCTCAAGAAGCTTTAGGAGCGGTATTAGTTGCTGGAGTCCTATTTTTGATTATATCATTAACTCCAATTAGAGCTTGGTTGATTAATTCAATTCCTAGAAGTTTAAAATTAGGAATAGGAGCAGGTATAGGATTATTCTTAGCAATAATTGGATTACAAATAATGGAAGTTGTAGTTGATAATCCAGTCACATTAGTGCAGCTAGGAAACTTAGGGGATCCTTTAGTTCTTCTTGGATGTGCAACTTTTATAGCGATAATTGTTTTAGATAAAATGAATGTAAAAGGAAATATTATTATAGGTATTCTAGTTTTTAGTATTATTGCATGGGCCGCTGGACTTGCAAAATTTAACGGTATTGCAAGTTCACCACCACCAATGACTTATCTCTTTGAATTTGATTTATCAGCAGCCTTGACAGCAGGTATGTCTACTGTGATATTTACTTTACTATTTATAGACTTCTTTGACACAGCGGGGACCTTGACCTCTGTAGCAAATGTTGCCGGTAAGGTTGGTAAAGATGGAAAAGTTCAAGATATAAACAAAGCTATGTTATCTGATAGTGTAAGCACAGTGGCTGGTGCAATGATGGGGACATCAACTGTTACAAGTTACGTAGAGTCAGGAGCTGGTGTAAAAGCTGGTGGCAAAACTGGAATGACTTCTTTAGTAATTGGCCTACTGTTTTTAGCATGTATATTTTTTGCACCACTAGCTACTAGTTTGCCAAAACAAATAGATGGTGCTGCCTTACTTTTTGTATCGGTTCTTTTTATCAAAAATATTACTGATATAGAGTGGAATGATATTTCAGAATCTGCTCCAGCAATACTTGCAATGATAACAATGCCTTTAACTTATAGTATTAGTAATGGCATTGCTTTAGCATTTGTATCTTATGCTTTAATTAAAATATTTACTGGTAAGTTTTCAACTACTTCACCTGCTATATGGGTTATTGCAATTCTTAGTGTTGTAAGTTTTGTAGTTGCATAAATAAAAGATTTGATAAATAGGGATAGTTTTAAAATTATCCCTATTTATTTTTTTCGATAATATCCTTAATAGATAGTTCTTCATAATGCTCAGTGGGCTGAACAATCCATGGATCAGAGTCTAATCTAATGGGACAAAAATCTGGCTCAAAAGTTGATGATTTCTTTTTCCACAAACAAGCTGTTTTAACCTCTTTTATAAAATCTTTAGTTGGTCCATAACTTCTCAACCACTCTATACTTTTATTAAGAGTTAGACCGGTATCTGATAGGTCGTCAATTAAGAGTACTTTATTAAAATCTTCATTATTTGCTAAAGAGCTTATTTCTCTGGCAAACATAAGCTGGCCTTGTTGATCCTCTACACCTTTTCCTGAGTAACTTTGTATAACTATATAAGCTATTGGAAGTTTCAAAATTCTAGAAAGAATATCGATTATGGGTGCTGCACCCCTCATAATTCCGACAAGAACTGTTGGTTTATAGTTATTATGAATTTGAAGAGCCAACTTCTCGACAATTTTAGTGTATTCTTGAAAACTTACAATTAATTTATCAGCCATGGATTTTTTTATCATATAAAAGAAAATAAAAAAGATTAAAAAGAAATTATGAAAATTTTTGATTGTTTTATGTATTTTGATGAAGACGTAGTCTTAGACTTAAGACTAAATACACTTAACGAATATGTTGATTATTTTGTTATAGTTGAAAGTACGTTCAATCATAGAGGGGATAAAAGAAAATTATTATTTAATCATAAAAAATTTGAAAAATTCAAAAAAAAAATAATATACCTTATTTATGATAAAAGACCTGAAAACATAGAAGAAATCTTAAGTAATGATACTGAAAGTGAGAAATCTAGAAAATATATTTTAAATGCTCTTTACAGGGAAAATGGTCAAAGAAACTTTATAATTAATGGTTTAAATGAGGCAAAAAATGACGATATGATTTTAATTTCAGACTTAGATGAAATTCCTAACTTAAAAAATTTAGATCTTGATAAAATTAATCAAAAGATAATTTTATTTAAACAAGATATATTGTATTACAAACTTAATCTTTATTTACCAAATTTAAATTGGACAGGTACTAAAGGTTGCAAAAAAAAATATTTGAAAACACCTCAGTGGTTAAGAAATATAAAAGACAGAAAATTTCCTTTCTATCGTTTAGATGTTTTTTTTTCAAAAACAAAATTTATTGATATTAAAATTATTAATAATGGTGGTTGGCACTTTACAAATGTTAAAACTGCTTCAGAAATTCAGCATAAATTAAAGTCTTATCTTCATCATAGAGAATTTGATGAAAATCCTATTTCGATAGACGTAATTGATGAGATAATAAAAAATAAAAAAGCAATATATGATTTAAAAGTAGATAAAAGAGTCAATAAAATTGGAAACGGAAGCAAACTTGAAAAGTATCCATTGGACAGATTACCAAAATTTTTACAAGATAATTTGAAAAGTTATCAAGAATGGATAGACTAAAGTTGATAAATAATAAATCAAGCCGATTTAAAAAAAAATTTAAAAAAGGAGAGTTATGAAAGCTTATTGGGTGTGCATTTATGAAAAGATTATTGATACAGAAAAACTAAAGGAGTATGCTCTTAAAGCAAAGCCAGCTATAGAAAAATTTTATGGAAAATTCCTGGTTAGAGGTGGAAAAAATAGGACTAATGATGGAATTGATTCTCCAAGAATTGTTGTAGTTGAATTTCATGATTATAATTCCGCTTTAAGGTGTTATGACTCTAAAGAGTATCAAGAAGCTCATGATATTCTTAAAGGTCACGCAATTAGACATCACCAAATTGTTGAGGGTAATTAATACTGTATTGGTTCAGGATCTATACTTCTCCATAAATACCATGTTGCAACTGAACAATAAGGAGAAAATCTTTTTTTCAAAATTCTTATAAACTTTTCAGGGGGCAAATATTTTTTTTTATAATTCTTTGAAATAGCCCTTAATAAACCAATATCTTGCACAGGCCAAATATTTGATCGATTATATGTAAATAATAAGATCATTTCAGCAGACCATCTCCCAATTTGTTTTAGTTGAGATAAATAAATTATAGCATTTTCATCAGACATTTTTGATATCAATCTTGGATTAAATGATTTATTCAATGTTTGTTTTGATAAACTTTTTATTCCAATTACTTTCTGACGACTTAATCCACAACTTTTAATTTGAGAGAATGTTAATTTTGAGACTACCTTAGCACTAATCTTGTTATTACATTTTTTTTTAAATTTTAAGAAAACAGAATTAGCCGCAGCAACACTTATTTGTTGCCCTATTATACTTTTGCACAATGAAAAAAAAATGTCTCTTCTCGATGTTAAAATAGTTTCAGATGGACTTTTATAATTTCTTATCAATCTAGACATAACTTTATCTTTTCTAGATAAAAATTTTTTTGCTTTATTCCAATATTTAGGAACTTTAGTCATTTAATTTCTCAGAGGTAATAATATTTTTTTTATAAATTTCCCTTCTAAAGATAATTAATGTTGAAATAATTACTAAAAGAGCACCAATTAATGTTTTAATAGTAGGAATCTCATCCCAAATAAAATAACCAAAGATTATAGCAAAAACTAAAGCTAGATATTTTAGAGGGGTTACAAGTGAAACTTCTGAATATTTATAGGATTGACTCAACCATAAATTTGCAACTCCTCCAAATATACCAATTAGAGATAATAGAATTACATGATTTAAGCTAGGCATCACCCATCCTTGTGGAATAGTAAAAAAACTTAATAAAGTTATAGATAAAGAAAAATAAAAAGAAATTAACCAGACAGGTTCAGTCGAAGATAGTTGTCTAATAGTTATTGCTACATAAGACAGTCCTAAACAAAAAATTATTGGAAAGATGTAATAAATATTTAATTCACTTATTCCAGGTTCGGTTATAATTAAAATACCAAAAAAACCTATTATCACTGCTAACCACCTAAAAATTCCAACTTTTTCACTTAATAAAAAGATTGAAAAGATTGTTGTAAATATTGGAGCAGCAAAAGATATACTTACAACTGTTGCTAAAGGTAATTCTCTTAAAGCAATAAAAATTGAGACTAAAGCAATTAATCCTGATGCACATCTTAAAAAATGTAGTCCTGGTCTTTTAGTTTGATAAAAATTATGCAGTCTGTCTTTAGGAATGATAAAAAAATAAAAAATAATACCAAAAAAACCTCTAAAAAATAGTACTTGTCCAATGGGATAATCAACTGACCATTTAACTATAATATCCATTAAAGAAAACGCACAAATGGACATAAACATGTACAAAAAACCTAATTGATTTTTACTAAGCATATGAATAATTTGTAAATTAATTTAAATCATAATCAATGGAAATAGCAGTTTTAGCATTAGGATGTTTTTGGGGGCCTGAAATAAGGTTTAGCAAAATTGAGGGTATCATTAAAACAGAGGTTGGATATTGTGGAGGCAATACACCCACCACTACCTATAAAGAAGTTTGTACTGGTAAAACAAATCATGCTGAAGTCGTTAAACTAGATTTTGATGAAAAAATTATAACTTACGAAAAAATTTTAAAAACTTTTTTTCAAATTCACGATCCTACTACTTTAAATTCTCAAGGGCCAGATTTTGGTACACAGTATAGAAGTGAAATCTTTTATCTTAATAATAAACAAAAAATAATAGCCGAAGAAATATTAAAAGATGTAGATCAAAGATTATCAGGAAAAGTTGTAACTAAAATCTCATTATTAAAAAATTATTGTCCTGCAGAAGAGTATCACCAGAAATATTTAGAGAAAAGATAATATGTCTTTAGTAGAAACTGACTGGTTAGATAAAAATCTTAAAAATGTAAAAATTATTGATTGTTCTTGGCACATGCCTCAAACTAAAAGAAATGGTTTTCATGAATTCAAAAATCGACATATTCAAAATGCTATTTTTTTTGATTTAGATAATAATTCAAAAAAAAATACTAAACTTCCTCATATGATGGTTAAAAAAAATGATTGGGAAAAAATAGTATCAAGAATGGGAATAAATAATGGAGATAATATAGTTATATATGATAATTCAGATGTAATAAGTTCTTGTAGATGTTGGTTTAATTTTATCTATTTTGGACATAACCCTAAGTTGGTAAGTGTTTTGAACGGTGGTTTTGAAAAATGGATAAAGGAAAAAAGAAAAATTACAAATGACTTAACAGAAATAAAAATATCCAATTACATAGCTATTGAAAAAAAAAAATTAATCAAAGACAAAAAAATGATCGACCAAAATATTAATACTCAAAAATTTAAAGTGATAGATGCTAGAAGTAGAGAGAGGTTTGAGGGAAAAATAACTGAACCAAGACAGGGTTTAAAAAGTGGAAGTATCAAAAATTCTTTTTGTATACCTTTTAAATTATGTTTAAATAATGATAAAACTTTTAAAAATTCGAAAGATCTGAAAAAAGTTTTTGAAACTTGCTATAAAAATGAAAATGAAAAGAATATAGTTTTTTCATGTGGATCTGGAGTTACTGCGTGTGTTTTGGCACTAGCTTATTCTTTAATAAATGATAAATATCTCCCTTGTATTTATGATGGCTCTTGGGCTGAATACGGCATAATTTAACTTAATATGAAAAGATCAAAAAAAATTATTTCTATAATATCGATATTTTTTTTAATTATAGCAATCGTAATTATTGGAAGATTAATGATTGGTAATCACTTTAAGAAAAAATTTAGCAAACGCCCTCCTCCAGGAGTAATAGTCACAGAAGTTGTTAAAAAAGAATTTTCAGAAAAAATAGAAACATTTGGAACAGCTATATCAAAAAGATCTAAAACTTTTAAAATTAAAAAAGATGATCTTTTTGAAGATTTGAATTTAAAGGATAAAGTTAAGAAAGGTGATATTTTAATAAAATTGAAAAGTGGAAATATTTTAGCTCCATTTAATGGGGTTTTAGGATACACTGGTTTAACTGAAGATATACTTGTATCAAATAACATATTCATCATAACTCTTGATGATAATTCAACAATATATTCTGATATAAAAATTCCAGAAAATTATTCCGCCTCAATTAAAAAAGGCTTACCAGTAGAGGTCAAACTATCTAGTTTTAAAAATAAAATTTTCCAGGGAGAAATAGATTTTGTTTCTAGTAGAATTAATGCAGATACTCGAAGTTTATTATCTAGAATAAAAATAGAAAATAAAAATTTAGAATTGATCTCAGGGTCTTTACTAGAGGTTGGTGTTAAGTTTAATTTAAGAAATTCATTAGGTATTCCTGATACAAGTGTTATGGTTGAAGGAGATAAATCATATGTTTATAAAATTTCCAAAGAAAATACTGCTAATAAAATTGAAGTAGTCACAGGAAAAAGAGCTAATAAAAACATTGAAATTATCTCTGGATTAAAAGAAGGAGATATTATTGTGGCTGAGGGATTAAAGAAGGTCAGACCGCAAGGTAAAATAAAACCTATAAGTAAATAAATGTTTATTACTGAACTAAGTATTAAAAGACCGACCGTTTCTTGGGTAATGTCTTTAATTCTAATTATTTTTGGCTTGTTCGTTTTTTGGAAATTGCCTGTCAGAGAACTTCCCAACGGTATACAGCCACCAGTAGTTCAAGTACAGGTAGACTACAAATCTGCAGCTGCATCTATTGTAGATCAAGAAGTAACTCAAGTTGTTGAAGATGTTATTGGAGGAGCAGAAGGAATTAAAAATATCGACTCTAAATCTGAAAATGGCAGAAGTACCATAAACATAGAGTTTGAAACCTCTATAGACTTAGATAATGCTGCGAATGATGTCAGAGAAAGAGTAGCGAGAATTGTAGATAACTTACCGTTAGAGTCTGACCCTCCTCAAATATTAAAAAGGGCAGCTGGTTTTACAACTACAATGTGGTTATCCTTATCTTCATCTACCTGGAGCGATTTAGAATTAGGAGATTATGCTGAACGTTTCCTGATAGATCAATTTTCAAGTGTAAAAAATGTAGGAAGAATAAGAGTTGGAGGATTAAGAGAGCTTAGTATAAGAGTTTGGATTGACCCTATTAAGCTTGCGGCAAATAATTTAACAATTCAAGATGTTGAATCTGCTTTAAGAGGTGAGAATATAAGTCTTCCAGCTGGAACACTAGAGGCAGACAATATTGATTTAACTCTTAATTTAGATAAATCATATAATGATATTAATTCTATTAAACAGTTACCAATTAAAAAAACTGATAATAAAGTTATTTTATTATCAGATATTTCAGATATTGAATTTGGTCCTGTTTCAGAAAAAACATTATTTAAAGCTCAAACTAAAGATCAGATTAATTTAAAGACTGTTGGGATAGGTATTTATGCGAGAAGCGGTGCCTCTACTGTAGAACTTTCAAAAGATATTAAGAAAAGAATTATTGAAGTTAATAAATCTTTACCTGAAGAATTAGATCTAAGGGTTTCCTTCAATAGAGCAAATTATGTGGAAGCAGCTATTGAAGAAGTCTATAAAACTTTAGTAATTGCATTTATCTTGGTCGTATTAATAATATATTTATTCTTGGGTAATCTTAAAGCTGTAATAGTTCCCGCTATTGCTCTTCCTGTAAGTTTAGTGGCCTCCTTTTTGGGTCTTTATATTTTTGGACTATCAATAAATATTTTTGTTCTTTTAAGCTTTATTTTAGCTATTGGAATAATAACTGACGATTCAGTCATAATGACAGATGCGATATATAGAAGGATTGAAAATGGTGAAACTCCTTTAGTTGCAGCTTACAAAGGATCTAAACAAATTTCATTTGCAATTGTAGCTACTACATTAATTTTAATAGCAGTTTTTCTTCCATTAATTTTCATTGAAGGAATATCAGGCACATTATTTAGGGAAACTGCTATCGCATTATCTTTTTCTATTGTTGTATCATCTTTTGTGGCTTTGACTTTATCTCCAATGCTTGCAAGTAAATTTTTGTATAAAAAAAAATCAAAGAAAGTTTTTATTCAAAAATTTGAAAAAATTTTTTTAAGTTTTAAAAGTTTTTATG
This sequence comes from uncultured Pelagibacteraceae bacterium, assembly GCA_902515205.1. Taxonomy (GTDB): domain Bacteria; phylum Pseudomonadota; class Alphaproteobacteria; order Pelagibacterales; family Pelagibacteraceae; genus Pelagibacter. Next base: position 14,063 of record CABXTU010000005.1, on the reverse strand, counting down.
AAGAAACCTTAATTAATATAATTTATAAAACTAAATCAATTAGCATTTTTATCATTTTTATAGTTATTGCCTCAATCCTTATATTTAGTTTTTCAAAAAAAGAATTATTACCAGTGGAAGATCGTGGTGCATACTTGATAATTGGTTCAACAGATGAAGGTAGTTCGTTTGAATATACTCAGGAGCAGGCTCAAAAAGTTGAAGCTAGATTGCTACCTCTTCTGCAAGCGAAAGACAGTCCATATTCCAGATTTATTATGAGAGTCCCTGGTTTTGGAAGCTCTGCTAATTCATATAATAGTTTTATAATCATTGCATTACTTGATGACTGGAAAAATAGAAAAAAAGGTCAAGAAGTTGTCTTGCGAGAAGCAATTGGAAAAATAGTTACCCTACCTCAAGCTTTAGCTTTTCCAATATCACCTCAATCAATTAGAGTATCTAACTATAATAAGCCAGTACAAATGGTTATTTATGGAAATACTTATCAGGAACTTGAAGAAATTCAAAAAAAAGTGATTGAAAAACTAAGATCAAATAAAAACTTTTCAAGAATTGACTCTGATTATAATCGAAATAAACCTGAGGTTAAATTAATAATAAATAAAAATAAGGCAAAAGATTTAGGTGTTTCGACTAAAAAGATAGGTGAAACACTTGAAACACTTTATGGAGGAAAGAAAATAACAACCTTCAATAAACTTGGAAAGGAATACCCTATAGTTGTCCAACAATATTTATCTGATAGAAGAAATAAAGATGGAATATCAAAAATATTCGTACGTTCTGAAACTAATGGAAAACTGATTTCTTTAGCAAATCTTGTAAATTTTAAAAATGAAGGTGCGGCTAAGCAACTTTCTCGATACAATAGGCAAAGAGCAATAACTATCTCAGCAAATATTAATGAGGGCTATACTTTAATTGAGGCTATAAGTTTTTTAGAAAATATAATGGTCGATTTAGCTCCAAAAAATCAAATTACTTGGAAAGGTAAGTCTGAAGAAATAAAAGAGACAAGTAATGAATTATTTATAATATTTGCTTTAGCCTTATTAACTGCTTATTTAGTAATGGCTGCAACATTTAATTCATTTATACATCCATTCATAATTATTTTAACTGTACCGTTAGCTATTTTTGGTGGATTAGTATTTATTTTATTCCTCAATAGTTCAGTTAATATTTTTTCACAAATTGCTTTAATAATACTTATAGGTATCTCAACAAAAAATAGTATTTTAATTGTAGATTATGCAAATCAAATTAGAACTACTGGAAAGAATATTGAGACAGCAGTCAAAGAAGCTTGTTCAATAAGATTAAGGCCTATTATTATGACTTCACTGAGTACGATGATAGCAATGATGCCTCTAGTGATTGGAAATATTGGACCTGGTGCAGGAGAAGGATCAAGACTTGCTGTGGGTTCAACAATTTTAGGAGGAATGATTATTTCAACTTTCTTCACTTTATACGTAACGCCTACAATGTATTTGGCCTTAGCAAAAAATACTAAAAGAATTGATGTCATAGATTTAGAATTAAAAAAAGAATTATCTAAAAAATAATATATTTTTTTTTATTAAGAGAATTTCTACACTTCAATAATTGTTTTTTATAAATATTAGATTGTTTTGATACTTTTTTTGCTAGTCTAATAACTTTTTTATTTTTCTTATAATATTTATAATTCCGCCATCCTTCATGATATGCGATGTATTGTTTAAAAGCATTTTGTTTAGAAATTTTTAGAATAGACTCTGTTTTATTTGTGTACCAACCGATGAAATCAACGCTATCTTTAAATCTTGCTCTTGTAGCTAATTTATTGCCAGTTTCTTTTTTATATTGATCCCAAGTTCCTTTTACGGCTTGTGAATAACCAAAAGAACTTGATGGTCTTTTAAATGGTATAACTTTAAAAATTTTTTTTCTAGGTGGTTTTGCTAACCAATCGAAATCAGACTCCATTTTAATTATAGCAAGCTGAACATAAATAGGAGTTCCCCATTTTTTTTCAACTTTTTTTGTATGCTTATACCAAAGATACCTCTCATTAAAAATAGAACAACTACTGGATGTATTATTAGGTATCGAAGAACATCCTAACAATAAAAAAAAAAATAAAATTATTAATTTATTTCTTAAATATTCCATATTTATTTATAAGATTGTTAATAAAAAGTACAACAATGACCCCAAAGAAATTTCCAAATAGATCAGACCATTCGAAACTTCTGTATGGAATAATTAAATGAAAGACTTCTAGAATTATGGATAAAAAAACCAAATAAAAAATCAAAAATTTAAGTTGTTTTGATTTTGAATAACTCAAAAGACCAATTATCGAAATAAAAATAAAAATATAAAAATGATTCGATGATATTATAAGATCTACTGTTATTTGTGGTTGTATCTGTTTGTTATCATAAACAAGGAGTCCTATAAAGCTACCTGGGAAAAGGTATAAAAAAATTAGTATAAAGTTAATAACAAAAAAAATTACTTTATATTTAGAAAAAAAATTTGTCATTTTATTGTGTAGTTTTATTTATAAATATATTTTAGAAATAACAATATGAGTTTTTTAATATTAGTAAGACATGGACAAAGTGTTTGGAATCTCGAGAAAAAATTCACTGGCTGGGTAGACGTCGATCTTTCAGAACAAGGTAAATTAGAAGCTCAAAAAGCTGGTGCTTTAATAAAAGATATAAATATTAATATAGATCATTATTATTCTTCTTTTCAACTAAGAGCGAATCATACCTTGGAAATAATACAAAAAGTTTTAAATAGTAAAAAAAACTTTACAAAAGCATGGCAACTAAATGAGAGACATTATGGAGCTCTTACAGGTTTGAATAAAATAGAAATGGCGAAAAAACTCGGCGAAGACAAAGTGCATGAATTTAGAAGATCTTGGGATATTAAACCAAAACCCCTAAATAAAGCTAGTCCTTACCATCCATTAAATATAAAAATTTATGAAAAAATTTCTTCTAAATTTATACCAGATACAGAGTCTTTAAAAGATACTTATGAGAGGGTTCTTAAATATTATAAAGATGAAATCCAGGAAAAATTATCAAATGAAAACATTTTAATTTCAGCTCATGGAAACTCTATTAGAGCCTTATGCAAGTATCTTTTCAAATTAGATAATGGTCAAATCCCAAACTTAGAAATACCTACAGGAAATCCTCTAATCATAGAATTAAATAAAAAACTTGAAATAATAACTTCTAAGTATCTTGATGAAAAAAGATCTAAAAGTCTTCTAATTTTTTAAAAGTTTCTAAATTTGTTAAGTGATAAAATTTATTAAGACTTTGAAAACCATTTAATTTATTTTTCTTTAATAATTCATCCCAAATTTTAGAAATAGAAAAATTATGCACTTTATAACTCCTAAATAAATTCTTATTGAGAATTTGACATCCAATATAAATGAAATCTTTTTTATCATTTTTCAATAATAAATTATTTTTTAAATCAAAGTCTCCTTTTAAATTTTGATCAAAGCTCGAAATTTTTTTTGTAACTAAAAGGATGTTATTTAAATTTTTTGAAAAATAAAAATCTTTCATCTCGTTAATCTCATCAATAAATTTTTCGGTCCAAACTGTGTCAGGATTTAAAATCAATAAATCATCATACGGAGAATGATTAGACATATTAAGTATTCCTCCGCCAGTATCTAAAATATTCTTACCATCTTCAATTATTTGAATATCAATTGGAAATTTTTTTGTTTCAATAAAATCAAAAATCTGATGTCCTAAATGAAAAGTATTTAAAAAAATTTTTTGAATTTTTAGCTTAATAACTAAATTTATACACCTTTCTAACAAAGTAATATTGTTTAATTTTAAGAGTGGTTTGGGTGTTTTTATTGTTAAAGGATTTAATCTTTTTCCTAATCCAGCACAGAGTATTAATGCAGAATTAATTTTCATCTAATTTTCTTTTAAAGCTAGTATTTAACAGCTGTTTCAAATCTAAAAATAATTTATTTTCATTTATTCTAACTTCAATTAATTTCCAAGCATAAGGAATTAGTTTTAAATATTTTTTTTTGCCATCTCTAAATGCTAAACGGGTAAATATTCCAATTATTTTAAGATTTCTTAGTATTGATAGTATTTCAAAATCATTTTTAAACTTATTCTTATCTAATTTTCTCTGTTTATTAATATACAATTTATAAATATTTTTTTTTATTTTTAATGATGTTTTTAGTCTTACATCATCGATTAATGAAGCTAGATCATAAGCTCTATTTCCTATCATTGCATCTTGACTATCAATTATCCCAATTTGATTATCAACTTTCATTAAATTAGACACATGAAAATCTCTATGAACAAAAACATTATTCTTCAGTTTAAGACTTAAAACTAATTTTTTAATTATCTTTTTAAATTCTTTTATAAATTTAATCTTATTTCTCAATTTTAAATTTTTTTTTACATACCAATCACAAAATAAAAAGGCTTCACTAATAAGAACTTTGTTGTCATATCTTGGAATTTTAAAATTTTTATTTTTAAAGTTTTTAATACTTTTATCTTTAATTAACTGCATTTTATTTAATAACTTAATTATTTTTTTATAGTAAAAAATTTTTTCATTTTTGTTCTTTTTTAAGATTTTAAAAATAGTATCATTTCCAAAATCCTGTATTTCAAGGTAACTTTTATTATAATTTTCTTTATATAATTTTGGTGCTAAAATTTTATTTTTTATCAAAATTTTATTTACCGCATCATATACCAAAAGATTTTTAATCTTATCTTTTTTGGAAAAAACTATAACTGATGTAAAAAATTTTTTTTTTTTTCTAAAAAATTTTCGAAATGAAGCGTCACCTTTTATTTTTTCTAAATTTTTCATTAAAGAAATTTATAAATCTAAACCTTTAATTTGTACTGACCTTTTTTTATAATCATTTGCATATTTAAAAGTTAATTCTATCAATTTTTTTGGCTTATCTTTGATTATTTGTGGCCATTCAACAACCGTGATTGTAGTTGAACTGTCTGCAAATAAATCTAAATTTTTTAATTCATCAGTAGATTTAAGTCTAAACAAATCATAATGATTAATTTTTATTTCATTTATTTGATATTCATTTAATAGACTGAATGTTGGGCTAGTAACTTCTGTTAGTTTTAGTTTATTTCTTTTTTGAAGCTGATTAATTAAATATTTAACAAAAGTAGTTTTGCCCACACCCATTTCCCCATATAAAAAAATTATGTCTCCAACTTTGATTTCTTTTAAAATTTTATTTGCAAATTTCTGTGTTTTATCTTGAGATGATAATTCAATTATATCACTATTAATAGCGGTAGGCATTTGGTTTGTAGGGACCTTCTACACCAACGCTAATATAATCTGCTTGGTCTTTAGATAATTTAGTCAGTTTTGCACCTACTTTTTTAAGATGAAGAGTTGCAACTTTTTCATCTAAGTGTTTAGGCAATACATATACTTTTTTTTCATAATTTTTATAGTTATTCCACAACTCTATTTGAGCAATTACCTGGTTAGTAAAAGACGCACTCATTACAAAACTTGGATGACCTGTTGCACATCCTAAATTTACCAACCTACCTTCAGCAAGCAAAATAATTCTTTTTTTACTTGGTAAAGTTATCTCATGTACTTGGGGTTTAATTTCATCCCATTTATAATTTTTTAATGCATCTACTTGAATTTCATTATCAAAATGACCAATATTACATAAAATTGCTCTATCTTTCATTTCTCTCATATGATCAGCTGTTACAATATCTTTATTTCCTGTTGCGGTTACAACAATGTCTGCTTGGCTAATCATGTCATCCATTGTAACTACTTCATAACCTTCCATTGCAGCTTGTAAGGCACAAATAGGATCCGTCTCTGTCACCATAACCCTCGCACCTGACTGCCTTAAAGATGCTGCACTTCCCTTACCAACATCACCAAAACCGGCCACTATTGCTACTTTTCCAGACATCATTACATCAGTAGCCCTCTTTATGCCATCAACTAAACTTTCTCTACACCCATATAAGTTATCAAATTTAGATTTTGTAACAGAGTCGTTAACATTAATTGCTGGAACTAGTAATTTTTTCTCACTTTCCATTTTTTTTAACGCTAAGACACCTGTGGTAGTTTCTTCTGACAAGCCTTTTATATCTTTCATCAAATCTTGATAATCTTTGTGCATTAAAGCTGTAAGATCTCCTCCATCATCTAAGATCATATTTGGTTTCCAACTTTTTTTACCCTCAATAGTTTGTTTGACACACCACCAATATTCTTCTTCAGTTTCACCTTTCCATGCATAAACAGGAACTCCAGCTTTTGCAATCGCCGCCGCAGCATGGTCTTGAGTTGAAAAAATATTACAAGACGACCATCTTACCTCAGCTCCTAAATCTACTAATGTTTCAATTAAGACTGCTGTCTGAATAGTCATATGTAAACAACCAACTATCCTAGCACCTTTTAATGGTGATTTACCCAAATATTCTTCTCTTAAGGCCATTAAACCAGGCATTTCACTTTCAGCTATTGAAATTTCTTTACGCCCAAATTCTGCTTGCGATATATCTTTTACTTTGAAATCTTCCATTAAAATACTTCTAACAATAAAAAATTAATTAATCAATAAAACTCTTTAAATTTTTGGAAATATAATTTCCATACTCGCTCCTCTTTGGTCTATCCTGTTAGAAGCCTTAATTCTAGCATTATGTAAATCAACCAAATTTTTAACTATATTTAAACCAAGTCCTGAATGCTGACCAAATTTATCAGGTCTATTACTGTAAAACCTATTAAATATTTTATTTGTATTTTTTTCTTTAAATCCTTGACCTTCATCCAAAATATTGAGAATAACTTCATTATCTTTTGTTTTAGAAACTTTAACAATTACATCATTATTATCTTCACTAAAAGAAACTGCATTATCCAAAAGGTTAGCAATTATTTGTTCAATCCTATTTTCTATCCCGTTAATAAAATATTTACTTTTTCTATCATTTTCATAAAAAATTTTAATACCTCTTTTTAATTTATAAATATTGTTAAAATCATCTACAACCGATTTAATTATTGGTTCAATATCTAATTTTTTAATCTTTTCTTTACTTAACGCCACTTCATCTTTTAACATTTGTGAATAATCTGTAATTAATCTCTCAATTCTTTGTACATCATGACTTAATATATTGATTAATTTTAATCTTTGTTCTCTATCATTTGTATCATGCAAAATTTCAGATGCACTTTTTAAAGAAGCAAGAGGATTTCTTATTTCATGAACTAAGTCTGTAGAAAAATTTTCAGCATGTGAAATTTTTTTTTGTAATTCAAATGTCATATCATCTAATGAGTTTGATAATAATCCCAATTCATCTTTTCTTAACTTTAAAGACTCAATATTTGTAATTGGTGTATCTTTCATTCTTATTGTTTTTGTATAATTCACCAAGTTTTTTATAGGTTTTAAAAAATATCTATTTAGCACAAAAGAAAATATTAAAATTACTATTCCTACGGCAATTGCGGTTCTAATTACAAAGGTTTTTCTCTCATTTATTGCTGCTTTAATATCATTAGCATTTTCTGTTATAGCAAGATAACCAATATTTTTTCCATCCTGCATTACATTTTTGATTGTTGTTAATTTAAATTTGTTAAAATCTTCTTGAGTAAAAGTAAAAGGTATTCCAAAATTTTTTGATCCTGCATAATCAAATAAGATATCGTTCAAAGAAACGTTATTATCAGTTCCAATATTTATGTTTTTTTTTTCTGTTATTTCTTTAGTTTTTTTTTCATTTAATATTTCGAGTTCTACCGTATCCAATCTTGTAGTAAATGACCTGGGATCAAGGTCAAGTGTATCTGTATCTCCAACTAAATTTAATTCATCATCAAAAAATATTACTCTATCAAGATTTTGAAAAAGAAATCGCGTAGAAAATAGAAATTTTCTTATATCTTCTTCGACAAATTTTACATCTAATCTTTTTAAGTTATCAATAGTATTATTAATAACTTCTATGTGATTTGAAGATTTTTTTTTAATCAAATTAGGTTGGACATTCTTTAAATAAATAAATGTAAATAGTCCAATGATTGTAAAAAAAATTAAATTTATTAATAAAAACTTTTTTAAAATTGGGATATTTTGAAGAAAACTACTAAACATTAACTAACGTTCCATCTATATCCACTTCCATATCTGGTTTCTATAGCTGAAAATTCTGGATCAACCTTTTTAAATTTTTTTCTAATTCTCTTCACATGGCTGTCTATAGTTCTATCTTCTATTTCAGTATCTTCCCTGTAAGCTATATCCATTAATTGAGCTCTTTCCTTTATTATACCTGGTCGCTTTGCTAGTTCTTTTACTAATAAAAATTCTGTAGTTGTAAGTTTATCTGGTAACTGTTTTCCATTCCATTCACATTCTAATTGGGAAGGGTCTAATTTTAATTTACCATGAGAAATAATACTTTTGTTTTCTTCAAAAAAATCTTTTGTATTTTTTTTTCTTAGTTGAATTCTAATTCTTTCAATTAGAACTTTTATTGAGAAACCTCCTGATTTTTTAACAAAATCATCAGCACCTAATTTTAAACCAAGTAACTCATCTATTTCCTCATCTTTAGAAGTTAAAAATATTACAGGTAAAGAAGTTTTTTTTCTTAATTTTTTTAATAATTCCTCTCCATCCATTTTGGGCATCTTAATATCAATAATCGCTAAATCTGGTGGAGTCCTCGAAAGACCTATCAAAGCACTCTCACCATCTATATAGGTTTGGACTTTAAAACCCTCTTTTTCTAATGCTATGCTTATACTTGTTAGAATATTTCTATCGTCATCTACAAGAGCAATTGTTTGTTTATGCATACTTAAATATAAAAATACTAAATTGTTCTAAATTGGGCAATAGATTTTAATTAGTGAAGCTCACCCCAATTATTGCCAATATTTAAATCTACAGTCAATGGTATAGAGAATGAATGTTGGTCACTTTGGGCTACACTAGTCATTTCTTCTATTATTATTTTACTTATTTTTTTTGCCTCATCTTTTGGGGTTTCAAAAATTAATTCATCATGAATTTGAAGTAACATCTTGGTTTTTTGATTTTTTTCTTTATTCAATCTTTTATCTAACCTGATCATAGCTAATCTCATAATTTCAGATGCTGATCCTTGTATTGGTGCATTTATTGCTGCCCGTTCTTGAAAATTACGAACATTGTAATTTTTATCATTGATATTAATAAAATGTGATTTTCTTCCGAAAATATTATTGACGTACCCACTTTTTCTACAGAATTTAATTGTTTTATCCATGTAAACTTTTATTTCAGGAAATTTAGAAAAATATGAATTCAAAAATTCCTCTGCCTCATAATTAGAGACATTTATTTGTTTAGCTAGACCATATTGAGATATACCATAAATAATACCAAAATTTATAGCTTTAGCTTTTCTTCTTTGATCTTGATTGATCTTTTTAATATCAATGTTAAATATTTGACTGGCAGTTAATGAGTGAATATCTTCATTATTTTCAAATGCCTTTTTAAGTTCTTTTACATCTGCTAAATCAGCTAAAATTCTCATTTCAATTTGGTTGTAATCTGCAGAAATTAAAACATGGTTTTTTTCAGCTATGAACGATTTTCTTATATTTTTACCATCTTCTGATTTAATTGGAATGTTTTGCAAATTTGGGTCACTTGATGCTAATCTGCCAGTTGTAGTAGCTGCTAGTAAAAAAGATGTATGAACTCTTTTTGTTTTTGGGTTTATATGTTCTGGTAAAGAATCTGAATAAGTGTTTTTTAATTTTGAAATCTGTCTCCAATCTAAAACTAATCTAGGAAATTCGTTACCTTTAAATGCAAGATCTTCTAAAACTGAGGCACTTGTTGCAAAACCTCCCTTCTTAGTTTTTTTAAGACCAGAAATCTTCAAATCGTTATATATAATTTCTCCGAGTTGTTTCGGAGAAGCAATATTAAAATTTTTTTTTGAAATTTTAAAAATATCTTTTTGAATTTTTTCTATTTTTTTTTCAAAATTTAGTGATAAAATTTTAAGAAATTTATTATCAATCTTGACACCTTCTATCTCCATAAGGGCTAAAATTTTTATCATCGGTTTTTCAAAAATTTCATAGATATTGATCATTTTTTCTTGTTTTAAGCTTTTAAAAAATTTTTTGTACAATCTAAGTGTTATATCTGCATCCTCGGCTGCATAATCTTTTGCTTTCTCAATATCAACCTCACTAAAATTAATTTCTTTTTTTCCTGTGCCAACTAATTCTTTAAAAGAAATCGTTTTATGATTTAAATGAATTTCAGAGAGCGTATCCATATTATGTCTATTTTTTCCTGCATCCAATACATAAGACATAAGCATTGTATCCTCTAGAGATGAAATATTAATACCATTCTTTAACAAAACTATGAGATCAAACTTTATATTTTGACCTATCTTTTTTATACTTGGATCTTCTAGCAAAGGTTTTAATTTTTTTAAAACTATATCTTTGCTTATACATTTATTTGAATTGTGACCTATAGGAATATAACAAGCTTTACCAATTTTTGAACTTAATGAAATACCAATTAATTCAGCTTGATGAGGATCTAATGAGCTTGTTTCTGTGTCTACAGCTACCTCTCCCTCTTCCTCTGCTTCTTTAATCCAATTATCTATTTCTTGAGCATCCTCAATTAAAAAATATTCTTTTTTGCTAATGGCTTTTATATTTACTAATGGTTTTACATCATTTTTAATGCTATCTAAATTAGGCTCTCCGTATGCTGATATAGCTGAGCTTAATAATCTATTAAACTCCATCTCTCTTAAAAATTTATAAAGTTTATCTTTATCTATTCCCTTCAATTTAAATTCAGATAAAATTCTGTCTACTGGAGCATCATGTTTCAAAGTCACTAATTTCTTGCTAATAATAGCTTTGTCTTTATTCTGTATTAAGGTTTCTCTTCTTTTGTTTTGTTTAATCTCAGTTACAGACTCTAAAAGTTTTTCTAAAGACCCATACTTATTTATTAATTCTGCAGCCGTTTTTACCCCTATACCTGGCACTCCAGGAACATTATCACTACTATCACCAGCTAAGGCTTGAACATCAATAACCTTTGAGGGGTCAACACCAAATTTATTTTGAACATCTTCATTAGAAATGAATTTATTTTTCATCGGATCAAAAATTCGAACATTCTTTTTAAATAGTTGCATTAAATCTTTGTCTGAAGATACAATTGTTACTTTTGCTCCCTTTTTCAAAATTTGGTCAACATAAGTGGCTATGAGATCATCTGCTTCATAATTTGCAAGATCTACTGAAGGTAAATTGAAAGCTAAAACAGATTTTCTTATATATTCAAATTGTGGAGCTAAATCATCAGGTGCTTCTGAACGGTTAGCTTTGTAATTACTATAAATTTCGTTTCTAAAAGTTTTTCTAGCTGAGTCAAAAATTACAGCGAAATGAGTTGGCTTTTGTTTATTTTCATTAGACTTAGAATCTTCGAGGAGTTTAAATAACATGCTACAGAAACCACTTACTGCTCCTGTGGGTAATCCGTCACTTTTTCTAGTCAAGGGAGGCAGAGCATAATATGCTCTGAATATATAGCCTGAACCATCAATTAAATAAAAGTGGTCTGTTTTTTGAATTTTATTCATTTTAAATTAATATAGATTCTCGATAAAAATAAGAGTATTATTTTTTATGGAACTAATAAAGCAAAATTCTCAAACAAAAATAATCAAATCATTACTAATTGTTTTCCTTGGCTCAATTGCTCTAGCTATCTCTGCAAAAATCAAAATTCCATTCTATCCAGTACCAATGACTATGCAAACATTTGTTGTTTTATTTTTAGGAGTAAGCTTTGGATTTAAAATAGGTTTAGCAACTGTTGGTCTATACTTGTTAGAAGGAATCATTGGTTTACCTGTTTTTTCTAATTCTCCTGAAAAAGGGGTAGGATTAATATATTTTACAGGACCTACCATGGGATATTTGGTTGGATTTCTTTTTGCTTGTTATTTGGCTTCTTTTGTAAAAGTGAAGGATAATTATCTTACAATTTTTACAAAGTTAATTATATCTACTTCGTCAATTTATATTCTAGGTGTTTTGTGGCTAGGGATACTTCTAGGTTGGGATAAACCAATTTTTGAAATGGGTGTAAAACCTTTTTTATTAGCTGAAATAACTAAAATTACATTATTAACAATTTTAATTAAAAAAATTTTAAATGAAAAAATTATTTAGGAGATCTTTTAGATAAAATTCTTTGTAAAGTTCTTCTGTGCATTTTTAATCTTCTGGCGGTCTCCGAAACATTTCTATTACAAAGCTCAAATACTCTATGAATATGTTCCCATTTTACTCTGTCTGCAGACATTGGATTTTCTGGTGGAGCTGCTTTTTTTGTTGGATCTGCCAATAAGGCTTTTTCAACATCATCAGCGTCAGCAGGTTTAGCAAGATAATCGATTGCTCCTTCTTTAATGGCAGCTACAGCAGTTGGAATATTGCCATAACCTGTTAACATTATAATTCTGCTTGATGAGTTAGACAGTTGAATTTGTTTCACTACCTCCAGACCGTTACCATCCCCTAGTCTCAAATCAACTACTGCAAAACCAGGAGTTTTGGTATTTACAGAATCTATTCCTTTTTTTACACCCTCAGCTTGAATTACTTCAAAGCCTTTTTTTTCCATAGCTCTAGCTAATCTCTCCCTAAAAGGGTTGTCATCGTCCACTATTAACAATGATTTATTGTCAAAATCAGCCAAATTTTGCAATGGTGTTTCGTTTTTCATGATTACTATATGGGGTTTTTTTTTGATTATTCAATAGATTATTATTTACTTTACATTAGATAACTATTCAATTAATTGCTCAATTTATTAAAGTTTTTTATAATTAAAAGACTTTTTTTTTGTTAAATTTTTTTTAGGGAGCATATAAAATGCAAAAATTTAAGTCAGTTGAACAATTAATAAATCAGCTGAGACCAAATAAACCAGTATATTGTATAAGAAAGAATTCAATTCTTTCTGCATCTAAATATTTCCAAAATAAATTTCCTGGCAAAATCTTATATGCAGTTAAAACTAATCCTCACCCTACAATCATTAAAACTATTATTAAAAGTGGAATTAATCAATTTGATGTTGCTTCAATCGAAGAAATCAAAACAGTGAGAAAATTTAGTCAATCAGCTAAATGTTCATTTATGCATACTGTGAAATGTAGAGAAAGTATTACAGAAGCCTATTTCAAATATGGAGTTAAAACATTTGCACTGGATACAAAAGACGAATTAGTAAAAATTATTGAAAGCACAAGTAATGCAAAAGATCTTGAACTATTTGTAAGAGTATCAGTTTCAAATGAACATGCTGAAATTGATTTATCAAAAAAATTTGGAGCTATAAACTCTGAAGCAACAGGATTACTTAGATTAGTAAAACAACATTCTAGTAAGATAGGATTGAGTTTTCATGTTGGGTCTCAATGTATGCATCCAATTTCTTACACAAAAGGAATAAATGAAATAGGAAACATAATTAAGAAAACAAAAATTATACCTGATTATATTAATGTTGGAGGAGGATTTCCAACAATTTACCCTGATTTAATTCCTCAGTCTTTAAATAATTATATAGATGAGATTAAAAAAGGACTTAAAAATCTAAAAATAGAAAATTTACCTGAGATTATTTGTGAGCCAGGAAGAGCATTAGTTGCTGAAAGTGGTTCAACAATAGTCAGAGTAAATCTTAAAAAAAAACAAAAACTTTATATTAATGATGGTACTTATGGCACACTTTTTGACGCAGGAACTCCAAACATAGTCTTTCCCTCAAAAATGATAAAAGATAGCTCAAATAAAATTATTTCAAAAAAATTAACTGCTTTTGATTTTTATGGTCCTACTTGTGATAGTATGGATTACATGAAAGGTCCTTTTCTTTT
>CABXTU010000004.1 GCA_902515205.1 uncultured Pelagibacteraceae bacterium | reverse complement strand
CTTTAAATTTTACCATATCGTTTGCTTTAATAGATTTTACAAATTGATACATAAAACGCTCAGCTGAAATAAACATTACTTTATTATTTTTGTTTAATTCTAGTCCAATTGAATTAAGAAGATGGGTTTTACCCATTCCAACACCCCCATAAATATAAAGTGGATTATAATTAGATGTATCCTCTAAAACTTTTAAAGAAGCTTCAAAAGCAAGTTTATTACTATATCCAGTTATAAAGTTATCAAATCTTTTATTAGGATCTATCCGGTCATATTGAAGATATGAGTCTTTTAAAAATGAAACATTCTCGTTATTTCTTAATTTTTCTGAATTTTCCTCATTTTGTTTTTCATTAATATCTTTATCAACAATTTGAAATTCGATTCTAATAATTTCTTTTTTGTAATTTCTGATTGTTTGTAAAATTTGATCTAAATATCTTGAAGTAATCCAGTCTCTTATAAATCTTGTTGGTACAGATAACAAAAGATAATTATTAAACTCTTCCAAAAGGTTAATTTTTTTAAGCCAGCTTTCATAAATATCTTGGCCTAATTTATCTTTCATCTCTAATTGAATAAAATTCCAATCAATTTTATCTTGTTTTAAATTGATTAGTCTTTTATTTTTTATTGTATTGCTCATTATATGTGGGAAATCTCACTTAGAACTATACTACAATTATTGCAACAAATAATTTTGAAAAATTAAAAAAAAATAAAATCTATGATTGTAAAAATTTTATCTTAATAAAAACTTAAAATTTTTTTCAAAACTTATAGATAAAATTCACGATTGAATTTTATAATTAAATATATTTACTAAATCTAAATATTGTAAACTTATCATTCATTATCATATATAATGCGTATGCTTAAAGTTGATTCAACTTCAAGTATAACAAATTAAATTAATGCTATTTTTTTTGTTATTCTAGAAACGTTTCTTGAGGCGTTTTGTTTTTTTATAATGCCAGTTTTAGAAATTTTCATTAGCTCAGAATTCAACTTAGGTAAGAATTTTAGAGCTTCTAATTTTTTTTTATTATCGATTAAAAGAGTCATCTTTTTTAAAGCATTTTTGTACTTACTTTTCCTGGCCTTATTTACGGCTGTTTGTTTAGATATTCTTCTAATTTTTTTGATTGCAGATTTAGTATTAGCCATTTGCAGGGGTATAACTTGAGAATTTATATTGGTCAATGAAAATATTGATTATTTTTGACAAGTATTGCAAAAGAAAGTCGATCTATTGGAAATAATTTTTTTTTTAATTATTCCTCTACAATTTAATCTTTTGCAATTTAATCCCTCTCTCTCATAAACTTTAAAATTTTTTTGAAAATTACCAGTTTTGCCAGATATGTTTTTAAAATCTCTTATACTAGAACCCCCTTTATTAATAGCATCTAGCAGAACTTTTTTCGAATTAGTAATAATCCTTCTACAAATATTCTTTTTTAACAAGGAAACCTGCATATTTGGATTAATCTTAGTTAGGAATAAGATTTCACTTGCATAAATGTTACCAATACCTGACACAAAATTTTGATCTAATAAAAAATTTTTGATATTTTTTTTTTTGTTCTTAAAAAAAGAAAAAACATAATCTAAGTTAAATTCTACTTCAAATGGCTCAGGACCTAAATGAGAAAACCTTTTTTTTAATAGATTAAAATTAGAAATAATTTCAAAAAAACCAAATCTTCGAGGGTCATTATAAACAATTTTTAAACTTTCAAAAATTATTTCTACATGATTATGTTTTTTCGGCAAAATTGGAGAACTATAGAAACTAGAATTTGTTATAAGATTTCTTTTATTATTCAAAACCAAATGCACCGTACCCGACATTCCTAGATGTAATAAACAATAACTCTTATTAGATAAACAAAAAATCAAATATTTCGAAAATCTATCTATTTTGACTATTTTTTTACCTTTTAAAAAATTTTCAAAATTAAAAGGTATAGTAAATCTCAAATTTCTATTTCTTACTATTACTTTTTTTACCTTTTTTTGTTTAATCTTTTTATTGAGTGACTGTCTGACAACTTCTACTTCTGGTAATTCTGGCATTTCATACTATATTCAATATAAATTTATTTTTATGCAACAATATCTTCAAAACAAAAAAGGGCTAGTAGAAACTGTTTTTAACAAAGTTTATGGTCAATACGACCTAATGAATGATCTTATGTCATTAGGTGTCCATAGATTATGGAAAAAAGATTTATTAAATATGATGAACCCTACTCAAAATCAAAAATTAATTGATGTGGCATGTGGTACAGGCGACATTGCTAGACTTATTTTAAAATATGTGAATAAAAATTCTCAAATCACTTGTTTAGACCCAAATAAAGGAATGGTTCAAAAAGGAAAAGAAAAATTAAATGGATTTAAAAACGTAAAATGGGTTATTGCTTCTGCGGAAAACCTTCCACTTCCTAAAAATTTCTTTGATTTTTATACTATCAGTTTTGGTCTAAGAAATACTAAAAATTTAAATAAAGCTCTTTCAGAAGCTTATCGTGTCTTAAAGCCTGGAGGTCGTTTCATGTGTCTTGAATTTTCTAAAATACAAAACTCAGGTTTAAACAAAATTTATAAAAATTATTCAAAACTAATCCCATCAATTGGAAAATTGGTCGTTGGGGAAAAACATCCTTATGAATATCTTGTAAAAAGTATTGAAGATTTTCTCAATCAAGAGGAATTACTAGATTTAATGAAAAAATCTGGTTTTCAAAAATCCTCTTATAGAAATTTGTCAGGTGGAATCGTTTCAATTCACAGTGGATGGAAAATTTAATGTTTAAAAAAATAATTACTCTATTTAAGCTAGGTAGAAAAGTTGCAAAATCAGATATACTAAATATTTCTTCAAAATTTCAACAACCACCTTTAGCAATTAAAATTTTATTCAAAATCTTAGCATTTT
The DNA here is from genome assembly GCA_902515205.1 of uncultured Pelagibacteraceae bacterium. GTDB lineage: Bacteria > Pseudomonadota > Alphaproteobacteria > Pelagibacterales > Pelagibacteraceae > Pelagibacter. The sequence continues at coordinate 62,525 of CABXTU010000004.1, read as the reverse complement.
CTTTTACCCACAAAAAAAAAATTGCCACAAATAAAGATGAGGGGGAAAGATTATCTAATTCGCTAGAGTCGATGGGAACAACTTTTATAAAACTTGGTCAATTCATGGCCACCAGGCCAGATATTATTGGCGAGGAACTCTCAAAAAAACTTGAAAATCTTCAAGATAAATTACCACCTTTTTCTTTAACTCAAGCAAAAGATATAATTAAAAAAGATTTAGGTGATGATACATACAATTCTATAATTAATTTTAGTGAACCAGTTGCAGCAGCATCGATTGCTCAAGTACACAAAGCACAAATCAATGATGATGGAACAATAAAAGATGTAGCTATAAAAATTTTAAGACCTGACATAAAAAAAATATTTAATGATGAGATAGATGCAATCATGCTTTTTGCTTTTTTGATAGAATCTCTGGTCAAAAAAACAAAAAGGCTTAAGTTGGTTGAGGTAGTTTTTTTGTTAAAAGAAATTACAAATCTTGAGATGGATCTTAGATTCGAAGCTGCTGCAGCAAATGAGTATGCGGAAAACACAAAGAATGATGTAGGATTTAGAGTTCCTCAAATTTACTGGAATTTTACGAGTGAAAAAGTAATGACATTAGACTGGGTAGATGGAGTTTCTATCAGAGAAACTGATGAACTTAAAAAAAATAATCTAGATACAAAAAAAATTGCTGAAGATATTATTCAAAACTTTTTAAGACATGCTGTTAGAGATGGTTTTTTTCACGCAGATATGCATCAAGGAAATGTATTTATAGACAACAATGGTTTTATAGTACCTATTGATTTTGGAATAATGGGTAGACTTGACAAAATGAGTAAAAGATTTTTAGCTGAAATTTTATTTGGATTTATTCAAAGAGATTACAAAAAAGTCGCTGAAGTCCATTTGATTGCTGGATTGGTTCCTAAAAATGTTCCAATTGATGATTTATCTCAAGCATTAAGATCTATTGGTGAACCAATTTTTGGTCAAGCCGTAAAAGATATTTCAGGTGGAAGATTATTAAAACAACTTTTTGATGTAACTGAAAAATTCAATATGCAAACGCAACCCCAACTTTTAATGCTACAAAAAACGATGGTGGTTGTTGAGGGTGTTGCTAGAAAATTAAATCCAGATACTAACATATGGACAACGTCTAAGCCTGTTCTTGAAAGTTGGTTAAAAGAAACGAAAGATCCAGTTAAAACGATAAATGAGACACTTCAAAACACATCTGAAGTAATTAAGAGATTGCCAGAGTTTCCTGAAATTATGGATAAAGCCAATCAAGCCCTTACTTATTTAGCAAATGGTCAAATTCCCCAAAACTCAAATTCTTACACAGCTTTGAATACAAAAAAACTAGAAATGTCAGCTTTTAGAAATCAATCAATTATTGGTTTATTAATCCTTGTAATTTTTGGTCTATTAGTATTTTAATTCAACCAATGAAAGATTTATTAAACAAAAAAATTTTATTTATAATTTGTGGTGGGATTTCAGCCTATAAAAGTCTTGAAACTATTAGAATACTAAAAAAAAACAATGCTGAAATTAAAACAATTTTAACTAAAAGTGCAAAAGAATTTGTTACACCACTGTCTGTTGCATCTTTATCGCAAGGTAAAGTTTACGATGAACTTTTTAGTGTGGAAAATGAAACAGAAATGGATCATATAGCTTTATCTAGATGGGCTGACGTAATAGTTGTTGCACCTGCAACTGCAAACACTATATCTAAATTTTGTCAAGGTTCTTCAGAAGACTTGGCTTCAACTGTAATTCTTGCTTCAAACAAGCAGGTCTTTTTAGCCCCAGCTATGAATGTAAGAATGTGGGAACATCAATCAACTAAGGATAATATAAAAATTTTAAAAAGTTATGGATATAGATTTATAGGTCCAATTATTGGTGATATGGCATGTGGGGAATATGGAGAAGGTAAGATGACAGATCCAAAAGAAATTTACTATGAAATAAAAAACTTTTTATTCTCTCAATCAAAGAATAAAAAGATTAAAGCCCTAGTTACAGCAGGTCCAACGAATGAATATATTGACCCTGTAAGATTTATAACAAATAAATCTAGCGGAAAGCAAGGATATGAAATAGCAAAATCTTTATCTAAAAGAGGTTTTGATACTACATTGATATCAGGACCTACTAACTTGAGGATTGAGGAAAATATAAATTTGATAAAGGTAGAAACTGCAGAAGAAATGTTTAAAGCAACTCAACTGAGCCTTCCTACGGACATAGCAATATTTTCCGCAGCTGTATCTGATTATAAAGTAATTAAAAAAAGTAATAGTAAGTTAAAAAAAAAAGATAATCTTACTATAAATTTAGAAAAGAATGTTGATATACTGAACTATGTTTCAAACCATAATTCCATGAGACCAAAGTTGGTTATAGGTTTTGCTGCAGAAACTGATAATTTAGAAAAGAATGCAATTTCTAAGTTGAAGAATAAAAACTGTGATTGGATTGTAGCAAATGATATATCTAAAAAAGGTATTGGCTTTGAGTCTGATAAGAATGAAGTTACTATTCATTATAAGTATCCTTTAAATAAAAAAGACAAACTTTCATTAAAGAAAAAATCTGAAATATCAGAGGAAATTGTAGATAGAATTGTTGCACAGATTAATTAATGGTCAAAGTACTAATAAAAAAGTTAAATCCTGCAGTTAGGTTACCAGAATATAAAACCAATGGAGCCTCCGGAATGGATCTAACTGCATTTATTGAAAAGCCTATCTGCGTAAAATCAAAAACTTCTTTCTTAATTCCTACAGGTTTATCTGTTGCCTTTTCAGAAAATTATGAAATCCAAATTCGACCAAGATCTGGTTTAGCTGTGAAGAATAACATTACTGTTTTAAATACACCTGGAACCATAGATAGTGACTATCGAGGAGAAATTAAAGTTGTAATTTTCAATCACGGAGATTCAGACTTTATTATAAATAATGGAGATCGTATAGCACAGATGATATTATCTCCTGTCATCAAAATGGATTTAGAGGAAGTTGATGATTTACCAGAAACAATAAGAGGAGAGGGCGGATTTGGCTCAACTGGTAAATGAATTTAAAATTAAATAAATATGAAATTGAAAGATTTTCAAGACAAATTATACTAAAAAACATTGGTGCCATAGGCCAAAAAAAAATTATAAATTCTAAAGTATTAATTATTGGCATGGGAGGCTTAGGCTGCCCTGTTGCAGAATTTTTAACAAGGGCAGGTGTAGGTACTCTAGGAATTATAGACTCTGACTATGTCGAATTATCTAATATACATCGTCAGAGTCTTTATGATGTTAATGATTTAAAAAAATTTAAAGTTATAGCTGCTCAAAAAAAATTAAAAAATATTAATTCTAAAACAAAAGTTTTTTGTTACAAAATAAGATTGAACAAAGATAATTGCGCTAAAATAATAAAAAATTATAATTATATCGTAGATGGTTCAGATAATTTTAAAACAAAATTTTTGATTAATGATTTTTGCAAGGAGTCAAAAAAGATTTTAGTAACTGGAGCTATTAGTAAATTTGAGGGGCATATTTTTACTTTTGATTTTAAGAAAAAAAGGACACCATGTATAAAAAGTTTTTTCCAAGAAAAAGAGGTTGTTGATGATGTTATGAATTGTGAATATGAGGGAGTCATAGGAACTGTGGCAGGTATTATTGGTACTATTCAGGCTAATGAAATTTTAAAAAAGATCTTAAAAATTGGTAAAAGTTTAAATGGTCAAATATTAATTTTAGATTTACTAAATCTAAACTTTCGAAAAGTGAAACTTAAAAAACTTAAAAATGTCTAAAATGATTTATTTAAAAAAAAATTTAATAATTATTTTTACTCTATTTTTTTTTTCAATTTGTAATTCTGAAGAGATTTTTTTATCTTTAAAAAAAAATAAAGTCAATGTTAGATACGGTCCAAGTTTTGAGTCACCTATAAAATATATTTATAAGAAAAAAAATTTACCAATTAAACAAATAGACAAAAAAGAAAATTTTAGAAGAATAATTGATCTTAAAAATAATAGTGGGTGGATACATGTTTCTCAATTGAAAAAGATAAATTCTATAATTTCCTTAAAAGACAAGATTCTTTTCCATAAACCTTCAAACTTCTCTAAACCTGTTGCAAGAATCAAAAAAGGAAGACTTTTAGTGGTCCAGAGATGTGAAGATAATTGGTGTAAAGTAAAAACTGAAAAATTTTCAGGATGGATTAAAAACAAAAATAATTGGGGAGAGATTTATTAATGTAAAAAAAAAATTAATTATCTCAACTATTTTTGTTGAGCGCAGATGTCTTTTACTACTGGAGCATTTGCACAATCTCCGCACTTTGTTTTTTGTACAATACAACCATCATCAAGTATTTCTATATCCACAACTTTTTCACACTTTGAGCACGTGGATGAAATTGTAAGTCCACATTTTTTACAATTATAGTTTTCTATTTGCATTCCAATAAATTAAACATGAAATAAAAACATTCAAGAAAAATGAGTGAGAACAATTATCATTAGCATATTTTTTTTGAGAATAAGAATTATTATCACTCTTTATTAGAAAAAATATTTATAAGCTTACTAAAATTAAAAAACTTAAAAACTTTTTTATTCAAAAAAAAACATATAACCATAAGCAATAATAATTGCCGGAACAGCACTATACAGGGTTGCAATGATTGCGGCTTTAGGGGCTAAAGCTATAGCAGGAAATAACGCATCACCATCATTGGAAATAGCATTACCTATTTCTGCAGATAGTGGAATAAAACCATTAAGGTAAAATGTGGTAATAACAATTTGTGGTCCACAACCTGGTAAAAAACCAAAAAAAATTGCTATTAGTGGCACAAATGGCAACCAGATATCAAAAAATGTTTTTAAATCATATTCTGTAAAATACATGAATATTTCAAAAGTTAGAAATCCACATATTACCCAAGTTGTTACAAAATTTGTTGTATCAACAACTCTTGATGAAAGATTTCTACTTCTATCAGTAGAGCATTGAAAGTCACTTAGTGGATTGAGCGACCACATAAATATACTCAAAATAGCACCAGCAGCTCCTATTATATGTGTTATACTTAAGCCATCAGGAGTTCCTAGTATTTGATCTATATCTTGTTGAAAAGCTAAAAATAAACCTATTAAAAAACCAGGCAGAAATATTAAAATCCAAAATATATTGAATTTAGAAACAAAAGTTTTTTCAATTTTTTCAAATTCAACCTTTAATTTTGAATTACTTTGAAGATAATTTTCTCCATGAATTTTGTCGACAATGAATCCAGAAATTGTTCCTACAAAAGCCCCTAAAATAAATATAAATAAGCCAGTCAAAGGTTCTGCGGCAAGAAGTAAAAAAGCAGCATCACCCATAGTAGCAGTTAAAACTGCAACAAATGATCCAAAACTTATTCTTCCTTGAATATACTGAGTAACAACTACAATTGCCCCACCACAACCTGGTAATGCTCCCAATAAAGAAGCCATAACAACATGAAATTTTTTAGTTTTTTCTAAAATATTGGAAATATTAAATCGTGTAAGAGCATCCATTCCAATAAAAATAAAAAGAGTAAAACCAACAAATACTGAAACTTGTAAATATGCATCCACCAATGTGTTTCTTACCATTTCTCCAAAATTATTGGTTTGAAATGCCATTGCTAAAATAGCAATACCTAAAAAACTTTTTTTTAGAAGTCTTCCTTCATTTGCGACTAAGATGGTTTTTTTTTCTAGAACAGCTGCAATAAAAGCATTCATTATCTAGTAAATTTGGATTTCTCTACTAATCATCATTTTTAAAAGGGCTCTCAAGAACACACGCAACTAAATGTATACGAGCTTGTTCACCCCCGTTAAAAAAATTGTGAAACTTAGTGTTGTTTGTTATCCATACTTTTCCATCAGCAGGAAGATGCTTAGCAACATTTTCTATAACCATAGAGCAGCCTTTGTTAGTTATAATTGGAACATGAAGTCTACATTCTGGATCTTTATGCCAACTTAAAGTCGATCTTGGCTCTTTTAATAAGAGTCTTACTCTTCCTAGTTTAAATCTTTTGCTCAATGTTTCGAATACTTCTTCAAAATAAGTTTTTTCAAATTCTGGAACTAATTGTGTGTATTTAGACTCATCTATATCTACATCTCTTGAAACTTCCTTGCCTGTATCATCAGCTATCGTCCAATATTTTCCTCTTATATTATTCCCTTTAATAGAGTTCTCATCATTTGGAATTTGGTTTAACGGAATTGCTCCAAAATGAGTAACCCCAGGAGAATTAAATTTTTTATTTTCTAGTATCTTGTTTAAATCAGATTGTAGTTTTGAAATATCAAAATTTAGATTGGGTACTTCATAAAAATCTTTAAAATTATTTTTTTCCATAAATATTTTCTATTTTTAATCTCAGTTAAATTTTAAATCAAATCTGTCTGCATTCATCACTTTAGCCCATGCTGCAGTAAAGTCTTTGATAAATTTGTCTTGAGATTCATCGCACGCATAGACTTCAGCTAAAGCTCTTAATTGTGAATTTGACCCAAAAATAAGATCAACTCTTGTACCTTTCCATTTTGTTTTTTTCGTCTTTCTATCTATTCCAGCAAATGTTTGTTCAGATTTATCTGTTTCTTTCCATGTTATATTCATATCTAATAGATTTAAAAAATAATCGTTAGTTAGCACACCAGGTTTTTTTGTAAATACACCATCTTTAGAATTATCGTAGTTTGTATCTAAGACTCGCATTCCACCTAAAAGCACTGTCATTTCAGGAGCTGTTAATCCCATTAATTGTGCTTTATCAATTAGCTTTTCTTCAGCTGATACAATTGATTTACCACCATTTAGATAATTTCTAAAACCATCTGCTTGAGGTTCTAATAATCCAAATGAATTCACATCTGTTTGATCTTGTCTTGCATCTCCTCTACCAGGAGAAAATGGAACTTTTACTTTATATCCAGCTTTTTTAGCAGCCATTTCAACTCCCACTCCTCCAGCTAAAACAATTAAATCAGCCATTGAAACTGTTTTCTTTTTATTATCAAATTGTTTCTTAATTTTCTTTAACGCTGAGATAACTTTTGAGAGATTAGAAGGATTATTAACTTTCCAATTTTTTTGTGGCTCTAACATTATTCTTGCTCCATTAGCACCGCCTCTTTTATCAGAGCCTCTAAAAGTTGAAGCTGAAGCCCAAGCAGTAGAAACTAAATCAGAAACTGATAGTTTGGACTTTGATATTTTTAATTTTAAATCATTTATATCTTTTGATATCAATTTATATTTTGGTTTATCAATTGGATCTTGCCAAATTAGTTGTTCTTTTGGAACATCACTACCAAGATAACAAACTCTTGGCCCCATATCCCTGTGGGTTAGTTTAAACCATGCTCTAGCAAATGCATCGTGAAATTCTTTTGGATTTTTATGAAAATGTTTTGTAATAGGCCCATAACTTGGATCAACTTTCATAGAAATATCTGTTGTTTGCATCATAGGAGGGTGAAGAACATTTTTATCGTGTGCATCAGGAACCATTTTTATCTTTTGCCCATTTTTCTTTGGTGTCCATTGATGAGCACCAGCAGGACTTTTTGTAAGCTCCCATTCGTGATCATAAAGGCAGTCTAAATAACCCATATCCCATTGAATTGGATTTTGTGTCCAAGCACCTTCGATACCGCTACTGATTGTATCAACACCTTTTCCAGATTTATATCCACTATTCCATCCAGTTGACTGATCTTGAATTCTTGAAGCTTCAGGGTCAGGGCCTTTGTGTGACTCAGGCGCTGCTCCATGTGATTTTCCAAATGTGTGTCCACCAGCTACTAATGCTGCTGTTTCATAATCATTCATTGCCATTCTACCGAATGTTTCCCTAATATCATGCGCTGCAAGTTTTGGATCTGGATTAGCATCAGGACCTTGTGGGTTGACATATATCAAACCCATATGTGAAGCACCCAGTGGTTGTTCTAAATCTCTTTTTGGGGTATATCTTTCCACACCTAACATCTCTTTTTCTGATCCCCAGTAAATATCATCTTCTGGTTCCCAAATATCTGTTCTTCCTGCACCAAATCCAAATGTTTTAAATCCCATAGAATCTAAAGCAACATTTCCAACTAGAATAAATAAATCTGCCCAAGAGATTTTATTTCCATACTTTTTTTTAATTGGCCAAAGAAGCAATCTTGCTTTGTCTAAATTGACATTATCTGGCCAAGAATTAAGTGGTGCAAATCTTTGATTTCCAGTTCCAGCTCCACCTCTTCCATCGCCGGTTCTGTATGTACCCGCTGCGTGCCAAGCTAACCTTATGAATAGAGGTCCATAATGGCCATAATCGGCTGGCCACCACTCTTGTGAATCAGTCATTAGTTTTTTTAAATCTCTCTTGAGAGCCTTATAATTAAGTTTTTTAAATTCTTTAGCGTAGTTAAATTTTTTATCCATCGGATTTGATAGATTAGAATGTTGACTAAGTATTTTGAGATTTAAACTATTTGGCCAAAAATCTCTTACTGATTGACCTCTTCCAGCAGAAAATTTTGCAGGCGTTCCTGCTCCAGTAAAAGGACATTTGCTTAATTGATCAGCTTTAAAAGATTTATTTTTATAGTTCTCAGTGCTCATTTAGTTACCTATATGTAAATTTTTATGATTTAACTAGTTTATAATGATTCTAAAAAAGTGTCAATTGGTTAAAAATGACGCTAAATTAATCGTTAGATTATTCCTCTAGTTTTACTAAAACTTCAACTGACTTAATCTTTTTTCCATTAATTTTTTTTAAAATATTAATTGGTCCTACATCTGAATTCTCTAAATCAATCAATTTTTCCTCTTTCAAATCATAAAAATGGTGATGATCAGTAACATTTGTATCAAAATAGGTCTCACTAGAATTGATGGGAATTTGTTTCAGATATCCTTTTTTCTCAAATGCGTGAACAGTATTATAAACTGTAGCTAGTGATATTTTGCTGTTTGTTTGTTTCTTAATTTTTTGTTCTAATTCATTTATCGTGAAATGAAATGTTTTATCGGTATTAAATAAAACATCACAAATTTGAAGTCTCTGCTTAGTTGGTCTTAATCCAGAATTTCTAAGTTTTTCAATATATTTCACTATTTAACCATATTGTTAGTTATAATTATTCTAAACTAGTATTATAATTATATTATATAATTACAAAATCAAGTAAATAAGAGTACTCTTATGAAAAAAAACTCTTACTCGTATGATGAGCTAATTGATTGCGGAGAAGGTAAACTATTTGGTCCAGGAAATGCTAAATTACCTCTTCCACCTATGCTTATGTTTGATAGAATTACAGAAATTACTGATGATAAGGGTGCTTTTAACAAAGGTTCATTGAAAGCTGAACTAGATATAAAAAAAAACTTTTGGTTTTTTAATTGTCACTTTAAAGAAGACCCTGTCATGCCTGGCTGCCTTGGTCTTGATGCTATGTGGCAATTAGTAGGATTTTATTTAGGCTGGATTGGAAATCCAGGAAAAGGAAGAGCTTTAGGAGTGGGGACTGTAAAATTTACTGGTGAAGTTTTACAAAGCGTAAAAAACGTCAGATATGAGATAGATATGAAAAAAATTATGTCTCCAGGAGGTACAACAGTAGGTCTCGCTAATGGAGTGGTATTAGCAGACGATAAAAAGATTTATTCAGCAGACAGTTTAAAGGTAGGTTTGTTCAAATAATGAGAAGAGTTGTAATTACAGGTTTGGGGGTTGTATCTTGTTTAGGTAATAATCAAGAAGAAGTTCATCAATCTCTATTAAATTCTAAATCTGGGATATCATTTAGTGAGGAGTATAAAGAACACAATCTAAAAAGCCATGTCCATGGGAAACCAAAAATAAAACTTGAAGACCATATAGATAGAAAAACTATTAGATTTATGGGATCTGGTTCAGCTTATAATTATATTGCAATGAAAGAAGCTATCGAAGATTCAGGCCTAGAAGAAAGTGAAGTGAGTAATTTTAAAACTGGAATTGTTATGGGATCAGGAGGACCTTCGATTGAAAATGTAATTTTAGCAGCTGATAAAACTAGAGCCAAAACTCCAAAATTAATGGGACCATTCATAGTCCCAAGAACAATGGCAAGTACTGCCTCAGCTACACTTGCTGTTCCATTTAAAATAAAGGGGACTAACTATACAATGAGCTCTGCCTGTGCAACTAGTGGCCATTGTATAGGAAATTCTATGGAACTAATTCAAATGGGTAAACAAAATATTGTTTTTGCTGGTGGTAGTGAAGAGATCCACTGGGCAATGACTGCAATGTTCGATGCTATGACTGCATTGTCCTCTAAATATAACGATACACCAGAGACAGCATCAAGAGCTTACGATAAAACTAGAGACGGTTTTGTAATAGCTGGTGGTGGCGGTGTGTTGGTGCTTGAGGAATATGAACATGCAAAAGCTAGAGGGGCTAAAATATATGCAGAATTAACAGGTTATGGAGCAACCTCAGATGGATACGACATGGTAGCACCATCAGGAGAAGGAGCGGTTAGATGTATGAAAATAGCAATGGCTACAACTAAAAATAAAATTGATTATATTAATACTCATGGAACATCTACACCTGTGGGAGATATTACTGAACTAAATGCAGTTAAAGAAACTTTTGGTAACAATATTCCAAAAATAAGTTCAACAAAATCTCTATCGGGTCATCCTTTAGGGGCAGCATCAGTGCATGAAGCGATCTATTGTTTGATTATGATGAAAAATAATTTTATAGCAGGCTCTGCAAACATTGGTGAAATGGACTCTGAAGCTAAAAAGTTTCCAATAGTTGCAAAAACAGAAACTGGAGTAACTTTAAACACTGTTATGTCAAATAGCTTTGGTTTTGGTGGAACCAATGCAGCTTTAATTTTTGAGAAAGTGTAATAATGAGTTTAATGAAAGGTAAAAAAGGATTAATCATGGGCGTTGCCAATGAAAGATCTATTGCTTGGGGTATTTCACAAAAGCTTGCTGAGGCTGGAGCTGAGCTAGCATTTACTTATCTTGGTGATGCTTTAAAAAAAAGAGTTCTTCCTTTAGCAGAAAAACTTAATTCAAAAGTTACTTTCAGTTGCGATGTTGAAAAAAAAGAAGATATAACTAAACTATTTGAGGACATTAAATCACAATGGGGTGAAATTGATTTCATAGTCCACGCAATTGCATTTTCAGATAAATCAGAGTTATCTGGAGAATATTTAGATACTACTAGAGAAAATTTTTTAAGAAGTATGTTAATTTCATGCTTTTCATTTACTGAAGTTGCAAAGGAGGCCTCAAAAATAATGAAAAAAGGTGGAAGCTTAATTACTTTAAGTTATGAAGCGAACAAAGCTATTCCTAACTATAATGTGATGGGTGTTTGCAAAGCAGCTTTAGAGTCTAGTGTAAAGTATCTAGCAAGAGATTTGGGGGCTAAGAATATTAGAGTTAATGCTATAAGTGCTGGACCAATTAAGACTTTAGCAGCCTCTGCTATTGGAGATGCAAAATTCTTGTATAAATGGAATGAAGACCATTCTTTACTAAAGAGAAATGTAGATATTCATGATGTTGGGAATTCAGCATTATATCTATTAAGTGACCTAGCAAATGGTGTTACAGGTGAAATCCACTATGTAGATGCAGGGTATAACAAGGTAGGAATGCCTGACCCGAAAAACATTACTTAGCGTAAAAAGAGTTATGGAAATAATTATAACATTAGTTTGTATAATATTTGTAATTTTCTATTTGTTTAGACCCACCTCTAAAAAAGAAAAAGACCAATTTGACGATAAAAACAATTGGAGAGGTGGATTTTAATTTTTTTTTATTTTATAAAAAATTCCATCATGATTTTCAAAGGTAAAATAATTATAATATGCTTTAATTTTACCCATAGAGATTTATTAAAATTTATTTACTTGCTTGTTTAATTGAAAGTTTAACTTTACCTCTATCAAAACCAATTACTTTAACTTTTACCTCATCACCTTCTTTGACAACATCAGTGACTTTTGCAACTCTTTGATCTGCTAGTTCTGAAATATGAACAAGTCCATCTTGTTTTCCTAAGAAATTAACAAATGCACCAAACTCCATAATCTTCATAACTTTGCCTGAATAAATTTTATTCAGTTCGGCTTTTGCAGTAATGTCTTTAATAAATTGCATAGCAATGTTTCTTGACTCTTCATCTGGAGCAGCAACTGTGACTACTCCTTCATCATTCACATCAACTTTTGCACCTGATTTTTCAACAATCTCTCTGATAGTTGCACCACCTTTTCCAATCACAGCAGCAATATCTTTTTTATCAACTGTAATCTGTTCCATTTTTGGAGTGTGTTTTCCAACCTCTTCTCTTGAAGCTGATAAAGCTTTATTCATTTCACCTAAGATATGAATTCTTCCATCTTTTGCTTGGCTTAATGCCTGCTCCATGATTTCAAATGTAATACCAGTAATTTTGATATCCATTTGAAGTGAAGTGATTCCATCTTTAGTTCCAGCAACCTTAAAGTCCATATCCCCTAAATGATCTTCATCACCTAAAATGTCTGATAGGACACTAAAATCATCACCCTCTTTAATTAAACCCATTGCAATCCCTGCAACAGGTTCTTTAATTGGAACACCTGCATCCATTAGTGCAAGAGAGGTTCCACAAACAGTAGCCATAGAAGAAGAACCATTAGATTCTGTAATTTCTGAAACTATTCTAAAAGTGTATGGAAAAGTTTCTTTTGAAGGAAGTGACGAGTTTATTGCTCTCCATGCTAATTTACCATGACCAATTTCACGTCTTCCAGTTCCAATTCTCCCGGTTTCCCCAACTGAAAAAGGAGGGAAATTATAGTGTAACATGAATCTCTCCCTATGTTGCCCATCTAAACTTTCTAATCGTTGTTCATCATCTGAGGTTCCTAAAGTAGCAACTACAATTGCTTGAGTCTCGCCTCTAGTAAACAATGCAGAACCATGAGTCCTCGGTAAAACCCCAACCTCGCATGAAATAGCTCTTACGTCAGATAAACCTCTGCCATCAATTCTATTTTTATTTTTAAGTATATCATTCCTTACAATGGATTTTTCCAGACTTTTTAATTGACTATTTACATCAAGATCAGTGTAATTATCATCTTCCTCATAAAGTTTTTTAGCTTTATCGGTAATCTCAGAAATTTGATTTGATCTATCCTGTTTGTCTTTTGTTGCAAAAGCTTTTTTAAGATCATCTGTAAATGTTTCTTGTAATTTTTTCTTAATTTCGGATAAATCTTTTTTCTCTACAGACCACTCTGGTTTTCTACATTCTTTAGCAAGTTCCTCTATCATCTTGATAACAGGAACAAATCCTTTATGACCGAACTTAACTGCATTTAACATTTCTTCCTCTGTTAAACCGTTAGCTTCTGATTCCACCATAAGCACAGCATCTTTGGTACCTGCTACAACCAAATCCAAACTAGAATTTTCTAATTCTTCTTTCGATGGGTTAAGAATATATTTCCCATTGACAAAACCTACTCTAGATGCACCTATAGGACCCTTAAATGGCATTCCCGAAATAGCAAGCGCTGCAGATGAAGCTGTAATGGCTAGAATGTCTGGTTGGTTTTCTTTGTCATAAGAGATTACAGTTGGTAATAACTGTACCTCATTTTTAAATTCATCAGGAAATAAAGGTCTTATTGGTCGATCAATTAATCTTGAGATTAAAGTCTCACTTTCCGTTGGTCTTGCCTCTCTTTTAAAATACCCACCTGGAATTTTTCCACCAGCATAATATTTCTCTTGATAGTTTACTGATAAAGGAAAATAATCCATGTCTGGATTTACCTTTTTTGCTCCTACTACTGTCGCTAAAATAACTGTTTCACCTGATGATGCTATAATTGCTCCATCCGCTTGTCTTGCTACTTTACCTGTTTCTAAACTTATTTTTTTTCCCGCTACTTCAATTTCTTTCTTATATACTTTAAACATTTCATTTCCATTTCGTTCATTTCATTCGATTCTTTACTTTCTATCTAAATTATTATCTATTTTCTTAAATTTAATTTCGATAGTACATTTTTGTAAGAGTCTATTTTGTTTTTTTTAAGGTACTCTAACAATTTTTTTCTCCTATTTACCGCTTTTAACAACCCTACAGATGAATGTTTATCCTTTTTGAATTGTTTTATATGTTTTGACAGAGTTTCAATTTTATCAGTTAGTAAAGCAATTTGAATTTCTGAAGATCCAGTATCTTTTTCATGAATTGCTAATTCTTGTGTTTTCTTGTTCATTGTCTGATTTTCCTATTTGTTTGTTTGTTTTATTAATCTTTCTATTTTTTCTGCATATTCAAAAGACTCGTCTTTTCTAAAAAGTAATTTAGGCAAAAATTTCATAACTACTTTCTGTGATAAAATTTTTCTTATTATAAAAGAGTTTTTTTTTAAAATGTCGATTTTTTCTTCCGCATGTTTTCCTCCTAATGGTAAAACATACGCTTTAGCGATTTTTAAGTCTTGGCTCATTCTTACTTCAGTAACTGTTATAGTATTTGTTTCTAAATTAGGAACTTTAGCCTCATTTCTGATAAAAATCATGCTCAAAGACTGCTTTATCATTTCTCCAACTCTAAGTTGTCTTTGGGTAATTTGTTTCCCTATTCTATCAGCCATTAAATTGACCTTTCTGTAGAAGTGGTGGTAAAAGCCTCAATAGTATCATTTTTTTGAAAATCAATATAATCTTTAATTGTAATTCCACATTCTTGTCCATTATTAACATTTTTTACTTGGTTTTTTTCCCTAAATAAAGTTCCAACCTTTCCAGTAAAAACTATAACTCCATCTCTTATAACTCGTAAACTAGAGTTGGTATTTATTTCCCCCTCTAAAACTTTTGAGCCAGCAACCTTTCCAGCTCCAGATACTTTGAATATTTCTAAAATTTTTGCAGTTCCAGTAATGGTTTCCTGAACATCGGGAGTTAAAAGTCCTGACATTCTTTGTTTTATAAAATCTAAAACTTCATAAATAATATTATAAGATGAAATTTTTATTTTTTCATTCTCAGCTAATTTTTTTGCCTCTTTACTTGGCTTAACGTTAAAAGCAATTAAAACTGCATTTGAAGCCTTGGCTAAAGTAACATCTGTTTCAGTGACCATTCCTATATCAGCCAAGATTATTTTAGGTTTTACTTCATCATGATTAATTTTACTTATAGCATTTTTTATTGCCTCAGAGGATCCATGAACATCAGACTTAATAATTAAATTTAATTCCTCAGCAGATTTATCCGTGAAAGCAGAATCTTGAGTTGCAAATGTTATTGAATGTTTTCCATCTTTACTCTCTTGAGCTCTGTTTTCACTTAATAATTTAGCCTCTTTTTCACTATCCAAAACTATAAAGTCATCCCCAGCTTTTGCTGCTCCATTGATACCTAAAATTTCAACGGGAGTTGAAGGAGATGCTTCATTAATATTTTTTCCTACATCATTAATTATTGCTCTAACTTTTCCCCATTTTAATCCACTCACAAAAAACTCTCCTTTTTTAAGAGTCCCAGAAGTTACAATTACCGTTGCAACTGGACCTCTTCCAACATCAATCTTTGACTCTAATACTACACCTGTGGCTTTAGACTCAAAATCAGTTTTAAGGTCTAAAATTTCGGCTTGCAGAATTATGGCTTCTACTAATTTTTCTAGGTTTAATTTTGTTTTAGCTGATATTTCAACCATTAAAGTATCTCCTGACAAATCTTCAGCTATTAGTTCATGTTCTAATAACTGATTCTTTATCTTTTGAGGATCAGCATCTGGTAAATCGCATTTATTAATAGCAACAACTATTGGAACATTTGCTGCTTTAGCATGTTTAATAGACTCAACTGTTTGAGGTTTAACTCCATCATCTGCTGCTACAACCAAAACTACAATATCTGTTAGTTTTGATCCTCTTGCTCTCATCTCTGTAAATGCTGCATGTCCTGGAGTATCAATAAAAGTTAATTTATTTGACTTATTTATTATTTGATATGCTCCTATATGTTGAGTAATTCCCCCAAATTCTCCGGAAACAACATTTGTGCTTCGTAAAACATCAAGAACTGATGTTTTTCCATGATCTACATGTCCCATTACAGTCACGATAGGAGGTCTATTCTTTAAGTTTTCTGCTCTTGAAGCTTTTATTTTTTGAATTATTTCTTCTGCTTTAGCCTCTCTAATTGGGTTATGCCCAAATTCTTTAACTAAAAATTCTGCTGTGTCTGCTGCCAAGGTTTGATTTATAGTTACCGATACACCCATCCCAAATAGATATTTGATTACATTACTTGATTGTTCTGCCATTCTATTAGCCAACTCTCTAACTGTAATAGCTTCTGGAATATTAATATCTCTCTTAACGGGTTTTAGATTTTCTTGTATCTCTTGTTTACTTAGATTTTTATTTTCTTTAAGTCTTGCTCTTTTTACTGAAGCCAAACTTCTTTCTCTAGCTTCAATTTCATCACTCAGTGCTCTTGAAACAGTTAATTTTAATTCTCTTTTTTTTGTTCCAGTTTTTAAATTTTTTTTATCCTTATTTTCGTTATCTCCTTTAAGTCTTTTTGTAGCCCTTTGTTCAGCTAATTTACGTCTTTCAAAATCATTTGTCACACGAGACAATTTAGGATTAAAAGTAGATTTCACTGAAGCGCCTCTATTGAACGAAGAGGGATTTTTTTGTTTACTTATCCCAGTTCCAGAGAATCCAACTTTGGTTGAAGATTTGAATTGTCTTTTTTCAATTTTTACTGAATTTTTTCCTTGAGTTTTTGCTATCTCAATACTTTTTATAGTTCTTTTGGGTGAGCCAGATATTGTTAATTTTGTTTTTTTTTCCATAGTTCATCACTCAATCTTTGTAAATAATTTTTCTTGCATTCATAATCAGTCCGTCCGCTTCTTCTTTAGATAAAGCAAAATCTTCAAGGTATCCTTGAATTTTTACTCTCTCACCTTTAATAACATCATATCCTCCTGTGAGTTCATCTGAGGCTAAATCTGCAAAATCCTCTAAGGTCAAAATTTTTTGTTCCCCCAGAGTTACTAACATTCCAGGAGTAAGTCCTTTTAAGTTTATTAATGAGTCGTCTAAACCTAATTCTTTAATTCTTTCAGAAATATCTTCTTGATCCTTTTTATAAAATTCTTGAGCTCTTTCAATTAAAGCTTCAGCAGTATCTTCCTCTATTCCCTCAATTTTTACTAAATTTTCTTTTGTACTATCTTTAATATCGTCTATCGAAGAAAATCCCTCTGCAACTAATAATTGACCAAGGGTTTCATCTAATTCTAAATTCTTAACAAAATTTTCAGTTTTCTCTTTAAATTCTTGTTGTCTTCTCTCGGAGTCTTCGGCATCAGTCATTATATTGATCTCATAATTCAATAATTTAGTTGCTAATCTTACATTTTGCCCTCTTCTTCCTATAGCTTTACTTAAATTTTCCTCTGTGAGAATAACGTCAAGTTTTTTTCTTTCCGAGTCTACGTTAACTCTTTGCACTTCTGCTGGTGATAGTGCATTAGATACTAGAATAGCTGGGTCATCAGACCAATTAACTATATCAATTTTTTCACCCTGTAATTCATTTACAACAGCTTGTACTCTTGATCCCCTCATACCTACACATGCTCCAACTGGATCAAGAGATGTATCTACCGCTTTAACACAAATTTTTGCTCTACTTCCAGGGTCTCTTGATGATGATTTAATTTCGATTAGTCCATCATAAATTTCTGGAACTTCTTGAACAAAAAGTTTTTCCATAAATTTTGGATGTGCTCTTGATAAGAATATTTGTTGACCTCTTGGTTCTCTTCTAACATCGTAACAATATGCCTTTACTCTATCTCCAGCCTTAATATTCTCTCTAGGTATCAGCTCATTTTTTTGAATTATTGCTTCAGTTTTTCCTAAGTCTGCTATTACATTTCCAAATTCCAACCGTTTTACAATACCACTTAAAATTGTATCCTTTTTATCTATAAAATCATTAAATTGCCTTTCTCTTTCAGCCTCTCTCACATTAAAACTAATTACTTGTTTTGCTGTCTGAGCTGCTATTCTTCCAAAATCAAAGGATGGTAATGGCTGGAGTACTTCATCTCCAATAGATTTATCCTTGTTGGTTTCATTTAAATTAATTGCATCTTCTAATTTAATT
This sequence comes from uncultured Pelagibacteraceae bacterium, assembly GCA_902515205.1. Taxonomy (GTDB): domain Bacteria; phylum Pseudomonadota; class Alphaproteobacteria; order Pelagibacterales; family Pelagibacteraceae; genus Pelagibacter. The sequence continues at coordinate 44,216 of CABXTU010000004.1, read as the reverse complement.
TCCGTGTTCGTATTCTCTGGATTTTCAGTGACTATTAATTTTCTAAAGATTTCAATGTCTCCACTATCTCTATTTATAGATACTTTGATTTCATTGTCTTGACCGAATTTAGATTTTGCAGCTTTAGCAATTCCAGTTTCCATAGAACTTATAATTAACTCTTTATCTATAGATTTTTCTAATGCTACTGCTTCAGCAATTCTTAGTAATTCTAATTTATCCGCTCTTTTATTTAACATATTTTAATTAGCTCCAAAAAAAAATGGGCTAAAGCCCATTTTTTTAATTCAACAGTGTAGATGGAATATAATTATTTTTTTTGTATTTTCAACTTTTATTGATTATTTGAAAACTCCAGATTTATCAGTTTTTTCCCATGAAAACGAACCATCAGACTCTGGTTCTCTTCCAAAATGACCATATGCAGCTGTTTTTTGATATATTGCTTTATTTAAACCCAACATTTCTCTAATTCCTCTAGGACTTAAATCAAAATTTTCATTTATCAATTTTTCAACATGTCTGTTTTTTTCCTCATCATTAGCAAATAAATCTACATAAATGGATAAAGGCTTAGAAACACCTATGGCATATGCTAATTGAATTAAACACTTATCTGCAATTCCTGAAGCAACAATATTTTTTGCAACATATCTTGAAGCATATGCTGCTGATCTATCAACTTTTGTTGGATCTTTTCCTGAGAATGCTCCACCGCCATGAGGTGCTGCACCTCCATAAGTATCAACAATAATTTTTCTACCAGTCAAACCACTATCTCCATCTGGACCACCAATTACAAAATTTCCTGTAGGGTTTATATAAATTTCATTTGCATCTAACTTTCCTAATAAATCTTTTGGAATAGATTTTTCAATGTACGGCATACAAAGTTCTTTTACTTTTGTTAGATTGATATCTTTAGAATGTTGTGTAGAGATCACCACTGATTTCACAGCTGATGGTTTGCCATCTTTATATTCAATAGTAATCTGACTTTTTGAGTCTGGTTCTATTCCATTGAGATTTCCTGATTTTCTATCTTGAGCCATCAATCTAAGAATTTTATGAGAATAATGAATTGGAGCAGGCATTAAAGCCTCTGTTTCGTTGCATGCATATCCAAACATTATTCCTTGATCACCAGCACCCTCGTCTTTGTTGCCAGATGAATCTACTCCCATTGCAATATCAGCTGATTGAGAGTGTAGATGGCTTTCAATCTTTGTTGCTTCTTTCCAAGTAAAGCCGTCTTGATCGTAACCAATATCTTTAATACAATCTCTAACTTTAGATATTAATTCGTTTTTATTAATATCAGGTCCTCTTGTTTCTCCAGCCAATACGACTTTATTTGTAGTTGTTAAAGTTTCGCAGGCCACTCTAGCTTGTGGCTCCATATCTAAGTAGGTATCGACAACCATGTCTGAAATTCTATCACATACTTTATCTGGATGTCCTTCAGAAACTGACTCACTTGTAAAAAGATAATTTTTAAGATTACTCATATCTAATTTTATTAAATGAAAATATTAAAAAAATATACAATAAAATTAATAATCCGAATATTTTGTTTCCATACATAGAAAATATTGTAGGTTGTATCGTCCTCCTTTCTTTAAGATCAATGTATCCTGTCTTTCTATAGTTCACACTTTTTTCTACATTTCCCAATGGATTTATTATTGCTGCAATTCCATTATTTGATGAACGAACAATATATTTTCCACTTTCAATTGCTCTTATTATACTGTGTACAAAATGTTGTTTTGGTCCAATTGATTGACCAAACCATCCATCCTCTGAAATATTAATGATAAGATCAAAATCAAGATTATTAAATAAATTACCTGAATAGATTATTTCATAACAGATAAGGGGTAAAATTTTTAATGAAAAATTTGGTTGTACAATTTCTATGGTTTTTCTTAGATCACCTCTTGAAAATGATTGATAGTTATTAGTTAAAGATCTTAAACCTATTTTTGATAAAAGATTTTCAAAAGGTAAAAATTCACCAAAGGGAACTAAATTAATTTTGTTATAAGAGTTTAGTAAATTTAATTTATAATCATATACGGAAAATGAATTAAAATAATCTTTAGATCTTTCTTTTACTTCTTGACTATTAACTCCCATTATCAATATGTGGTTTTGATTAAAATTTTCTTCAAATAACTGACTATAATTGATTAAATCCTTTTGTGAAATATTTGGAAGAATTCCCTCTGGCCAAATAAAAATTGTTTTATCACTCGGTTCAGGTTCGCTTATCTTAATCAAGTCTTCGATAACTGAGATGGAATCTACTTTAGTATAAAATCTGTCAAGGGTAATATTTGATCCTATGGCTCTTATCTTATAATCATAAGACTCTAGGTTTATTTCTTTAAATTTTTCCTTGTAATAAAGTCCATAAATATAAAAAGATATAGTTAAAACTAAAAATAAAAGAAAAACTCCTAAATTTTTTTTATCAAATTTTAATATTAGAATTGCTGGACTCGAAAATAAAGAAATGCAAAGTAAATTAAATCCATAAGTACCTATTATAGAGGTTATACTTAAAACCTCTAACTGATTTGACAAACTGTAAATGATTAAGTTCCAAGGAAAACCAGAAAAGATTATCCCCCTAATAAATTCTAATATTCCAAAAATTAAAGAAAAAACTAGAAGCGAACTTATTATACTTTTTGGTTTTAAAATTATAAAAAAAAGTGAGACAAATCCATAAAATATCGACAAGAATGTCGGTATAAGAATTATAGATAACGGAATTAAAAACCTAAAGTTTGGGTCATAGGTTAAAGATATAGATATCCAATATAAGTTGGTAATAAAATAACCAAACCCAAATAACCACCCATAAAAAAAGAAAATTCTAGCACTTAAATTTCCATTGGATTTATGGATTAAAAATAAAAAAAAAAGAGAGAATGTTAAAAAATTAATAAAAAAATAATTCAAGGGAGGTAAACTCAATGAAGTTAGCATACCTAAAATAATTAAAAATAAAAAATCTTTATATACTTTAATATTCAATTTAGTTTCTGAATTATTGATTGATATATTTGTTTTTCTTCTTTTAGCATTTTTTTGTAATCATTATATTTTTTATGATCAAAATTTAATAAATGAAGAAAACCATGGATAAATATCTTAATTAATTTTTTTTTAAAAATAATCGATTTTTGAGATTTAGGCTTATCTATGAAATCATAACTTATAATAATATCCCCAATATAAGTTTCTTTATTTATCTTTAATTTTTTTTCAAAAGGAAATGATAAAATATCAGTTGGTTTGTTTTTTTTTCTAAAATTTTTATTTAATTTTTTTATATTTTTATTATTTGAAAGCAATAAAGTAAGGCTTACTTTTTTATTTAAAAATCTATATTTCTTAGGAAAAGCTTTACAAATTTTTTTAAAAAAAAAATTTCTATCTTTTAGTCTTTTTGACCAGGCCCTCTCCTCTGAGAAGACTTTAATATTAATCATTTTTAGAATAGGCTTTTACAATTTTTGAGACCAAAGGATGTCTTACAACATCTGAATGATCAAAATCAACAACTGATATTTCATCTAAATGACCTAATAACTCTTTAGATCTAGTCAAACCGGACATATTTTTATTGGGGAGATCTATTTGTGATGGATCGCCATTAACTACAATTTTTGAATTCTCACCAATCCGAGTTAAAAACATTTTTATTTGAGTATCTGTTGCATTTTGAGCTTCATCTAAAATAGCAAAAGAATTTTTAAGTGTTCTTCCTCTCATAAAAGCTAATGGTGCAATTTCTATATCACCAATTTCAATCATCCGCTGTATCTTTTCAAAATCAAAAAGATCATAAAGAGAGTCATATAAAGGTCTTAGATAAGGGTCAACTTTCTCCTTCATGTCACCTGGTAAAAATCCAAGACGTTCACCAGCTTCGACAGCAGGCCTAGATAAAATTATTCTTTCAATCTTTTTTTCTAACAACATTGTTAGGCCTACTGCTACTGCTAAAAAAGTCTTTCCAGTTCCTGCAGGTCCTGCTGAAATTATTATATCACTATTTCTTAAAGCTCTTACGTATCCTTTTTGTTTTTTTGATCTGGGAATTATAGATTTTTTAGGAGTCTTAATGATATCAGTTATATTGTCATTTTTAACTTTTTCATTAATCATAAATTTATCTAATGATGAAACTATATCTTTATTTTCTATATTGCCATTATTAATAAATTGACTAGCTAAAAATTGAATTGCATTTTTCAATATTTCATTTTTTTGAGGATTTGATTTAATTAATATAGAATTTCCTCTAGAGTACAAATTTGAATTCGTAATTTTTTCCAATTCCTTTAAATTTTTATTAAACTCACCGACCACACCCATTAACAAATTATTATCATGAAATATTACACTTATTGTGTCATTATCTGAATATACAAACTTTAAACTTTGTTCTAAATTTTTTTTTTTCAAATTATTCAGTTTTAAGCTACCTTCTTGTTATTAGATTGATCAATCTTACCAAATAAACTATTTTGATTACTACTAATAATTCTTGCATTCACTGTTTGCCCTACATAATCTTCTTTACCTTCTAATATAACCGCAGTCATATATTCTGATCTCCCAAACAACCTTTTGTTGTCCTTAGTTTTGTTTTCAACCAAAACTTTTAATAATTTATTTTCTAAAGATTTATTTTTTTTAATTTGAATTTTAAATAACAAGCTTTGTATTTTTTTTAGTCTTTTTAAAGATTTTTTTTTATCAATTAACTTTAATTTATCTGCAACTGTACCTGGTCTTGGACTGAAAATAAAAGAGTAAGAATTTATAAATTTTAACTCTTTAATCAAATTATAAGTTTGATTAAATTCCCTTTCATCTTCTCCAGGATAGCCGATGATAAAATCACTAGAAAACTCTATACATGAATTAATTTTTTTTAACTTTTCATAGACATTTAAATATTCTTTAATTGAGTGTTTTCTATTCATCAAATTTAGAATCTTATCGGATCCACTTTGAACTGGTAAATGAATTAAGGGCATAAGCTTTTTAGAATATTTGTAAACATCAATTAAATCGTCTGTCATGTCTTTTGGGTGTGAAGTGGTATATCTGATTCTTTGAATTTGATTTAATTTTTCAATTTCTAAAATTAAATCTGATAATTTGAATCCGTTATACTTATAAGAATTAACATTTTGCCCCAGTAAAACAATCTCTTTACTTCCCTGATCAGCTAAATTTTTTGCCTCATTAATAATTTGTTTAAAAGGTCGAGAATATTCAGGACCTCTAGTGTAAGGAACAACGCAAAAATTACAAAATTTATCACATCCTTCCTGAATGGTTAAAAAAGAAGAAGATTCACTCGATTGATTTTTTATTCTACTTAAATACTCAAACTTACTAACTGCATCAAAGTCTGTTTCCTCAATTTTTTGTTTTTCAGTATAATTTAAAATTGTATCATTAATTTTGTGGTAGGCTTGAGGTCCTATAACTAAATCAATATAAGGTTCCCTTTTTAACATTTCCTGGTTTTCTGCTTGAGCTACACAGCCAGCAACTATAACTAAAGGTTTTTTTTTGGCTCTAAAAATTTTTTTAACCCTACCTATCTCATGATAAACTTTTTCTTTAGCCTTATCTCTAATATGACATGTGTTGAGAAGATAGCAGTTTGCATCTTCATAATTATCTGTTTTTTCAAATCCAATTCTTTTTACAGAATCATAAATACGATTAGAGTCGTATTCATTCATCTGACACCCGAAAGTCTTTATAAAAATTTTTTGATTCATTTATTGAGGTTTTTTTTTAACCCCATACAACTCTAGTTTGTGATCTATTAAATCATAGCCATATTTTTCTGCGACTTTTTTTTGTAGTGTTTCGATTTCATTATCAACAAATTCGATGATTTCTCCAGTTTTGACATCAATTAAATGATCATGATGACTTTCAAATATCGGTTCATATCTTGCTTTACCACCTTTAAAATCGTGCTTTGTTAATATTCCAACTTCTTCAAAGAGTTTTACTGTTCTATAAACTGTTGCTATGCTTATTTTTGGATCAATTTTTGAAACCCTGTTATATATCTCATCTACATCAGGATGATCCGAGTCGCCGTATTCCATTTTCGACTCTGATATAACTTTAGCAATTATTTTCCTTTGATCGGTAAGCTTAACACCTTTAGAAATACATTTTTGTTCAATAACATCTGACATCAGTAATTTTAACTCATGTAAATAGGATTAATCAAATTTTTTTTTATGCTAAATTTATTACATAATTTAGGGATATTTTCATGTTTAATATTTTTCTCGCTTGTAAAATCACTGAAACTATAACAAAAATAATCAATTTTCGTTGTTAAATGTACTGCTTTTACTACAGAAAGTGAGTTTCTTATTCCCGCATAACTACCGGGTCCCCTATTTATATATATAGCTGAAATATTGTGTATCTTTAATTTTTTTGAATTTAAAAAATTATTAATCAAAATTACTAATCTTTCATAATTAGTTTTGCTATTTTTATGACTGATATTATAAACATCTTTATGTTTTATGATCATTAAAAAAATATTTTCACTCGCTGCATCAATAATTAATTTATTCATTCTAATTTTTTGCTTTTCTTATAACTCATTTGCCCAAGATGATGTTATCAAACGTTACTCAAAAGATGAAGGTATTTTATCGATTATGTATCATAGGTTTAATGAGTCAAAATATCCATCCACAAATATCGAAATGAATATTTTTAAAAAACATATGAACATGATTAAAGAATCAAATTTTGATTTTTCTAAACCTAAAGATCTTAAAATCAATTTTGATAAACCAAGAAAAAAGAAAGAAATTTTGATTACTATTGATGATGCATTTGCCTCTTTTTATAAAGAAGCATGGCCCTATTTGAAAAAAAATAAAATCCCGTTTATATTATTTGTCTCGACCGAACCCGTGGGTAGAAATGGCTACATGACTTGGGATCAAATTAGAGAAATAGAAAAAACTGATTTTGCAATGATAGGTCATCATTCACATTCTCATGATTATTTAATTGATCAAACTAATGAAAAATTTTTATTAGATATTAAGACAGCAGATAAAATTTTTTTAGAAAAAATTGGATATATACCAATTTTTTTTTCATATCCTTTTGGTGAATATTCAAAATTTATGAAAGATTATATTTCAGATAATTTTGTTCTATCTTTTGGACAGCATTCTGGTGTTATAGATGTTAATAAAGAAAAATTTGAATTACCAAGATTTCCAATAAATGAACATTATGGTAAAATTAAAAGATTCAAATCAATTATTGAAACATTTCCTTTAGAATATAAAAAACTAAGACCAGAGGAAAAAAAGCTTACTGACAAAAGTAATCCTCCTAAATTTTATGTTGAATTTTTTACAGATCAAAAAAATATTGATAAAATTAATTGCTACTCTAATGAGGGTGAAAGTTGGGAGCAATCTAATATTGAAGTTATTGACAACATCTTATCGATAAAATTTAGAGATAAATTTAAGCCTAGACGAGGTAGAGTAAACTGCTCTTTGAATGATGATGGTAAGTGGAGATGGTTAGGTGTTCAATTTATTATTAAATCAAACTAAATTAAACTTTCTAATTCTACACTAGAAGGAAGTAGTTTAGCATCATCAAAATCTTTTAGACTATTTTGTTTTATAATTTTTTGTAAAACTTCAACATACTGATTGCCTGTTTCAGCGTATGAATTTAGATAGTTTGAGAGAATTAAGCTATCCAAAGATTTTCCTTGATCTCTTAATTTAGCCCTTGCTTTTCTAAACTCCTTATACGACGAGTGGGTATTTAAATTTCTTTGATACGCCCTTACGGAAGCTTGAAGCACATTAAATTTCATAACCTTATGTCCCTCATTTTTATCGGCGTCTTTAGGCTTTAAACCTTCCCCTGACCAAGTCCACTGACCAAAAAGTGCATTACCTTCTTGAGCGAATCTAGATGTTCCCCATCCAGTTTCTTTAGCTGCTTGGGCTATAGCGAGTGAAACTGGTATTTCATCCATTCTTATTTTTAATACTGATAAATCTTTTGAAGGAATACCATATTGCTTATATTTTTTTTCTAACCATTTTTTTTCTAAATTTGTATTATTACTTTTGTTAATAATACTAAAAAGTCTTTTCCTATCTAATTTAATGTTATTATTTTCTTTTAAAATCAATGGTAAAATTATTTGTATAAAAAAATCTTTTCTTTTTTTAGTATTTTCAATCATCTTAATCTCATTAGGTAATAAAGTGAGGGCAACAGGTTTTACAAGTTTTTTTTCTCTTACCTCTTTGAGTGTATAATTAGTATCTTCAAATAATTGTTTTATTGTTGCGGCATTTAACCTTACAGTGTCAGCCTCTAAATCGTTAAGACTAAAAATATCAACTAATAAATCTTTTTCATCAAGAGATTGATTGTTACCAGTTACATCAAGTTTTTTTTGATTTAAGGTATAGGCCAGAATGGCTTTTGAATTATTTTGATGTTCTAGTGATTTTTCATTATTAAAATTAATAAATATAGGCATTGAATAAAAAAAAATCACAGTAATTATTGAGCTGATTAATATTTTAGAAACTGATCCTAGCTTCTTTTTATTGAAAATATTTATTTTTCTAAAAAAAAATTTTTTTTTCATTCTTAAACTGCCTCTACATTTTTAACTTCTGGTAAATAGTGGCATAAGAGGTTTTGAACTCCCTGTTTAAGAGTTAATGTAGAACTAGGACACCCAGAGCAGCTTCCTTGTAATTGCACCTTAACTACACCATTTTTAAATTCTTTAAATTTAATATCTCCACCATCCTTTGCTACAGCAGGTCTTATCTTTTGATCTAAAATTTTAATAATTTTCTTTTCTATTTCTTTTAAGTCGTGTTCTCCTTCATTTAAATCCGAATTGATAACTAAATTTTTACCTCCCGAGTAATAATCATTAATTAATGAAATAATAATATGTTTTAAATTATCCCAAGAAATTCCATCATCTTTATTAACTGAAATAAAATTACTTCCTAAAAATACACCTTTTATCCCATCAATAGATAATAAATTTCTAACTAATTCATTATTAGTGTCTTCAATGTTGTTTATTTCAAAAGAGCCTTGATTTGAAACTGTCTTACCAGGTATAAATTTTAATGAATTAGGGTTTGGTGTAGTCTCAGTTTGTACAAACATTCTTTATATATAGTCAAAAATTTATAAATTTAAACTTCTTAAATAAACTTATTCAAAAACCTACTATTTCGTGAATTTTTTCAATTTTTTTTGACGCTATTTGGTTAGCATTTTTACTTCCTTCTAAGAGAATTTTATCAAGATAACTCTTTTCATTTAACAACTTTTTAATTTCTTGTGAAATTGGATTAATCTTATCAACTAAAATTTGTGATAAATTTTTCTTAAATTCTGAAAAATTTTTCTCAGCAAATTTATTAATAGTTTTTTCCAAAGTTAGACCAGACAAGCTCGAATAAATAATTAATAAATTTTTTGCTTCCAATCTTCCGTTTAATTCATCAATATTTGAGGGTATAGGCAATGTATCTGTTTTGGCTTTTTTAATTTTATTTATAATTTGATCTTCACTATCTGTTAAATTTATCCTACTTAAATTTGATAATTCAGATTTACTCATTTTTTTTGAGCCGTCTTTTAAACTCATTATTCTTGAAAATTCTTTTTGTATTAAAGGTTCAGGTAATTTAAAAAAATTATCAACTTTAAAATCATTGTTAAATTTTTGAGCAATATCTCGGCAAAGTTCAAGATGTTGTTTTTGATCATCGCCTACTGGAACATGAGTCGTATCATACAACAATATATCGGCTGCCATTAAAATGGGGTAAGAATAGAGGCCAATGCTAGCCTTCTCTTTGTCCTTACCAGCTTTTTCTTTGAATTGAGTCATCCTGTTAAGCCAACCCATTCTTGCAGTACAGCTTAAAATCCATGCGACCTCTGAATGTGCGCTAACTTTAGATTGATTAAAAATGATACTTTTTTTTGGATCTATTCCACTAGCTACAAAAGTTGCTACTGTTTCTCGAATATTTTCTCTTAATTCTTTAGGGTCTTGATTTACAGTTATTGCATGCAAATCCACAACACAAAAAACACAATGATTTTCAGGATCATCATTTAATTTCACAAAATTTTTAATTGCACCTAGATAATTTCCTAAATGAAGATTACCTGTTGGCTGAACACCCGAAAAAATTTTTTTTTTCATATTTAATAACTTAATTTAATATCATCATATTTAAAAGCTTTGATGAATAATGAAAACAATAAATAAAAAATTAGACCTAAAACAACAGATAATATCAAATATATTGATTTAAAATTATAATTATATGATAATTGACTTGCAAACATTGATAATAAATATTCAAAAAACAAACCCATTAAAATCGATGCAAAAATAATTTTTAAAAATTTCTTAAAAAATATTTTATTAAATTTGAACAAATTTCTACTTTTTAAACATAAAAACAAAATTAATGAATTAAACCAAGATGAGATTGAGGTTGCTATTGGAATAATTATAAAACCAATATTTTTGAAAAAATATAAACTAATAATTACATTTAAAATTACGGAAACAAAAGAAATATAAAAAGGAGTTTTTGTATCATTGTTTGCAAAAAAAAAAGTCGAAAAAATTTTTATTAAAACAAAAGCTGGTAACCCTAATCCAAAATAAAAGAGTGCTTTTGAAGTGTTTAATACTGCTTCTTCACCAAATGAACCATATCCAAACAATGCAGAAATAATTTCTTCAGATCCAAAAATTAACGCGATAGAAGCAGGAAGACTTAAAAACATACCTAACTCTAATGCTTTGTTTTGAATTTTTTGGATCTTATTTTTCTCCTTTAAATGAGTATACTTAGAGAGTTGTGGTAAAATAACTACTCCTATTGCAATACCAGCTATTGCTAAATTTATTTGATAAATTCGATCAGCATAATAAAGATAAGATACTGCACTTGCTTGAAAAGAAGCTATAATTGTTCCAACTAAAATATTTATCTGAGTAACACCCGAAGAAAAAATACTTGGTAAAAGTTTTTTAAAAAAAAATTTTACTTTATTGTTAATTTTAAACTTTAAATTTAATTTAACTAAATAAAATTTACGAACAAATTTGTACAGGAAAAATAATTGTAACAAACCAGCAAATGAGACTCCATATGAAAGAAAATAGACAAGCTTGTCGCTAAGATAACTTGCAAAAAGTAAAATTCCAATCAAAATTAAATTTAGAATAATTGGAGCTGCTGAGGCTGCTGCAAATTTGTTATGAGAATTTAATATAGCTGCAAAGAATGATGATAAACTTACGAACATTAAAAATGGAAAGGTTATTCTAGTTAAATTAATAGCAAGTTCAATTTTTTCACTATCCCCAACAAATCCAGGAGCTATTAGACCTACAAAAGTTGGCATAAAAACTTCTGCTAATAAAATCAAAAAAATTAAACTTAAAAATAGTAAATTAAAAATTTCATTAGCAAATTTTTTTGATTTAGATTTACTTTTAAGTAATTCTGAGGTGTAACTTGGTACAAAAGCCGCATTGAATGTGCCTTCAGCAAATAATCTTCTAAACGTGTTTGGTATTCTAAAAGCTACAAAAAATACATCTGCTAAAAGACTCGTTCCAAGAAAAATAGCAATTAAAACATCTCTTAAATAACCAAGCAATCTACTGATTATAGTATAAAATCCAAAAGTCCCTGTTGACTTAACTAAATTCATAAATCATATTAGTCTTAATTTTACCCTAATTGTACACCTAATTAATATAAATGAAAAAAACAAAAATTGATCATTACACTGACAAAGAGGCTTTAGATTTTCATAGCCATAAAAAACCCGGAAAGATTGAAATTTCATCTTCAAAGAATATGACAACAAAACGAGATCTTGCTTTAGCCTATTCTCCTGGTGTAGCTGCTCCTGTTCGTGCAATTAGTAAAAATCCTGAAGCTGCATTTGATTATACAAGTAAAGGAAATCTAGTAGCAGTTATTAGTAATGGTTCAGCTATTTTGGGGATGGGTAATTTAGGAGCCTTAGCTTCAAAACCAGTTATGGAAGGGAAAGCAGTTTTATTTAAAAGATTTGCTGACATAGACTCTATTGATCTTGAAATAGACTCAAATGATCCAAATGAAATTATTAATAGTATAAAAAATTTTGCTCCAAGTTTTGGAGGTATAAATCTAGAAGATATTGCGGCACCGGATTGTTTTATAATTGAGGAAAAACTTAAAGAAATTTTAGATATTCCAGTTTTCCATGATGATCAACATGGTACTGCTATAATTACTACTGCGGCATTAATTAATGCTCTTGATATAAATAAAAAGAAAATTGATAAAGTTAAAATAGTTGTTAATGGTGCAGGAGCCTCAGCAATGGCCTGTACTAACTTATTTTACAAAAGTGGTGTTCCAAGAAAAAATATAACTATGATCGATAGACAAGGGGTAATTTTTCGAGGAAGAGAAAATTTGAATCAATGGAAATTAACTCATGCAATAAATACTAAAGATAGATCTTTAAATGATGCAATTAAAGATGCAGATGTTTTTTTAGGTTTATCTGCAAAAGGAGCTTTGACAAAAAATATGGTAAAAATAATGGCAAAGAATCCAATAATATTTGCTTGCGCCAATCCAGATCCTGAAATTACTCCAGAAGAAATTGAAGAAGTTAGAGATGATGCTATTGTAGCAACTGGTAGATCTGACTATCCTAATCAAGTAAATAACTTAATAGGATTTCCTTATATATTTCGTGGTGCATTGGATGTGAGATCAAAAACAATTAATGAAGAAATGAAAGTTGCAGCAGCACATGCAATTGCAAACTTAGCAAAAGAAGATGTTCCTGACGAAGTCGTAGCTGCAATGGGGGGTGAGAGACCACATTATGGAAAAGAATATATTATACCTTCAACATTTGATCCTAGATTAATAAGTGTAATTCCAACAGCGGTTGCTAAAGCTGCTATAGAAACTGGTGTAGCTAGAATAAATATAGAAAATTTCGAAACTTACAAAGATCAATTAAAACAAAGATTAGACCCTACAGTAACTATTATGCAGGGTATTAATAGTTATATAAGGAAAAAACCTAAAAAAGTTGTTTTTGCTGATGGTGAAGACCAAAATACGCTTAAAGCAGCAATAGCTTTTAAAAATTCAAAATTAGGATTACCAATCTTAATTGGAAAAGAAGAATTAATCAAAGAGCAAATAAAAAAAATTGGTTACAATGAAAACTTTGATATCGAAATTATAAATTCAAAAGATAAATCCAAAAGAGATAAATATGTGAAATATTTATTTAAAAAACTTCAAAGAGAAAAAGGAATGTTAGAAAGAGATTGTGATAGACTTATAAGAAATGATAGAGTGATTTGGTCTGCTTGCATGGTTGCAAATGGAGATGCTGATGCAATGATAACAGGGAATACTAGAAGATACTCCTCATCACTTGAAAAAATAGTTAAAGTAGTAGATCCAAGACCTGGTGAGATTATGTATGGATTAAACCTCATCGTTAATAGAGGTAAGACAGTATTTATTTGTGACACTTCTGTTATTGAATATCCAGATGCAAAACAATTAGCTGATATGGCTATGTCTGCAGCAAGAGTTGTCAAACTTTTTGGCTTTGATCCTAAAGTTGCTTTTTTATCACATTCTACTTTTGGTGAACCAGCTACGGATAGAACTAAAAGGATAAGTGATGCAGTAGAAATTTTAAAAAAAAGTAGTGTTGATTTTAAATTTGATGGAGAAATGCAGCCAGATGTTGCTTTGGAAGAAATGTATAAAGAGCTTTATCCGTTTTCTGAAATAGTTGGTAGCTCTAATGTTTTAATAATGCCTAGTCAGCACAGTGCAGCTATTTCTTACAAAATGATAAAGTCCATGAGCAAGGCTAAAGTTATTGGTCCACTTTTAATTGGTTTGGGACTACCTATTGAAATAGCACCACTTAGATCATCTACATCGGATATTATAAATTTAGCTTCAATTGCAGCATATTCTGCAGACGTAATAGATTACAAAAAATTTTAATTTTTTTGGATTCTCAAATCATCAACTAGTAATATACTTGCAATTATATCTTCAACTCCCGAAATTTCATTGGCCTCTTTTAAAACTTGGTCTTTCTCATCTTTGGTAATTGATATTCCATATAGATAAATTTTTTTTTTGTAAGTATCTATTTGATAATTTGTAGCTTTAATTTTTTTGTTAAAAATTAATGCTGCTCTTAATTGAGAAGTAATTAGAATATCTTTAGCTGATTGTTTAAAGTTAAATTTTTCTTTTATCATAATATCATTTCTAACAGATCTAACACCCTTTGTTTCCCAAGCTAATTTTGTTAACTTTAATTTAGCTTCGGGATCATCTACTTTACCTGTCAAAAATATTCTTCCGTCCAAAACTTTAGATTTAATAGATAATAAATTTTTTTTATCTAACATAAGAATTCTTGCTGATAAATTTTTTTGCATAATAGAGTCATCAATTTGAGTACCAACTGATCTTGGATCAAGAGCAACACTCACCCCAGTTCCGAATATCCCTTTTGATGATACCCCTACACAAGCAGTAAAAAGTAAAAATAACGATAAAACAAATATAAATCTAAGCTTCATTTTTAATCTTAATACAATAATTATAGATTTCCTTTTTTTTGATTTTTTTTGTTTGATTTATAAAATTTATAATTTCTTTTATTGATAATTTTTTTATCATTTCGTTAATTAATCTTTTATCAGATTCATCTAATTTTTGTGAACTATTTTTCAAATTTGTTATTTCTGAAATTACTATTGTTAATTCTCCTTTTAATGCAAAGTTAAACAAATCTATTTTATCTACATCACCTCTTACAAATTCCTCGAAATACTTGGTCATTTCTCTACAAATCATAACTTTTCTTCCTAAAAAATTTTTTTTTAAAAAAGGAATTATCTTTTTAAATTTTTTAGATGAAATAAAAAAAACAATTGATGAATTCAATTTTGATAAATTTTCTAAATCATTTTCTAATAATCTTTTTTTTTCTGGAAAAAAACCATAAAAGAAAAATTTTTCAGAAAAACCACTTACTGAAACTGCTGATACAACTGAAGAAGGGCCCGGTATAGGAATAATACTTATATGATTTTTAATACATTCTTTTACTAAGATTGTTCCTGGATCAGCTATACTAGGAGTTCCAGCATCTGAGATAAGAGAAATGATTAAACCAGATTTTAGTAAATTTATAATTTTAGATAAATTTTTTTTTTCATTAAACTTATGATTTGAAATTAATTTTGTATTTATTTCATGTTTTTTTAGCAGAATTTTAGAAACTCTAGTATCTTCACATAATACATAGTCCGATTTCTTCAATATTTTGATTGCCCTAAGAGTAATATCATCTAAATTGCCTATTGGTGTTGATACTATGTATAGTCCGTTCTTAATTTCTTTTTTTTGATTGATCAAATTTCTATCCATAATTTATAATAAAATAATATAGTATTATGAAAAATGTATAAACTTTTTAAAATTATTTTTTTAATATTTTTAAGTTTAATTTCTTTTAACACTCTAGGATTGAGTTCTGAGGAAAAAATTAAAATTGGTTTATTAATTCCTTTAACTGGGAATGATAAAGAAATTGGTCATCAAATAATAAAATCAACTAAAATTGCATTAAAAGATATCAACTTAAAAGAAATAGAGATATATCCTAAAGACACTAACTCAGATCCAAATAAAACTATAGAGTCTGCCCTAAAACTTAAAGAGATGGGAGTTAAAATTGTTATTGGTCCAGTCTTTTATAAAAGCTTAACTTATCTTGATGAAATTCAAGATATGATTTTTGTATCTTTTACAAATAAAACCTTAAATTTACCCAAAAATATTATTAGTGGAGGTGTAAATGCAACCTCTCAATTAAAAACGATAAAAAAATTTATAGAACTAAAAAAATTAGAGAAAACTATTCTTTTAACACCTAATCTTGATTATAAAATTGAGATTGAAAAGGCAATTAAACAATCAAAAATAAATATTTATAAGCATTATATATATGACACCGAACCAACAAAATTAACTGCTCAAATAGAGGAAATTACGAATTACAAAATTAGAAAACAAAATTTATTAGATGAAATCAAAAGAGTGGAGGAATCGAATCTTATAGATAAAGAAGATCAATTAGAAAAACTTAAAAAAAAATATACTATTGGAGAAGTAAATTTTGACTCAATTATAATTTCAGATTTTGAAGAAAGTTTAAAAAGTGTTATAACTTCTTTTTTATATACAGATGTATCCCCAAAAGATAAATATATTATTACTTTCAATCAATGGTTTGATGAAAGTCTTTTGAGAGAAGAAGCTTCGCAACCAATTTACTTTCCTTCTGTTAATAAAAAGAATCTTAACAATTTTGAAAATAAATTTTATAAACAATTTAATGAATATCCAAGTTATTTATCATTATTAAGTTACGACTTGGTAGGTCTAATATATTATTTGTCTTTAAATAGTAATTTAACAAACATTAATGAATTATTTAAAAAAGAAAATTCTTTTAAAGGTAAAATCGGAATTTTCGATATAAAAGACAATAAAATTAATCATAGATTAAATCTTTATCAAATTGAAAATGGAAAGCTTAAAGAAATCTTCTAATTTTTCTATAAGCCATAGACCTATGATCGATTTTATATTTTAAATTAGATTTCATTTCACCAAAAGTTTGTTTTCCTTTCAAAGGAATAAATATTGGATCATACCCAAAACCATTTTTTCCTTTTGGCTCATGAGCGATATACCCCTCTACTTTTCCAATTACACAAGATATTTTCTTGTTTAAAAAACTTATAGATAATGCACAAATAAAACGCGCTTTAATTTTTTTTTTTTTCCAATCTTTATCCTTTTTTTTTAATTCTTTATAAACTTTTTTAATAGCTTTATTAAAATTAGATTCTCTTCCTGCCCACCTAGCAGAATATATTCCAGGACGTTTATTTAAAATATCTATTTCCAATCCTGAGTCATCAGCAATACAGGTTAAATTTGTTTTTTTAGAAAAATATCTTGATTTAATCAAAGAATTTTCCTTAAAAGATTCTCCATTTTCTATCGGACTCTTTAATTTAAAATCTGATGTGGAGTATGTTTTTATATATTTTGGAAGTAAACTCCTTATTTCTTTAAGTTTTCCCTTGTTATTTGTACCAATAAGTAATTTTTTTATTTTTTTATTTAACATCTGGAAATTCTTAATTTTCTTACCATATAAGTTGTTATGGAAAAAGATCAAAACCAAAAAAAAGAAGCTAAAGTTTCAGAAGATAAAAAAGATGATAATGAAGAAATATTAGAGACAATGTCTGAAACTTCTGAAGCTAAAACTGAAAATACAGATAAATCAAAAAAGGAAACCCCTGAGGATAAAATTTTAGAATTAGAAGATAAATTGGCTAGAACATTTGCAGAAATGGAAAATCAACGAAGAAGATTTGAGAAAGAAAAAGAGGAAGCTTTTGAATATGGAGGATTTATTTTAGCTAAAGAAGCACTACAATTGATTGATAATCTTGAAAGATCTAAACAAATTTTAGAGAATGACGAAAGTTTAAAAAATTCTGAAAGCCTTAAAAAAATTTTAGAACACTTGGCTATTATTAATAAAGATTTAATTTCAATTTTTGCAAAAAACAAGATTAAACCAATTGAAAGCTTGAATAAAAAGTTAGATCCAAATTTTCACCAAGCAATGATGGAAATAGATGACGACTTAAAGGAACCAGGTACAATAGTGCAGGAAATACAAAAAGGATTCACAATCGGAGATAGGTTATTGCGGCCCTCTTTAGTAGGGGTTTCAAAAAAATCGAGTAACAAAAGCGATAAAAACGGGGAAAATAAAGAAAATAATGAAAATAAATAATGATTGATCTAACTTGTAGAATTAAATTTAACACTTATATGTCTTTTTAATATGAGTAAAATTATTGGAATAGATTTAGGAACAACAAACTCTTGTGTTGCTATAATGGAAGGTAGCCAAGCAAAAGTTTTGGAAAACGCAGAAGGAGCTAGAACTACACCATCTGTAGTGGCTTTTACAAATGAAAATGAAAAATTAATTGGTCAGCCTGCTAAAAGACAGGCTGTTACTAATCCAGAAAATACTATCTTTGCAGTAAAAAGACTAATAGGCAGAAACTTTGATGATCCAACTGTAAAAAAAGATATCGAAGCTGCACCATTTAAAATCGTAAATTCAGAAAAAGGTGATGCTTGGATTGAAGCAAAAGGTGAAAAATATTCACCGTCACAAATTTCAGCATTTATCCTTCAAAAAATGAAAGAGACGGCTGAAAAATATTTAGGTCAGGCTGTAACAAAAGCAGTAATAACTGTCCCAGCTTATTTTAATGATGCTCAAAGACAAGCTACTAAAGATGCTGGTAAAATTGCTGGCCTTGAAGTCTTGAGAATTATTAATGAGCCAACTGCAGCTTCATTGGCTTATGGTTTAGATAAAAAACAAAATAAAAAGATTGCTGTTTATGATTTAGGAGGCGGTACTTTTGATGTTTCTATTCTTGAACTTGGGGATGGGGTTTTTGAAGTTAAATCAACAAATGGTGATACTTTTTTAGGTGGTGAAGATTTTGATAATGCTGTTGTTGAATATTTAATTGCTGAATTCAAAAAAGACTCTGGAATAGATTTAAAATCTGACAAACTAGCTTTACAAAGACTAAAGGAGGCAGCTGAAAAAGCTAAGATTGAGTTATCAGCTGCAGAACAAACAGATATTAATTTGCCATTTATAACTGCAGATAAAACTGGTCCAAAACATATAAATTTAAAAATGACTAGAGCTAAGTTAGAGGCTCTTGTTGAAGATTTAATATCTAGAACAATTCCTCCATGCAAAACTGCTTTAAAAGATGCTGGTATTTCTGCTAGCGATGTAGATGAGATTGTTATGGTTGGGGGTATGACTAGAATGCCCAAAGTTATAAATGAAGTTAAAAACTTTTTTGGAAAAGAACCTAATAAGAGTGTAAATCCAGATGAGGTTGTTGCTATGGGTGCTGCTATTCAAGCGGGCGTATTACAAGGTGATGTAAAAGATGTTCTTTTGTTAGATGTAACTCCATTGTCACTTGGGATAGAAACTCTTGGCGGAGTGTCAACTAAACTTATTGAGAAAAATACAACAATACCCACAAAAAAGAGCCAAGTTTTTTCTACAGCTGAAGATAATCAACCGGCTGTTTCCATAAGAGTTCTGCAAGGTGAAAGAGAAATGGCGTCAGACAATAAATTACTTGGAAATTTTGAATTAATAGGTATTGCCCCAGCACCAAGAGGTGTTCCACAGGTTGAGGTAACTTTTGATATTGACGCAAATGGAATTGTGAATGTTTCAGCAAAAGACAAAGGGACTGGTAAAGAACAAAAAATACAAATTCAAGCATCTGGTGGTTTAAGTGATGAAGAAATTGAAAAAATGGTTAAGGATGCAGAAGCAAACAAAGATGCTGATAAGAAAAAAAGAGAATCTGTTGATGTAAGGAACCAAGCTGATACATTGATTCATTCAACTGAAAAAAATCTTAAAGAACATGGATCTAAGGTTTCAGATGCTGAAAAAAAAGCAATTGAAGACGGATCTAGTGCATTAAAGGAAGCTTTAAAAGGTGAAGATATTGAGGATATTAAGAAAAAAACTGAGTCATTAGTTCAAGCTTCAATGAAACTTGGAGAGGCTATATACAAAGCACAACAAAGTAGTAAACCAGAATCTGGTAAAGATGATGGTAAAGATGCAAAGGAAAAAAAAGACGATAATGTTGTTGATGCGGATTTTGAAGAAGTAAAAGACGAAAACAAAGAAAAAAGCGCTTAAACTGACATCTATTTGTCCAGGTTAAAAACATGTCTAAGAGAGATTATTACGATGTCCTGGGCGTAAATAAAAATGCAAATTCGGACGAACTAAAGTCTGCTTATAGAAAACTAGCTGTAAAATATCATCCAGATAAAAATCCAGGCGATAAAGCTGCGGAGGACAAGTTTAAAGAAGCTAGTGAAGCTTATGGAGTTCTCTCGGATAAATCTAAGAAAGAAAATTACGATAATTTTGGACATGCCGCCTTTGAAAATGGAGGTGGTGGACAGGGAGGATTCGGAGGATTTAGTGGAGCAGATTTCTCAGATATTTTTGAGGATTTTTTTGGTGATTTTGGTGGTGGCGGAAGAAGGAGTTCTAGAGGAAGAAATGCAAATAATAGAGGCTCAGATTTAAGATATGATTTATCTATTTCATTAGAAGAAGCATATTCAGGAAAAAAACAAAATATTCAATTTTCAACTTCTGAAAAATGCAATACTTGTAAAGGCAATGGGTCTAAAGCTGGTTCAAGTCCAGATCGATGTAGCTATTGTGGTGGAAATGGTAAAATAAGATCTAACCAGGGTTTCTTTACAGTTCAACAAACATGCCCTCAATGTGCGGGAAGTGGAGAGGAAATAACCAATCCTTGCTCAGATTGTAATGGACAAGGAAATAAACAAACTTCAAAAAAAATATCTGTTACTATTCCTAAGGGCGTAGATGATGGAACTAGAATAAGGCTAGCTGGAAAAGGCGAGGCTGGAGTAAGAGGTGGAGCAGCCGGGGATCTATACTTATTCATAAATGTAAAATCACATGAACTATTTAAACGCTCAGATGTAAATTTATTTTTTGAATTTCCAATTTCAATAGCTGATGCTGCTCTAGGTACAACAATTGAAATACCTACAATTGATGGAAAAAAAGCTAAAATTAAAATACCTGATGGAACCCAAGAGGGTAAACAATTCAGATTAAAAGGCAAAGGTATGCCATTTATGCGAAGAGGTGATTATGGAGATTTATATGTTAAGGTTAAAACAGAGGTGCCTATAAGTTTAAATAAAGAACAAAAAGATTTATTAGAAAGATTTAGAAAAATAGAAAATGAAAAATCTAATCCAAGCATTAAAAAATTTTTTCAAAAAGCAAAGAGCTTTTGGAATAATTAAAATATGGAATTAGAGCAAATAGTACCTGCAATTTTTTTAATTGCAGTTTTAATTTTAGTTATTCCAGGATTTTTAAGATCCAATTCTGAAAGTAAAAGTCTTTTTAAAAATTTATTCATTTGGTCTATAATTATCATATCAATTGTGATAGTTTCATATTCTATCTTTAAATGAAAAAAATTAACTTAGCAGTAACTGGTTGCCTAGGCCGAATGGGTCAACAAATAATCAAATCCGCAAGCTTAAATAAGAATTTTAAGTTAGTTACTTTTACAGAAAGTGAAAAAACAGATGAGAAAATTAAGGGGATTAGGATAGAACAAAATACTGAGCAAGCATTTAAAAAAGCAGGCTTAATCATAGATTTTACAGTACCAAAGTGTACTTTTGAAGTTCTTAAAATAGCATTAAAACTTAAAAAAAAAGTAGTAATAGGAACAACTGGATTTACAAGAAAAGAAGAAGGTTTGATAAAAAGCTTTTCCAAAAAAATACCAATTTTAAAGGCAGGAAATATGAGTCTTGGAATTAATCTTTTAATGTATCTGACAGAAATTGCATCTAGATCTCTAGGTAAAAATTTTTTAAGTAAAATCATTGAGGTTCACCACAAGCACAAAAATGATTTCCCTTCTGGAACAGCATTAATGTTAGGCAAGGGTATCGCTGTAGGTAAAAATAAAAATTTTTATAATTTGATTGGAAAAAAATATTTGAATAAAAAAAATTTTCCTTATGGAAAAAAAATTAATTTTAATTCTATAAGGAAAGGAGAAATAATAGGAGAACATGAAGTAAAATTTTCGAGTGACAAAGAAATTATTACTCTTAATCATGAGGCTTTCGATAGAGCACTCTATTCTGAAGGAGCACTTTCAGCCGCAAAATGGTTGTTCTCAAAAAAGGCTGGTCTTTATTCAATGAGAGATCTCATGAATTTTAAATAATGAATGATGTTGAGAGAGCTAAAATTGTTTTACAAATTTTGAATAAAACTTATCCTAATATCTCTGTACCATTGAACAGTAGAAACGTTTTTACTCTATTAATTTCAGTTCTTCTTTCAGCTCAGTGTACTGATGTAAATGTCAATAATGTTACTAAAAATATATATCCAAAGTACTTTAAACCTGAGCATTTTCAAAAATTAGGAAGAAAAAAAATTGAAAAATTAATAAAAAAAATTGGTATTTTTAGGATTAAGGCTAAAAGTATATACAATCTATCTAAAATATTAATAAATAAACATAAAAGTAAAGTTCCAAAAAGCTTTGAGGAGTTAGAAAAACTGCCTGGAGTTGGTCATAAGACAGCAAGTGTGGTTATGTCTCAAGGATTTGGCTATCCTGCATTTCCAGTCGATACTCATATACATAGGCTTGCTCAAAGATGGGGTTTAACAAACGGAAAAAGCGTAATTCAAACTGAAATAGATTTAAAAAGATTATTTCCAAAAAAATCCTGGAATAAACTTCATCTTCAAATTATTTATTATGGAAGAGATTTTTGTAAAGCTAGAGATTGTTATGGAATAACTTGTAAAATTTGTACTAGCTGCTATCCTAAAAGGAAGAAACCTGTAAAAACTAAAAAAGCTTAAAATGAAAATTCTTGGTATTGGAAATGCAATAGTAGATGTAATTTGTAAAGTTAACGAAAGTTTTATTTCTAACAATAATTTAACTAAAGGAACTATGAAACTAATCTTTGATGAAAAAGATTTTAAATCACTATTGACAAACTTAAAGATTGAAAAAACTATTTCTGGTGGATCAGTGGCTAATTCGATTGTTGGATTAGCACAATTAGGAAATAAAGTTGGTTTTATAGGCAAAGTAAACGATGATGACCTTGGTAACAAGTATGAGAATGGTCTTATAAAAGAAAATGTTAAATATTTTTATACTAAAAAAAAAGAGGAACTTCCTACAGGTACTTGCTTAATATTAGTTACACCTGACTCAGAACGTACAATGTGCACTTTTTTAGGAACTGCGGGTAAAATTAATGAAAATGATGTTAGTTCGGATGCTATTAGACAAAGTGAAATAATACTTTTGGAGGGATATCTTTGGGATGAAGGTAAGCCTAAAAAGGCTTTTGAAAAAGCAATTCAAAGTGCTAACAAAGTTGCAATGTCATTATCAGATCAATTTTGTGTTGATCGTCACAAACCTCATTTTTTAGAACTTGTTAAAAATAAATTAGATATAACATTTGCTAATGAACAAGAGATAATGTCATTAATAGAAGCAAAATCATTTGAAGAAGTAATAAATTTTTCAAAATCTCTAAATAAATTAATAGTCTTAACTAGAGGTGAGAAAGGTGCAATTGCTATTAATGGTGAAGAAATAGTTGAATGTGGAATTAAAGAAAATCTTAAAATTGTTGATTTAACAGGTGCTGGTGATCTTTTTGCAGCCGGTTATTTACATGGATATGTAAATAAATTATCTTTAAGAGACTGCCTACTCAAAGGCACCGAAATGTCATCTGAAGTGATTCAACAAATCGGGGCAAGACTTTAAAATATCTAAACTAAGTTTACTTTTTTTTTCTTTTAAAACTTCCTTTACCTTTCTTAGGTTTAACTACCCTGGGTTTATACTTGGTTGTAAGTAATTCTTTAGCTATATAATTTTTTTTTTTCAACTAATAAAATAACCTTCCTTAGAACTTTTTATAAAGTTTTCATCATTAAACTTTTCTTTAATCTTTTTTCTTAAACGATAAATATGAGTCTCGACCGTATGTGTTTCAAGTTTTGAAGTATGCCCCCAAACATCTTTTTGTAATTTGTCTATTTTTACTGCCAAAGGATCTTTTTTTAAATATAATATAAGATTTATCTCTCTCTCAGTTAAATTTATAAATTTATCCCCTTTAGTCATAATTCTTGAATTCAAATTTAGATTATAAGATTTAATAATTAAGTCTGACTGAAAATTAAATTTATCCTTTAAAAATTTAAGATTTATAAGTTGAATGAGTTTGTCAATTTTTATCGGGAGTTTATCTAATTGTAATATATTTTTATATCCTTTTATTTCTAAATTAGAGATAATTAGAAAATCGCTAGACAAAACTGCTATAAATTTGTGAAAGTTTTTTTCATCTACTTTAATCAAGTCATAATTAAAGTTTTCTTTAATTTCATCCAAAATATCAAATAAAACATCATTTCTATAAATAATTATTTTTTTAAAATTCATATATAAATAAACTATGACAATAATTCTAAAAAATAAAGAAACTCTTATTTTAGAAGATTTTAAATTTCAATGTTCTGTGGGTAAAAACGGGATAACAAAAAATAAGTTGGAGGGAGATAAAAAAACACCTAAAGGTATTTTTGAAATTGGAAATTTATACTACCGAAAAGACAGATTAAAAAAACCAAATACGAAATTGAAATGCATAGGTATTAAAAAGAATATGGGCTGGTGTGATAATCCTAAAGATAAAAACAGTTACAACAAATTAATTAAAATAAATAAAAAACAAAAATTCGAAAAACTTTTTAGATTAGATAGCAAATATGATTTATTAATTCCTATTTTATATAATACAAAAAATATAATTCCTAATAAAGGAAGTGCAATATTTATACACTTAACAAAAAATTATAAAAGTACTAATGGATGTATCGCTTTGAAAAAAACGGATTTTTTAATTTTATTGAAATTAATTAAAAAAAATACAAAAATAAGAATAAACTAGCTTCTTTCACCAAAAATTTTCGAACCAATTCTGACATAAGTAGAGTTATACTTCAGTGCTTTTAAATAATCAGATGACATACCCATACTTAATTCTTTTAAATGAAGTTTCTCTGCGATTTGTTTCATATTTTCAAAACAAATAGATGGATCGAGATTTAAAGGGGGTAAACACATCAAACCAATTACATCTAAATTAAAATCTTCAACACATAGTTTATAAAAGTTATTAACTTCGCCTATCATAATGCCACTCTTTTGATTTTCATTCCCAATATTAATTTGGATAAAAATCTTTATACTTCTTTTAATCTTATTTTGTTCTAAAGAAATTTTTCTTGCTAGTTTAATTGAGTCTAGTGAATGAATATAATCGAATAACTTTACAGCATACTTAACTTTATTAGTTTGTAACTTTCCTATCATGTGTAGGTTTAAATTAGGTTTGATTTTTTTAATATCAGTCCATTTATCAACTGCTTCTTGCACTTTATTTTCTCCATAATCAATATGTCCATAATCTATTAATGGTAATATACTTTCCATAGAAAATGTTTTACTTACAGCAATAATGTTTATTTTCAGATTTTGATCAAAGCTTTTTGATTGTATTTCATTTTTAATTTGGATTAAGTTATTAACAGTTTTATGCATACGAAAATTCCTAATACTTTTACTTTTATTTCTCAATTTAAAAAAGAAGAAATTTTAAGTTTTAACAAAAATATAGGTATTATATTTAGAAATTATAAAAATAAGATCACTAAAAGTGATATCATAAAAATAAAACAGTTTTGTAAAATAAATAATCGAAAATTCTATTTAGCTAATAATATTAAATTAGCAGTGAACTTAAATTTGAATGGTGCGTATATTCCTTCTTTTAATAAAAATCTAGGAATTAAAAGGTATTCAATAAAAAAAGATTTTATATTACTCGGATCTGCACATAATATTTTTGAAATTAGGACAAAAGAAAAACAAGGTATAGAGGTTCTTTTTTTATCTCCCTTATTTCAAACAAAAAATTATAAACAGGGATTAGGAGTATATAAATTTAATATTCTTACAAAATTTTTTAAAAAAAAGATTATAGCTTTAGGTGGTATTAATGAAAAAAATATTCGTAAGTTAAAAAATGCTAACGCATATGGTTTTTCTGGGATATCTTACTTTAAAAATAAATTTTAAAAATGAAAGATCAAAATATTTTAGAACAAATACAGATTTTAATGAATCAATTAAAAGTCAAAAACTTTCAGCATGTTTTAACTAAAGGAAAGGTTCTATTAAAAAAAAATCCCGAATATGTAATCCTATATAATTTAGTAGGTTCATCTTATCAAAATTTAGGTGAAAATATTAATGCAGAGATTTATTTTAAAAAAGGCCTTAAACTAGACGCTAATAATATTGCTCTAATGAATAATTTAGCAATGACCTATAAAAATCTCTTAAAATATAAATTATCTGAAGAAATATATAAAAAAATAATCAACCTAAATAACAAATATATTAATGCATATGTAAATTTAGGAAATTTAAAAAGAGATTTAAATCAATTCGATGAAGCTATTAAATTTTACGAAAAGGCTTTATTAATAAATGATACAAATCCTATTATTTATTACTCCTTAGCATTAGCACACCAGGGGGTAGGTAATTTTGAAAAAACAAGTTTTTATTCAAGGAAAGCATTGGAGTATGATCCAAATTTTACAAGAGCGGATCATTTAATTAGTCAGTCTATAAATTACAAAAAAAACGATAAACATTATAAAGATATGAGACAAAAATTAATTAACTTTAAATCTAAAAGTTTGGAAAGAGTTGATCTTTGTTTCTCTTTGGCAAAAGCAGAGGAAGATATTGGAAATATAGAAGCAGCTTCAGAATATTTAATTGAGGGAAACAAAACTAAAAAAAGTTTAATAGACTATGAAGTCAACTCAGAAATCAATCTGATAAATGATATAATAAGAAAATTTAGTTTAATCAAAAATGAAAAGATCTTAAAAGAGAATAATAATAACATAATTTTTATCTTAGGAATGCCTAGATCAGGAACATCGTTAATTGAACAAATTATAACCTCTCATAGTAAAGTTTTTGGTTGTGGCGAATTACCAATCCTATCAAATATCATAAAAAAAAAATTTATTAAAAATAATGACTCGATTATTGATAACCTTGATGAAAGTATTAAAGATCCTATGTTTATCACGCCATTGAGAAAAGAATACTTTGATTTTATTGATAATTTCAATCATAATCAGAAAAAAATTACCGATAAAGCGCCACTTAACTTTAGATGGATAGGCTTTATTAGAATTTTATTTCCCAAAGCAAAGATAATTCACTGTGTCAGAGAACCAAAGAACAATTGTTTATCAATGTTCAAAAATCTTTTTGAAGGGGGTCTTAATTTTACTTATGATCAAGAGGATTTAGTAAAATTTTATAATCATTATGTAAAACTAATGAATTTTTGGAAATCAAAATATTCTTTAGATATAATGGATATAAATTATGAAGACTTAATTTCTAATAGTCAAGCAACAATAAAAGAAATTATTAAATTTTGTAATTTAGAATGGGAAGAAAATTGTCTTGAGTTCTATAAAAACAAAACTCCAATCAAAACAATGAGTACTGCTCAAGCACGAAAACCTTTATACAAAACTTCGCTTAAAAATTTTGAAAAATATAAAAATTATTTAAAAATCTTAGAAGAAAGCTTATAAAAAAAAGCCCCAACTTCGAAAAGCTGGGGCTTTTAATTTTGTTTAACTAATTAAATTAAAATGCAAATGATAGAGCAATCTCTGTCATTTCATCATTAGAATTTAATGTTCCATTATTGTGAACTACTTCGTTTCTGTTACCAGCGATTTTCATAGATCCCATTGTGTAAGCAACAGCAATACCTTCGCCATCTTCTGTTACGTGAGCAGCAGATGCTTTAGCGTATTCAACTTCTCTTTCACCGTATGAGACAGATAAATCATCATTGATGTTAATAGCAACACCCCATTGGTCAACTTCTTCACTAGTTGAACCAGCAGCACCTTTATCGATAGATGATACTTGGTAACCAGCAGTTACCATTCCAAATGAGTAGTTAGCAAAAACAGTATAATGTTCATCGTCACCGTCATCTGTAACTCCTGTAGATACAGTTCCGTTTTCAGCTTCACCATAACCTACACCCCAAGCTAATCCATCAACACCAAAAGTGTCACCTGAACCAGTTAAAGCAAAGTCCCAAGCGCTTTGACCAGCACCTGAAGAACTTCCGTCAGAATTTGCTGCTCCTGAACCTCTTCTTGCTGCAGCATTCAAAGTTACTCCTGCATATGACTTAACATAGTTAAATACACCTGTACTACCAGCTGCACCAACTAATCCACCTACTGTTGTTCCATCTAAACCATCCCAGATTTCTTCTGCAGCTGTCGGTGTTTTATCATCGATAGTTTTCAGACCTGAACCTGAACCTTGGTCAAATGCAATTACTCCCATATCACCCATGTCAACTGATAATCTAGCTGAAGACATTCCAGCAAATTGATCAACTGTAGTTTGCATGTATGATACTGTCATTCCATTTACATCGCCTGAAGCGGTAAAACCAATGTTAGTTTTCATACCAAAAGGATTACCAGTTGTTTCAGTGGTATCCTCTGATGTGTAAGTTAACAACGTAGCACCACTTACAGTCATTTCAGCAGCATTTGCTGAAACAGCAGCAAGAGAACCAGCTAAAGCTGTTAATCCTACTTTTTTTAAATTATCCATAAATATTCTCCTTTATGTTTGTTCATATATGAATAATGGTAAAATATTAATAAATTGTCATTTTAAAACAATTTATATAGATAACTATTAATATTATCGCAATATGTTGCTTTTTTATCACACTATCAACAAATTGCCCTTTTAATTAGCTCAATAAGCTATTAATAAGTTTTTCTTAAATAATTTATGACAAAACTAATATATTTTTTCATCCTATCAATATTATTCCTAACAAATTCTTGTGGGATTTATAAGTATAGTGATACAAGAAAAAACCCTGTTAATGCTAATGAAAGAGTTCAAAAGAATATAGAGGAAGGTAGAGGTTTTAGACTCGGCAGTATAGGAAAAAAGGGGGGTGATTTTATGTTCGCATCCTCAAATCCCATGTGGAGAGCAACAATGCAAAAATTGAGTTTTGCTCCTCTTGGTGTTGTAGATTATGGAGGTGGAATAATTATTACTGATTGGTTTAGTGAAGAGGGAAGTAAAGAAGAACTCAAGATTGCTGTAAGGTTTTTAACTAATGACATAAGATCAGATGCAATAAAAGTAATAATTCATAAAAAAAAATGTTTGGAATTTAACAATTGTAAAATTTCCAGTATTGAAAATAATACAAATCAGAAAATTAAATTTGCAATATTGAAAAAGGCTGCTGAATTAGAAAAACAAGATCTAATTAAAACAAAAGAAAAAAACAAAGATTACAAAATACCAGGAAAAAAATTCTAAAATTATTTTAAGTCTTAATGTTAAGCTCAACCAGATACAATTTTAAATTAGTTGAAGAGAAATGGCAAAGCCTATGGACAAAAAATAAATCTTTTAAAGCAAAAATAGATAATAATAAAAAAAAATTTTATTGCCTTGAAATGTTTCCTTACCCTTCTGGTAAAATCCATATGGGTCATGTAAGAAATTATGCAATTGGAGATGTTCTATCAAGATACAAATCTCTTAGTGGTTTCAATGTTCTGCACCCTATGGGTTGGGATGCATTTGGTATGCCAGCTGAAAATGCTGCTAAAGAAAATAATTTAGATCCCAAAATTTGGACAAATAAAAATATTAGCACAATGAAAAATCAACTTAAAAAATTAGGTCTCTCGATTGATTGGAGCAGAGAAATTTCAACATGTTCTGAAGATTATTATAAACACCAACAAATCTTTTTTTTAGAATTACTCGAAAAAGGTTTGGTTTATAGGAAAGAGAATTATGTAAATTGGGACCCAGTAGATGAAACTGTTTTAGCAAATGAACAGGTTATTGACGGTAAGGGTTGGAGGTCTGGAGCAGTCGTAGAAAGAAAAAAATTAAATCAGTGGTTTTTTAACATCTCTAAGTTTGCAGAAGATTTACTAGATGGTTTAGATAATTTAGATACATGGCCAAATAAAGTAAAAGTTATGCAAAAAAATTGGATTGGAAAATCCTATGGATGTGAAATTACTTTTAAAGTAAATGGGAACTTACCAGTAAAAGATATTAAATGCTTTACTACAAGACCAGATACTCTATTCGGATTTTCTTTCCTAGCAATTTCAGTTGATCATGAAATAGCGAAATTTTATAGTAATAATCAAAAATTTTTAAAATTTAAAGAAGAATGTTCTAAAACAGGGACCACAGAAGAGGCTATAGCGGTTGGAGAGAAGATAGGCTTTAAAACAGACCTAATGGCAACCAACCCTTTAGATTCTAAACAAAAAGTACCAGTTTATTTTGCAAACTTTGTGTTAATGGATTATGGATTTGGAGCCGTATTTGGTTGTCCAGCACATGATCAAAGAGATTTTGACTTTGCCAAAAAATATAATTTAGAAATTAAAACTGTTGTAAAGCCAAAAGATCAAAAAGATGATTTTGAAGTAAAGAATGAAGCTTATCCAGGGCCTGGTCTTTTGATAAATTCAGATTTTTTAAATGGATTAGAGGCACCAGAAAATTCTGTCATAGAAACAATTAAAATTTTAGAAAAGCAGAAATTAGGTAAAGAAAAAATCAATTTTAGACTAAAGGATTGGGGGGTATCTAGACAGAGGTATTGGGGTTGTCCAATACCAGTAGCTTATGATGAAAAGGGCCAGGTGCACCCTATACCAAAAACTATGTTACCTGTTAAGCTTCCTGAGAATATTGATTTAACTTTAAAAGGAAACCCTCTTGACAGTCAAAATAAATGGAAAGAAGTTAATATAGATGGAAAGAAGTTGATTAGAGAAACAGATACGTTAGATACTTTTGTTTGCTCATCCTGGTATTATCTTAGATTTTGTTCACCTAGAGAGATGAGCTATGGTTTTAATAAAGAAGATATTGATTACTGGATGCCAGTTGATCAATATATCGGGGGCGTAGAACACGCCATTTTACATTTACTTTATTCAAGATTTTTTATGAGAGCGATTAATTATGAGAACAGTAGTTTTAATCTTAAAGAACCTTTTCAAAGTCTTTTTACACAAGGAATGGTATGTCACGAGACATACAAAGATAGTAACAATAACTGGGTTAACCCAGATCAAGTTCTTACGAATGATGGGAAAAAATTCTTTTTAAAAGATAAACCTTTAGAAGAAATAAAAGTAGGTCCTTCAGAATCTATGTCTAAATCAAAAAAAAATACTATAGACCCGGAAGAAATGATAAAGACTTATGGAGCAGACTCTGTAAGACTATTTATACTATCGGATAGTCCGCCAGAGAAAGATATTCAGTGGTCAGATAGTGGAATGTCATCAGCATACAAATTTATTCAAAAATTTTGGGTTATGAGTGAAAGTATTATCAAAATTACAGAGAATAATGAAATAGATTTAATTAATAATGAAATAGATGTTTTTACAAATCATGCAATACATAAAATAAATAACGCTCTTGAAAAATTTAGGTACAATGTCATCATTGCTACATTTCATGAAATTTATTCTTTTTTCAATAAGGTTTTAGAAAACAAAAAAAATTACTCAAATTTAAAAAATAATTTTGAAAAGATTTTGGTTTTAATGATTCCTGTAACCCCACATTTAGCAAATGAGTGTTTGCTCAACTTAAGAAAAGAAGATGACATTAAATGGCCAGAAATAAATTATGAACATTTAAAAACTGCAAAGAGTGAAATTGTTATTCAAATAAATGGGAAAAAAAGAAACATTATTTCAATCTTTAAAGGAGCAGATGAAGAAACAGTGTTTAAAAGCATAAAAGAAATGAAACTAATAGAAAAATATATTAAAGATAAAGAAATAATTAAAACAATTTTTATCAAAGACAAAATAATAAACTTTATAATTAAATAATGAGAAAAATATTAATACTTATTTTTTTTTTTATAACTGGATGTGGCTATCAGCCTATTTATGTAGGAGAAAATACTAAAAATTATATTTTCAAAAAAATTACTCTAGTTGGTAATAACAAAATTAATAGAAGTATAGTATCAGCTTTAAACCTAAAAGAAGATAAAACCAGTGAAAACAAGGAAGAGGTAATTATAAACAGTAGTATAGATATATTTGAAACATCAAAAAATTCTAAAGGACAAGTAGCTTCATATAGGACAAGTATTAAACTTAATTTTAAGATTAAAAACAACGAAAAAATAGTTAAAAATAAAAGTTTTATGAAAAATTTTTCCTACAACAATAAAAAAAATAAATTTGAATTGGTAGAATATCAAAAAGATGTTGAAAATAGTTTAACAAGAAAAATTATAGAAGAATTAATCATAGATCTTAATCTTTAAATGATATTAAAAGTTTTTGAGCTTAAAAAAAATAAAATTAGCAGTAATTTCTTTCTGCTACATGGTAATAACAGGGGATTAATTGAAGAAATTATTAATAATAATTTAAAACCTCTTTTGCCAAAACAAATTCTTTCTTATGATGAAAATGATATTCTTAAAAATACAGATAATTTTAAAGAAGAGATTTTGAATAAGTCATTTTTTGAAAACAAAAAATTAATTATTATTTCGAGGAGCTCCGACAAAATTTTTAAAATAATTGAAGAAATTATTGAAAGAAAAGTTCAAGATCTCTCTATAATTATAAAATGTAGCATACTAGATAAAAAGTCTAAATTAAGAAATTATTTTGAAAAAAACAAAAACACGGTGTGCATTCCAACTTATGAGGATAATTTCCAATCATTGAATCAAATCAGCCAGAGATTTTTTAAAGAAAAAAATATTAATATATCTCAAGAAAATATTAATCTAATTATAGAAAGGTCTAGAGGGGATAGAATGAATTTAAATAATGAATTAAAAAAAATAGAAATTTTATCCATAAATAAAAAAAACATTAGTAATGATCAAATACTTAGTTTAACAAATTTGGCAGAAGATTATAGTGTTTCAGAGTTAGTTGATAGTTCTTTAAGTAAAAATAAAAAAAAATTTGTTACTATTTTAAATGAAAATCATTTTTCTCAAGATGATGCTATTTTAATTTTAAGAATTTTGTTATCTAAATTAAAAAGGCTTTTAAAAATTCAAGATCAAACAAAAAATAATAAAAACATCGACAATATTTTACTATCGTTTAAACCACCAATATTTTGGAAAGAAAAAGAAACTGTCAAACAACAAGTGAAAGCTTGGAATTATGAACAAATTGAAAATTTAATTAAAAAAACAAATGATATAGAATTCCAGGTAAAAAAAAACCCTTCTATATCTATTAATATTATTACAAATTTTATGTTAGAACAAACCTTAGAAGTTAATAATTAGCTTTAATTATATCTATAATTTTATTTAATTGGTCTATATCTTGATAATTAAAAGTAATAGAGCCTTTGTTGTTTTTTTTATTCTTTATAAGAACATTAAGACCAATCTTTTCAGAAATAGAATTTTCAAGATTTTTAATATTTGGATCTTGAGATTTGATATTTAAGCTTTTTTTGCTTTTAAAAATCTTTACAAGGCTTTCTGCTTGTCTTACAGATAATTTTTTTTCCACAATCTTGTTAGCAAGGTAAGTAGCATTATCTAAACCAACTAGTATCTTTGCATGCCCAGAACTTAATTTTTGATCTTGAACTAATTTGAGAACTTCGATGGGTAAATTAAGTAATCGAAGTACGTTGGTAATATAACTCCTACTTTTTCCAATAAATTTCGAAACTTTTTCCTGATCATAGGAGAACTCATCGATTAATCTTTTATATCCGTTGGCTTCTTCAAGGGGGTTGAGATCGTGCCTTTGTACATTTTCAATTATTGCAAATTCTAAAGATCTTAAATCGTCAGCTTCGGTTATTACAACAGGTATATCATGAAGACCAGCTTTTTGAGCTGCAAGCCACCTTCTTTCTCCTGCTATAATTTCATATTTTAAATTTTCAGAGTTTGATTTTCTAACTATAATTGGTTGTATAACACCTCTTTCTTTAATCGAGTTTACAAGATCATCTAGATTTTCTTCTTCAAATTTTTTGCGTGGCTGATACTTGTTTGGAATAATTTCACTAATTAATATTTTATTCGTTTTTATTTCAGCTTTAATCTCACCAATTAAAGAAGATAAACCTCTCCCCAAACCCTTTTTTATATTGTTAGCATTCATTAAGCTGCGCTCCCTACATTTTTTTCTTGATTAATAAATTCATCGGTAAAATTATAATACGATCTACTACCAGGACAATTTTTGTCATATACCAAAACTGGTACACCGTGTGACGGTGCCTCGGACAATCTTACATTCCGAGGTATTACTGTTTGGTAAACTTTGTTTTTAAAATAACTTCTAGCTTCATCCTCAACTTGCGAAGAAAGTTTGTTTCTACGATCATACATGGTTAGCAGTATGCCCTGTATTTCTAACTTTGGGTTCAGATTAACTTTTATCCTTTCAATCGTCTTCATGAGTTGGGTTAATCCCTCCAAAGCAAAAAATTCTGTTTGTAAAGGTACTAATAATGATTCTGAGCATACCAAAGCCATAACTGTTAGCAAACTTAATGATGGAGGGCAATCAATAAGGACATAATCGTATAATGATCCAGAATCATTTAAATACGAGGCTAATTTAGCCTTTAAAATAAAAGATCTGCCACTATCTCCAGCAGTTTCAACCTCTAGACCGGATAAATCAATGTTTGATGTTATTAAATCCAAATTTTGAAACTGAGTCTTTTTAATTACACCTGAAATCTCTTTCGTTCCATTAAGCACACTATAAATTGTTTGGTCGGATTGTTCTGAGTTTGATAATCCCAATCCAGTTGTAGCGTTACCCTGAGGATCTAAGTCTATTACTAAAATTTTTTTGTCTTGTTGAGACAGGGCTGATGCAAGATTTATAACCGTTGTTGTTTTACCAACCCCACCCTTCTGATTTATTATTGAAATTATTTTCATATATTTTTTTTTTTGATTTTTTTAATATTCAATAAAAAAGAATCATCATTTGTGAGACTTTTTTTTTCTATATAATCTAAATCCCATTCCTTCATTGTTTCTCTTAAAACTTTCTTTCCAGTGCTTCCCATAAATAAAATTATATTCTTATATTTATTAAAGTTATTATTAATTAAATCTAATATGACAGGTAAAGGCTTGAAGGCTCTTGACATAATTGTTCCGGTACAAATATTTCTAATTGAAAAAATGTCTTTTTGAATTATTTCTGTATTCAATTTTAATTTTTTTGATACCTCTCTCAAAAATACACACTTATTAAAGCTTTTTTCATATAAATTTACTTTCATCTTATTGTGAAGCTTCTTCATGATTATTGCTACAATAATGCCTGGCATCCCTCCACCAGTTCCTAAATCTGTGGTTGTATTAAAATTTAAATCAACAAAATCAATGATTTGCATAGAATCTATTATATGTCTGCGTCTAATTGATGATTTTTCTTTAATTTTCCTACTTATTAAGTTTATTTCCCTAT
The DNA here is from genome assembly GCA_902515205.1 of uncultured Pelagibacteraceae bacterium. Taxonomy (GTDB): domain Bacteria; phylum Pseudomonadota; class Alphaproteobacteria; order Pelagibacterales; family Pelagibacteraceae; genus Pelagibacter. The sequence continues at coordinate 8,564 of CABXTU010000004.1, read as the reverse complement.
TTTTTTCTTCGATCATATGAATAAATGTTTCAAACTCAAGACAGGTTTCACGTGAAACATTTATTTTGGAAATATCAGAATATGATTTAAATAAATTACTTTCCATCAAGCCATATGCTTAATAGACTTTCTTTTGACGTGTGACAACAAAATATATACGGCTGCAGGAGTTATTCCATCGATTCTTAGAGCCTGACCCATGGTTTTAGGCCTTATTTCTTTGAATTTGGCTTTTACTTCATTAGAAAGGCCTGAAAATTGATCATAATCAATATTATCTGGTATTGTTAAATTCTCATCTCGTTTAAAAGCTAAAATATCGGCCTTTTGTTTCTTTAAATATCCTCTGTAATGAGAGTTAATATCAATCTGCTCATCAATTTCATACCCATAATCAGCAATTTCAGGCCAAATATTCCTTATTTTTGTCATATCAACACTTTTTTGGGTAAGAATTTCCTCTGCTGATCTAAAAACACCGTCTTTCGCTATTTTTATTCCAAATTTATCTGCTTTAGAGGGTGAGATGTTTAAATTAGACATTTGAAAAGATATTTTGCTTAATTTATTAAATTTGTCCTCAAACAGTTGTTTTCTGTTTTCTGCTATTAAACCAATTTTAATCCCTTTATGAGTAAGCCTTAAGTCTGCATTATCTGCTCTAAGACTTAGTCTATATTCTGCTCGAGATGTGAACATTCTATAAGGCTCAGCAACACCTTTGGTGACTAAGTCATCTATCATAACGCCAATGTATGCGTCTGATCTATCTAAAATAAAAGGTTCCATGTTCTTTAAAGAAAGAGCAGCATTAATTCCTGCAATAAGGCCTTGAGCAGCTGCTTCTTCATAACCTGTAGTTCCATTTATTTGACCAGCGAGATAAAGATTTTTTATTTTTTTTGTCTCCAATGTTAAAAAGAGCTCTCTCGGGTCAATATAATCATATTCAATAGCATATCCTGGTCTAATTATTTTTACATTCTTTAAACCATTGATATTGTTGAGTATTTCGTGCTGAACAACCTCAGGTAGAGATGTAGATATGCCATTAGGATAAATAGTATGATCATTTAGACCCTCGGGCTCTAGAAATATTTGATGTCTTGTCTTATCAGCAAATTTTACTATTTTGTCCTCAATTGACGGACAATATCTAGGACCAACACCTTGTATGCTTCCGGAATACATTGCACTTTTAGATAAATTCTTTTCTATAATGTTATGAACCTTTTCGTTTGTATAAGTCATCGAACAAGAAACCTGCTTGTTTAAATTTTTTTTGGTCAGAAAAGAAAAAAAATATGGATCTTCATCGGCAAACTGTTTTTCCAAATTTTCAAAATTAATTGTTCTAGAATCTAATCTAGGAGGTGTCCCTGTTTTTAATCTTCCAATTTTGAAATTATACTTTTCTAACTGTTCACTTAAACCTGTACTAGGTTTTTCATTAAACCTACCAGCAGGAGTTCTTTCATCACCTATATGTATCAAACCATTCAAAAAAGTGCCTGTTGTTAGGATTAGTTTGTTACAACTAACTTTGTTACCTTTTAATGTTATAAAACCGTTTATTTCATTATTTTCAAAAATAAACTTTATAACAGGATCAGAAAAAATGCTTAAATTACAATAGTTTACAAGTTTTTCTTGCATAAATTTGCGATATAATGATCTGTCGGATTGAGTTCGGGGTCCTCTGACTGCAGGTCCTCTACTTCTATTTAATAATCGAAATTGTATTCCAGACTTGTCTGCTACCTCTCCCATAACTCCATCTAAAGCATCAATTTCTCTAACTAAGTGACCTTTACCTAAACCACCTATAGCTGGATTGCATGACATTTCTCCAATTGTATTTTTGTTATGTGTAAACAAAGCGGTATTTATACCAAGCCTTGCTGAAGCTGCTGCAGCTTCGCATCCAGCGTGACCTCCCCCAATGACAACCACATCAAACTTTAAATCTTTTTTCATTAACTAAATTTATATTCGATTAGGATATTTACAAGATTTCTGTATTTTTTATTAAATAAACTATATTTATCAATGAAAAACGATAAAAATACCTCAAAAAACCCGTTAAAATAGCATTATTTTCCAATACAAAAATCGTTGAAAATACTACCTAATATCTCTTCTACATCGACTTTACCAACAATCATGCCTAATTGCCTTGTGGCTAACCTTAAATCCTCAGCTCCTTTATCGAAATCGTTTTTATCATTCTTATCTAAAAAATTATTCAAATGTTCAGCGCACTGTAGCAAATGTTGTCTGTGCCTTTCTCTAGTGATTAATATGTCTTCCTCAGATATGAAATTATTTTCTAAATTATTTTTTATTTTCAAAATTAATTTATCTATATTTAGATTATCTTTGAGAGAAATTAAAACATGATTAAATTTAGAAACTTCAGGGTCTAATTTATCTTTTAATAAATCTGATTTGTTAATGACGAGAATTGCATTTTTTTTTAATAGATCATTCAAAAATCCTTTAAAATCAATATTTTTTGCATCAATAACGACTAATTTTAAATCAGCATTTTCAGCCTTTTTTAGTGATAATTTAATTCCTTTTTTTTCAATTTCATCCTGCGAATCTCTGATACCGGCCGTGTCCGAAATTATGACAGGGTAACCGTCTATATTTAAATGCGTTTCAACAACATCTCTAGTAGTACCAGCAATTTCAGAAACAATTGCAACTTCCCTATTTGATAAATTGTTTAGTAAGCTTGACTTTCCAGCATTAGTTGGGCCTACAATAGCAATTTTAAAACCTTCCCTAATAATTTCTCCCACTTTCTGATCATCCAATATTTTTTTTATTTCTGTCATGACATTAGAAGTGTCTTTTTTAATTTTTATAATATTTTCATCTGGTAAATCTTCTTCGGGAAAATCTATTTTAGCTTCAACAAATGATAAAATTTTTAATAGTTTCTCTCTTAATTGATTAAATTTTTCTGAAGACTTCCCATTCATAATTTTTATTGCTTGTAATCTTTGAATTTCAGTTTCTGCTGAGATTAGGTCAGCGATACTCTCGGCCTTTAACAAATTTATTTTTCCATTTTGAAAAGCTAGCTTCGTAAATTCTCCAGGTTCAGCTAGTCTACAATTTTTAATTTTTGATATTTCTTTCTGAAGAGCAAAAACTACAGCTTTGCCTCCGTGAATATGGATTTCAGCCATATCCTCTCCTGTATAGCTATCTGGTCCGGGAAACCATAATATTATCCCTTCATCAATGAGCTCAGAAGTGTTGATATTGTTTATTTTTCGAAGAGTTGCCATTCTTGGCTTTGGAACCTTCTTTCCTGTGAGTAATTTTATAACATCTGAAGACTCGGCACCAGAAATTCGAATAATCGCCACACCGGACACTCCTGGTCCAGTTGATAGTGCATAAATACTCATAATAATATTATATCTGTAATTCTAAGATATGAAAAAAATAAATTAAGCAGGTTTATTCATCGAATTAAAGAACTCAGTGTTGCTCTTAGTGACTTTTAACTTTGAGCTAATGAATTCAATTGCATCCATTGTACCCATTGGAGCAATTATTCTTCTTAATACATTCATTTTTTGTAAATCATTTTTATCAAACAATAATTCTTCTCTTCTCGTACCTGATTTTGTTATATCAATTGCTGGATAAATTCTTTTATCTGCTATTTTTCTATCAAGCACTGTTTCACTATTTCCAGTTCCTTTAAATTCTTCGAAAATTACCTCATCCATTCTACTTCCTGTATCAATTAAAGCAGTAGATATAATTGTTAATGATCCACCTTCCTCAATATTTCTTGCGGCACCAAAAAATCTTTTTGGTCTCTGAAGTGCATTGGCATCAACACCTCCAGTCAAAACTTTACCTGAACTAGGTATAACCGCGTTGTAAGCACGTCCCAGTCTTGTTATTGAGTCTAAAAGAATTACAACATCTTTTTTGTGTTCAGTTAATCTTTTTGCTTTTTCAATTACCATCTCGGCAACCGCAACGTGACGTTGTGCAGGTTCATCAAAAGTAGAGCTAATTACTTCGCCTTTAACAGTTCTTTGCATGTCTGTTACTTCCTCAGGTCTTTCATCAATCAATAACACAATCAAATAGCACTCTGGGTAATTTTTTGCGATAGAGTTAGCAATACTTTGCAAAATCATTGTTTTACCAGCCTTAGGTGGTGAAATAATGATAGATCTTTGACCTTTGCCAATCGGACTGACTAGGTCTATTAGTCTTGGAGTTAAATCTGGTTTTTTTTCTGTTTTAACCATTTCTACTTCCATAACAAGCTGTTTATCCGGATAAAGAGGTGTTAAGTTATCAAAGGCTATTTTGTGTCTCGACTTCTCTGGCTCTTCAAAATTAATTTTACTTACTTGAAGTAGAGCAAAATATCTCTCACCATCTTTTGGTGCTCTAACTGGTCCTTCTACAGTATCTCCAGTTCTTAATCCAAATTTTCTAATTTGACTCGGACTTACGTATATATCATCAGGTCCAGGAAGATAATTTGACTCCATTGCTCGCAGAAAACCAAAGCCATCTTGCAGTAACTGTAAAACTCCAGCCCCAGTAATTTCCTCTTTTTCAGCTACTTTTTTTAATATTGCGAAAAGAATTTCTTGTTTTCTTAAAGTACTTGCATTCTCGATTCCGAGCTCTTCAGCTTGGGTAATTAATTGTTCTGATGATTTAAGTTTTAATTCTTGAATATTCATGATTTAGATTATTAAGGACTTAATAAGTAGCTTAATATATATACTATATATAAATATTCAACCCTAGATAGGCTTAAAAACTACAACAAATACAACTAAAATAAGCAATAATGTGGGTATTTCATTTATAAATCGATAAAACTTATGTGAATGTCTATTAAGATCTAATTTAAACTGGCCTAAAATTCGTCCAAGATAAAAATGATAAACTGTCAATAATACAACGAAGATCAACTTTAGAACCATCCAAGTTTGACCTAATTTATCAAAGCCTATTTCGTGGATTAATAATAATCCGAACAACCATGATAAAGCCATTGCTGGTGTCATTATGTAAAAAAATAATTTCCTTTCCATAACTTTAAAAACTTCTGTTATGATTGGTTGCGAATTGTTTTGGGTGTGATAAACAAAAATTCTTGGAAGATACAAGAGACCTGCCATCCAAGAGATAACCGAAATTAAATGAAGAGCTTTAAAAAGCAAGTAAGTATTCATAAATTAGACGCTTCTTTGTATTAAAGATTTTAACAAAGCGATATGATCATCATTGTCATTTAAACAAGGTACCATTTCAAAGTTTTCTCCTCCTGATTCAATGAAGCTTTCTTTTCCCTGTATTGAGATTTCTTCTAGAGTTTCTACACAATCTGAGGAAAAGCCTGGGCAAATTGTAAGGATATTTTTTTTACCTTCTTTAGGTAAACTTTCAAAAGTCTTATCAGTGTAAGGTTGTAACCATTCTTGAGGCCCAAATCTTGATTGGAACGTCGTAATTATTTTTACAGAGTTAAATTTTTCTGAAATTAACCTTGTGGTTTTATGACAATAACAGTGATAAGGATCACCTTTATCAAAATATTTTTTTGGTATTCCGTGGTAGGATGCAACTATCAAATCGGGTTTCCAATTAATTTCAGTGATTTTTTTATTTAAAGAGTTAACTATCGCATCAATATATAGGGGATCAGATTCATAATGTGGAATAATTTTAAGAGAGGGTTGCCATCTCATATCCATTAAAGTTCTGTAAACTTCATCACAAACTGTTGCCGTAGTTGCTGCAGCATATTGAGGATATAGTGGTAATATAATTAAGTTCTCACACCCTAGTTTATGAAGTTTGCTTATTTTGCTCTTTATGCTCGGGTTACCGTATCGCATTGCAAAATCAACGATCAAATTTTCTGACGAAATAAGATTAGAAATTTTTTCTGATTGTTTTCGGGTATAATACAACAACGGTGATATATTCTCATCCTTCATCCATATTTCTTTATAAGCTTTTGCTGTTTTGGAAGGCCTTAGATTTAAAATAAAAACGTTAAGAATTATTTGCCAAATTATAGGATTTACTTCTATTACTCTTTTATCTGATAAGAATTCTTTTAAATATTTCCTAATATCAAACCAATTAGTTGAATCTGGGGTTCCTAAATTAACAATTAACGCACCTGTTTTTCCAAAATTAATTTGGGGATGATCTAATTTTCTATCCATCAGTAGTCCTTAACCAGTTTCACAAGATAGTCCATTTTGTTAGGGTCTGTTTCTGGTAGAACACCATGGCCCAAATTAAAAATATAAGGATGATCTTTAAAAATATCTAAATATTTTTTTATTTCTTTTTTTAAATCATCTTTTTCCAATAATAAAGTTTTCGGATCCATTCCTCCTTGAACTGGAAGCTTAATGCTTTTTCTTATTTCTACAGGATTAGTTTCATAATCTATGCAAATTGCATCAGGTTTAATAATTTCACAATATGTTTTATAATCTTTAATTCCTCTTGGAAAACAAATTACAGGTACATTTAAAGATTTAACATATTCAACAAGGATAATAGTTGGATTATAAACAAAATGTGGTAAATTTTTTGCATCTAACAACCCCGCCCAACTATCAAAAATTTGTATTACCTCAGCACCATTATCAATCTGATTTTTTATATGAATTTTGATATATTTTTCTAGTATTGATAAAATTTTTTTTATTAGAAAAGTATCTTGGTAAAAATTATCAATTAATTTCTTTTTTGGTGATTGTTTGTTAATCATATAGACTAATAAAGTCCATGGTGCTCCAACAAAGCCAATTGTACTTTTATTATCAGTCAATTTGTCTTTTTTTACTAAATCTATAGCTTGATAAATTGGATTTAATTTTTTAGTAAAACTTTGTTCATCAAGATTTTCTAATTCATTTATATTCAAGTTTCCAAGAAGTGGACCAAAATTTTTTTTAAACTCTACTTTCTGGTTTAAACCGTAAGGAACCATTAAAATATCTGAAAAAATTATCGCTGCATCTAATTCGAATCTTTTAAGTGGTTGAAGAGTGATTTCTGCTGATAAATCTTTATTTAAGCATAACTTAATAAAGTCAGTATTTTTTTTTCTAATTTCTCTAAATTCTGGTAAATATCTACCCGCCTGCCTCATTATCCAAATGGGATTTATATTTGTTTTTTTGTTAATTATAACTTCTTTAATACCTGACATAAAAATAAATAAATATAATTAATAGTATTTGTAGTATAGTCTGTGAATAACTATTATTAGTTTTTTTTAACATTTTATAAACTTTTTATTAACATTTAGAGGTATAAATTTAATAAATATATAAGCAAAATTGAAGCTTATCATTATTTAATAAAGAACTATGAAAAACTTTATACAACTGTTTAATAATGTTAATAAACAATATGTTTTACACCGCAAATTTAAAAATATTAAAAATATAAAATGTGATTTAAGTTAAACAAAGTTATTAACACGAAATACATGAATAATACTTATCAAATTTATCTAATTTCGGACTCTACTGGAGAAACTCTCGATAGAATATTTACAGCAATAAAAGCGCAGTTTAAAAATATAGATTATAAAATATACACTTATTCTTTCACTAGAACCAATAATCAAATTACCAAAATATTATCCAAAACTGAAAAAGAAAAAAATCCCATAATTCTATATTCAATAGTAGACAGTTCTCTTGCTAAACATTTAGCAAGCATCAGCACTAAAAAAAAAATTCCCTGCTTTGGTGTTCTTGGTGATCTTATTTTAAGTTTTTCAAAACTACTTAATCAAAAAGCATCTCATGAACCAAGCGGTCAATATGCCTTAAATGATGAATATTATAAAAGAATTGAAGCCATTCAATTTACGATGAATCACGACGATGGAAATCTAACTAAAGAAATAAAAAAATCTGATATAATTTTGTTAGGCGTAAGTAGAACAAGCAAAACACCAACAGCTATTTATTTAGCAAACAAAGGTTTTAAAACTTCCAACATTCCATTAATTAATGAAAACTCAATACCACAAGCCTTAAAAGAAAACCCAAAGATTTCATGTGTGGTTGGATTAAACACCGAACCAGAAAGATTGGTTGATATTAGAAAAAATAGAATGAATTCGCTTAAGGAAACAGAAAATAAATCTTACATAGATTTAAATAAAATAAAAAAAGAGGTAAATGAAGCTAAGAATACTTTTAAAAAATATAAATGGCCCACAATAGATGTAACTCGAAAATCTGTTGAAGAAACAGCCGCTTCAATAATAAAAATATACGAGATTTATAAACAAAATGGTTGAGATAATACTTGCATCAAAAAGCAAAGTTAGAAAGGAAATTTTAAATAAAAACAAAATTTTTGTTCAAGTTCAGCCCTCTACCGTTGATGAAGATCCAATTAAACAAAGTTTATTAAAAGAAAACGTTTCGCCAGAAATTATCTCAAAAAATTTAGCAGAGATAAAAGCTACTAGAATTAGTCAACAAAATTTTGATAAATTAGTTTTAGGCGCCGACAGT
>CABXTU010000003.1 GCA_902515205.1 uncultured Pelagibacteraceae bacterium | reverse complement strand
AATATAAAGTTCTGGGTTTTTTTTTATTATTCGAACAAAAGAAATTAAATCTTTAATTTCTAAAGATTTTGTTGATATCTCTAAATTAGATAAAGAAAATTTTTCTTTAATTAGAGAATTTAAAGAGATTTGTGTTTTTACAGATTCTATACCTAAAATTTTGTCTTTATATTTTAGTTTTGGACCTAAAGTTTTAGCTTTTATCCTTAGCTTAAAAGGTTCTAAAGTTATTCGAAGTTTATTAATTTCTATATCTAAATTTTTGTTTATACCATTAATATTATTGCTTATCTGATCATTAAATTTGTCAGTTTCTACTCCATAAATACTCAAGTAAGAAATTATTAGAATTAATAGTAAAATTATTACTAATACAAACTTAAGAATAATTTTTTTCATTTAATTTGATATAAAGATTGCTCTAAAAAATCATCAATTTGACCATCCAACACTTTGTCAGGATTTGTGCTTTCAAAATTTGTTCTGTTATCTTTAACAAGTCTATATGGTTGTAAAACATATGACCTAATTTGATGTCCCCAACCAATTTCTGATTTTGAAGTTTCTAAATTCTTGTTTTTTTGCTCCTTTTTTTTTATTTCATAATCGTAAAGTCTTGCTTTTAACATATTCATGCATGTTTCTTTATTTTTATGTTGTGATCTTTCATTTTGACATTGAACTACTATTTTTGATGGCAGATGAGTTATTCTTACTGCACTGTCTGTAGTATTTACATGTTGACCTCCTGCACCACTTGATCGATAAGTGTCTATACGTAAATCTTTATCTACTATTTCAATATTTATGTTTTCATCAACCACAGGATATACCCAAATACTTGCAAAACTTGTATGTCTCCTAGCTCCAGAGTCAAACGGGGAAATTCTGACTAAACGATGAATACCTGACTCATTTTTTAATAGCCCAAAAACAAAATCTCCCTCAATTTTAATAGTAGAAGATTTTATACCTGCTTCCTCACCTTTATGCTCGCTTATTAAGTGATATTTAAAATTTTTACTATCTGACCATTTTAAATACATTCTTCGAAGCATATCAGCCCAATCTTGACTTTCTGTTCCACCCGCTCCAGCATGTATCTCTATATAACAATCGAGAATGTCAGCCTCATTAGATAAAAAACATTTTACTTCATTTTTTTTTACTTCTGATCTTAAGTTTTTAATATCTTCTAAGATCTCATTTTGAATAGTTAAATTATTTTCATCTAATGCTAATTTATTTAATTCATCTAAATCTTCTAGTTTTTTTATGGATTTATCGTAAGATTCAATCAAAATACTAAATAATTTTTTCTCTTTTAATATTTGTTTCGAATATTTTTTATTATGCCAAAAATTAGCATCTAGCATTTTTTTATTGTGGTTTTCTAATTTTAAATAAACATCATTTTTTTCAAAGATACTCCTTAATTCTTTGATTAATTTTCTCTATTTCTTTTTTTAAGCTTAAATATTTATCGTCCATTAATAAAACTTTAATATATTATTTGTGTCTATTCTATTATTATTTAAGTTAATTACTTTTCCATCAACAATATTTTCACTTTTATATGCCTCCATAATTGTATCTTTTGACGAAAATTTAGCTTTTTGGCCCGTTGCAGAGTCAATAATCATCATTGTTATATCATCTGAAACTTTAAAAGGTCTAGCATCATTTTTCTTTACAGCTTTCTTAATGAAATTTTCAAAAACTGGTAAAGCAGTTTTAGATCCTGTTTCATACTTACCTAAAGGTTTTGGATTATCCATTCCTACATAAACACCTATTACCAAATTTGAAGTAAAGCCTATAAACCATGCGTCTGTATTCTCATTAGTAGTTCCAGTTTTTCCAGCTAAATTCAAATTTAATTTACTTAGTGTTTTTCCAGTACCTCTTTGGATCACACCTTCCAGTAAAGATGTAATTTGATAAGCTGTCTGAGGCGAAAATATTTGTTTATAACTATACTTGATAATAGGATAATCTTTACTTGTAAAAGAAATGTTGTCGCAATTAATACATGTTCTTTTTTCATTATTAAATATAGTGTTTCCCTCACTATCTTGAATTCTATCAATTAATATTGGTTTAACTAATTTTCCACCATTAGCAAAAGCGGAATATGCTGATGTTAATTTTATCAATGTTGTCTCAGCTGACCCCAAAGATATTGATAATAATTCTTTTGGATTATCATATATACCCAAATCTTGAGATAATTTTGTTAGTTTTCCAATCCCAAGATCTTTTGCTATTCTTACCGTCATAAGATTTCGGGATTTTTCTAATCCCGTTCTAAGAGTTGAGGGTCCATAAAATTTTTTTCCATAATTTTCAGGTTTCCATAACTTTAAATCATCACCTTGTTCTAAAACCAATGGAGCGTCTAAGACTAGGGATGTTGGGGTATAATTGTTTTCTAAAGCCAGGGCGTAAACAAATGGTTTAAAAGCAGATCCAGGTTGTCTTAGTGCCTGTGTGGCTCTATTAAATTCGCTATTTTTAAAACTAAATCCGCCACTGAGCGCCATAACTCTTCCCGTGTAGGGATCCATTACTACAATTCCTCCATTAATTTCAGGAAGTTGTTTTAAGCTATATTGGTTATCTTTTAATTTTTTAACATAGATTAAATCACCATTGACAAATAATTCATCAAATTCTTTTTTTGTCCAGGATATATCGCTATATTTAATTATCCCCAAATCTTTATTTGTGGTTTCAATTGCTACAGAAAATTTTTTAATCTTTCTGATAATGGCTATTTCCCAACCTATGGATCTTTCTAATTCATATTTCTTTAAATTTTCAGTCCACTTATCATTATAATTCTTGTTAATTAAAACACCACGCCAACCCTTTCTTTTATCATAACTTATCAAACCTTTTCTAAGAGATTCAGTAGCAACTTTTTGTAACTCTAAATTTATTGGGGTATTTATATTAAAACCCTGTTTATATACTTTTTCATATGTTAATATATCAATTATTTTTTTTCTAACATCTTCAATGTAATACTGGGCATCTTCTAAAAATATTTTTTTTGTTTTTTTTAATTGAATATCCTTGTCTTTAATTTGTTTGTATTCTTCATTTGAAATATAATTATTATCTAGTAAATTTTTTAAAACCAAATTTCTTCTAAATTTAGCTAATTCAATATCTCTATAGGGATTATATTTACTTGGAGCTTTGGGGAGGGCTGCTAATAAAGCAGATTCTGAATAATTTAAATCTTTAATAGATTTATCGAAATAAACTGTGCTCGCTGCAGCGACTCCGTATGCGCCACTACCCAAATAAATTTGGTTTAGATACAATTCAAGTATCCTCTCTTTTGATAACGCTCTTTCTATTCTTAGAGCTAAAATTGCCTCTTTAATTTTTCTATTAATACTCACTTCATTAGTAAGTAAAAAATTTTTTGCTACCTGTTGAGTAATTGTTGATGCTCCTTCCAGCCTTTTAGAGGATATAATATTACCAATATTGTTTATAAATGCTCTTACTACCCCCTTGGCATCAACCCCAGGGTGTGAGAAAAAGTTTTTATCCTCTGCAGATAGAAAGGAATTAATCACATTTTTTGGGATTGAATTATAAGGTATAAAAATCCTTTTTTCAGTTGAAAAATCTGCAACCAGATTACCTTTGCCTGAATAAACTTTACTTGAAACTGGAGGTTTGTAGTTTTTTAAGAATTTATAATCTGGTATTTTGTTTGAAAATGTCCACAATACAAGAAAAATTGCAATTGAAGCTAAAAGTAAAAAACTTAGCACTATAATTAGGATATTTTTGAATATTTTATTCATTTTGATTTCATTATATATAAGAATTTGGTAAAGGTAAGGCATTAGAATTATACAAAATTTTATTAATTAAAAATGAAACAATTAAATAACAAATTATGGAGAAAAATTTATATATTGATGCTTCGCATCCAAATGAGACTAGAATTGTACTTAAAACAGACAGTAACATCGAAGATTATGAGTACGAAGGCATAAGAAATAATCTTATAAAAAATAACATTTATCTTGGAAAAGTAAGTAGAATTGAACCATCTTTACAAGCTGCTTTTGTAGATTTTGGAAGAGAGCGGCATGGATTTTTATCATTTAATGATATTCAGTCAGATTATTATCAAATTCCCAAAAGTGATTTAGAGGTAATTAAAAAAGAAGAGGAAAAAGTAAGAGAAGAACTATCTAAAGAGGTTGAGGCCAAAGAAGAAGAGAATATTGCTGAGGGTAAATTTGAAATTGACGATCCAATTGAAAATAAAGAAAATCTTCAAGAAAAAGAGGTCAAAACTGAAAAAAGATCAAGAGCAAAAAGATATAAAATTCAGGAGGTTATTAAACCAAATCAAGTAATCCTTGTACAAGTCATTAAGGATGAAAGAGGCCAGAAAGGTGCTGCTTTAAGCACATTTATTTCTGTAGCTGGAAAATATATTGTTTTAATGCCTAATACTCCAAAAGGGGGTGGAATTTCTAGAAAAATTTTTAATCCTGCAGAAAGAAAAAAAATCAGATCTATTTTAAATGAAATAGAAATTCCTAAAGAAATGGGTTTGATCGTTAGGACTGCAGGTAGTAACAAAACGAAAAATGATATTAATCATGATTTAATTACTTTGATTAATACTTGGAATCAAATTAAAGAAAACGCCATAAATTCAATAGCACCAACTTTGATACATCAAGAAAGCGAGATTATCAAAAGAACATTAAGAGATATGTATGATGAAAATACAAAAAATATAATAATTGAAGGTAATGATGGCTATAAAAAAGCTCAAAACTTTATGAAAATGATGATGCCTTCACACCTAAAAAAAATAAAAAAATATAGAGGTAAGGTACCTTTATTTATTGAAGAGGGAATTGAGCAAAAATTAAATCAAATTTTTGACTCTGAAATTAAATTAAGTTCTGGAGGATACTTGGTAATTAATCCTACAGAAGCTCTTGTCTCAATCGATATCAATTCAGGTAGCTCCATAAAACAAAAAAATGTTGAAAGTACTGCATTAGATACCAATCTTGAGGCAGCAGATGAAATAGCAAGACAAATTAAAATTAGAGATCTGTCGGGATTAATAATTATAGATTTTATAGATATGCTTAGTTATGGAAATAGAAAACTTGTAGAAAGAAGATTGAAAGAAAAATGTAGAACCGATAGAGCTAGAATTCAAATTGGAAAAATAAGCAATTTTGGATTACTGGAAATGTCAAGACAAAGACTGAGAGAAAGTGCGGTTAAATGGGAAATAGCTTTAACGGATGAGTCTTTTGCTCAAAAAGTGTTAAAGTTAGTAGAATTAAAAGCTGTAGAAAATAAAGCAAAATTTGTAGAGCTTAAAGTTTGTAAAAAAATTTCCGATTTTTTGAAAGAAAATTTTATAGATAATTTAACTTATTTTGAAAAAAAAAATAAATTAAAAATAGATATTATTACTGATAATAATCTTGTAATACCAGAATATATCATAGACTCAAAAAATAAGTCGAAAAAAACAATTGAACTAATTGAACACTATATAGAATTGAAAAATTTAGATGAACAAAAAAAAGAAGCTAAGATAATTAATTTAAATATTAAAAAAAAATTCAAAAAAAAAACTTATAGAAAAAAAAGTTATTTCAGAAAAGCTAAATAATATCTTTAACTGGTGAAGACGGTTTACCCATTAGATTCTTTTTAATTCTTCCAGATAGGAATGATTGTCTACCTGCTATTACGGCATTTTTAAAAGCAAGAGCCATATCGAGCGGTTTCTTCGCTTTAGCAATTGCTGTGTTGACAAGAACACCATCACATCCAAGTTCCATTGCAATAGTAGCATCAGAAGCTTGACCTAATCCAGCATCTATTATCAAAGGTAGTTTTGTTTGAGCTCTGATAATTCTAATATTTACTTTGTTGAGTATTCCTAAACCAGACCCTATGGGAGCTGCTAAAGGCATAATTGCACAAGCACCAACGTTTTGTAATCTTTTTGCCATTAAAGGATCATCATTACAATAAACCATTACTTTAAAACCCTCTTTTGCGAGAATTTCAGTAGATTTGAGAGTTTCAATCATTTCAGGGTACAGATTCTCTTTATCCCCTAAAACTTCAAGTTTAACTAGTTTCCATCCTCCTATTTCTCTAGCTAATCTAAGTGTTCTCAATGCTTCTTCAGAATTAAAACAACCAGCGGTATTCGGTAAATAAGTAATTTTTTTTGGGTCAATATAATCCATTAACAATGGTTTTTTTTTATTCGTTATATTAACTCTCCTAACAGCTACAGTAACTATTTCTGCTCCAGAATATTTAATAGCTTTGGCACACTCTATCATATTTTTATACTTACCTGTACCAACTATCAGTCTGGAACTAAATCTCTTATTAGCTATTTTTATTTTATCTTGTTTCAATTTTTAACCACCTCCAATAAAATGAACTATCTCAATTTTATCATTTTGATTAAGAGTTAGTTTATTTAATTTTTTTTTATCTATAATTTCTTGATTAAGTTCAATTGCTACTTTTTTAATAGGAATTTTAAGTTTATTTATAATATTCAATAATTTTAAATTTTTATCGATTAATTTAACTTTACCGTTTATCTTAATTTGTATTTTTTTTGTCTTTTTCATTGTATATAAAAGCTAAATGAATAATAAAATAATTATTATTAATGGTCCAAATCTTAATCTATTAGGAGAAAGAGAACAATCACAATATGGATCAATTACTTTAGAAAAATTGAAAGAAAAATGTGTTAAAAAATCTGAAGAATTAGGTTTAAAAGTCGAGTTCTTCCAATCAAATATAGAGGGGGAAATTGTAAATACCATTCAAGAATCTAGAAATAATCTTGATGGAATAATCATAAATGCTGCAGCATTTACTCATACTTCGGTAGCGATAAGAGATGCTTTGGAAATCTTTAAAAAACCTATTATAGAATTACATATATCGAATATCTATAAGAGAGAGGAATTTAGACAAAAATCACTGATTAGTGATATAGTTACAGGAGGAATTTTTGGTCTTGGTGTTGATGGATACATTTTAGCCATAATTTCTTTAGAAAAGCTTTTACAAAATGAAAATTGATAAAAAAATCATAAAAGAACTAACGGAATATCTAAAAGAATTTAATTTAACTGAAATTGAATACACAGATAAAGATACAAAAATAAAAGTTTCAAAATCTATTAATACGAGCCCACTTCAAAGTTTGGCTAATGAAAAATCTGTAAAAAAAGATGTAGATAAAAATATTAATGAACAAAATATTAGTTTAAACAATAAACAAGTTAATTCACCAATCATAGGTACTGCTTATCATGCATCTGAGCCTGGAGGAAAAAAATTTGTAGAGGTCGGAAAAAAAATTAAAAAAGGTGATACAATAATGATTGTTGAAGCGATGAAAACTATGAACCATGTCCCTTCAACTTTAGATGGGGTTGTAAAGGAAGTTCTAGTATCTGACGGACAACCAGTGGAATTTGGTCAAACCCTAATTACATTAGAATAATGTTTAAAAAAATTTTAATTGCAAACCGTGGGGAGATTGCGGTAAGAATCATTAGAGCATGTAAAGAATGGGGAATTGCAACTGTAGCGGTCCATTCTGACGTAGATAGAGATAGTATGCATGTAAAATTAGCAGATGAAAGTGTCTGCATTGGTTCCCATCAACCTATAAATAGTTATTTGAATATTCCATCTCTTCTATCAGCTATTGATTTGACAGATGCTGAGGCAGTACATCCAGGATATGGTTTTCTTTCAGAGAATACAAAATTTGCTAAAATATTAGAAGAGAATAAAATTAAGTTTATTGGTGCTTCCTCAAAACATATTGAGATGATGGGAAACAAAATTCAGGCTAAAAAAATCGCAAAAGAAAATGGCTTACCAATTATAGAGGGCTCTGACGGAGGTATAAAAGATATTTCAGAGGCAAAAAAACTTTCTAAAAAAATTGGTTTTCCAGTTCTTATTAAAGCGGCTGGTGGAGGTGGAGGAAAGGGTATGAAAGTAGTTTACAAAGAAGATGAATTTGAAGAACTATTTTCATTAGCAAAATCTGAAGCTGAGAAATATTTTGGAAATGATGAAGTTTATATAGAAAAGTTTTTTCAAAATCCAAGACATATTGAAGTACAAATTCTGTCTGGGAAAAATAGAACTATTCATTTACATGAAAGAGATTGTTCAGTTCAAAGAAGACATCAAAAATTAATTGAGGAAACGCCAAGTCCAATTTTAAATGATGAAATTAGAAACGATCTATTTGAAAAAACTGTTGGTATGGTGAGTAAAATTGGTTACGAGGGTGCTGGAACAGTGGAGTACATTTATGAGGATAAAAAATTTTACTTTTTAGAGATGAATACTAGAATTCAAGTTGAACATCCTGTAACGGAAATGGTCACTGGTATTGATATAATAAAGGAACAAATTTGGATAGCTTTTTCAGGAGAAACTGCTTTACAACAATCTGATATAAATCCAAGAGGTCATGCAATAGAATGTAGAATAAATGCTGAAGATCCTAGTAAGAATTTTCAGCCTTCTCCTGGGACTATTGGTATGTGTCATCAACCTTCTGGTTTTAGAACCAGAGTAGATGGTGCAATTTTTCAAGGTTATAAAGTAACTCCTTATTATGATAGCATGATATGTAAACTTATATGTCATGGGAGAAATAGATTAGAAGCTATTCAACGAATGAATAGATCCTTAGATGAATTTGTTATTGAGGGAATTACAACAACGATACCCTTACATAAAAAATTACTTAATCATAAAAAATTTATTAATTCAGATTTTAATGTAAGTTGGCTTGATAAAGATAAAATTATTTAATAGCAACTCACTAACCGAATATCATAAACTGGATGATCAAAAGGGGCTATAGATGGACTTGAGGAAAACATCCAGCCATTAAAAACAAACACCTCATCTTTATTTTTTTTTGTAAGGTCCTTCACTTGAATATAGGCAGTAACTTCAGGGTTATCGTCAAACTCTGAATTTTTACATTTCATAATTCTTACTGAGAGATCTTTATAGAT
Source organism: uncultured Pelagibacteraceae bacterium (assembly GCA_902515205.1). Lineage (GTDB taxonomy): Bacteria > Pseudomonadota > Alphaproteobacteria > Pelagibacterales > Pelagibacteraceae > Pelagibacter. The sequence continues at coordinate 65,321 of CABXTU010000003.1, read as the reverse complement.
AAATTCTTCACCAATTTTGACTTTGATTGATATATTTTTAGAGCTTATTTTGTCTAACACTTTTATATCTGTATGAATGCCTTCTAAATCATTTTTTGGAATTGCTTTAAAACTAAACAATAAAAATAGGATTAAGTTAAAAATAAATAAATTTAATTTAATTTTTCCAACTTTTATATTTTTTTTTGAGAACATTTTTATCTTTATATGGATAATAAGAATTATTAGTACCAGTTAAATTATGTTGGTGAGGTTTTTGCCAATCATATTTTTGAAAATCATGTTTATTCTCAATTTTATTTGGTGTGAAATGCATCCACGAATACCATTCTACAGGTATCTTACTCGCATCAATTTCACCATAGTATATTACCCATCGTTTACCTTTTTTATTTTCATAATATTTATTTCCAAAGGAGTCTTTCCCAACTAGTTTTCCTGTAAAAATAGTTTTAAGCTTTGTTCCAAATGTATCTTGATTCCACCAAGTGAAAATTTTTTTAAAAATTGTCAACATAAAAAATTACTAATATTTCAATTCAAAATTGTATAAATTAAATTAGACTAAAGTTTGTTTTTGTATATAAATCAAATGATTCATTAATCAAATTAATTTTTAAAAATGAGGAAAAATGGCAAAATACTTAGTTGAAACATATTATACATGTACTTTTAAAGTTAATCACTACTTAGATGAAATAAACGAAACCGAATTAAAAAACTTAGAAAAAAGAGATGATGGTAAATTTGAAGTCTTAGAAGTCAAGCTTGATAACAGAAAAACTAAAAATTTAGACCCAAACATCAAACCTTTACAAAATAAAGAAATAAACATTATATCTGATACAAATAATCAAAATCAAACTACCTCTAAAAATCTAGAAAATATAATTAAATCTAGTAATTACAAAAACGATCAAAATAGTAAAAGATTCAGCATGCCAGACCGCAGAAAAGGCTATATCCAAAAAGCTACAATTGGAGATCACAAAGTTTATTTACATACTGGTGAATATGAAGACGGAAAGATTGGTGAAATATTTATTGATACAAGTAAAGAAGGTGAACTCGTAAAAGCGCTAATGAATAATTTTGCAATAGCTGTTTCTCTTGGTTTGCAGTATGGGGTTCCTCTTGATGAATTTATAAGTGCTTTTGTAGGAACCAAATTTGAGCCTTCAGGCAAAGTTTATGGAAACGATAGAATTCTTAGTGCTTCCTCTATATTAGATTATATCTTTAGAGAGCTAGCAATTTCTTACCTTAATAGAGAAGATTTAGCTCATACACCTTCAATAGGAACTCAAGAAAATTCTAGCAATGACGAGCAAAATTCTGATGACCAGAACCAATTATTAAAAATTGTAAAAGATATCACAAGTAAAGGATTTGTAAGAAACAACTATAAGAAAAATTTGGTAGATTTATCTGATGTAAAAATAAGTCTTAAGGGAAAGAAATAAACTATTTTTTTACTTTTAGAAATAAACCTAGATCTTTTAGTTGATCTTCATTTATATAAGATGGTGCATTCATCATAAGGTCTTGAGCATTTTGATTCATTGGAAACATTGTAACCTCTCTTATATTTTTTTCATTTGCCAAAAGCATAATTAATCTATCAATTCCAGGGGCTATGCCTCCATGAGGTGGGGCCCCGTAACTAAGGGCATTAATCATACCTGTAAATTTTTTGTCAACTATTTTTTTATCATACCCTGCAATAGAAAATAATTTATACATTAATTCTGGAATATGATTTCTAATTGCGCCAGAGGATAGCTCGATGCCATTACAAACAATATCGTACTGATATGCGATAATATCTAAAGGTTTATTAAAGTTTATTTCATTTATATTTCCCTGTGGCATGGAAAAAGGATTATGACTAAACACTATTTTTTTAGTTTTATCATCCAATTCAAACATTGGGTAATCTACTATCCAACAGAAAGCGAATAAGTTTTCATCAATTAAATCTAAGTCTCTGGCAATTTTTTCTCTAGCCAAAGAAGTAATTTTTTTTAATTCTTCCTCCTTACTACATGCCAAAAAAATACTATCCCCGTTTTCGGCATTTGTTTTTTTCATAATTTCTTTTAAAGCTTCAGAAGAAAAAAACTTACCTACTGGTCCTTTTGCTGAAATTTCTTGCTCTTTTTCAAATGTAAAATAAGCTAAACCTGAAGCTCCTTGATCCTTGGCCCATTTATCAATATTATCAAAAAAACTTCTAGGTTTATTTTTAGTATTCTTAGTAATAATACATCTTACTTTAGAGCCAGAATTAATAAGTTTTTTAAATATATCAAATTTTACATCTTCTCTTAAAAAAATTTCTGTTACATCTTGAATAATCAATGGATTTCTTAAGTCAGGTTTATCTGTTCCATATTTCATCATAGAGTTTGCATATGAAATTCTTGGAAATTTCTCAAACATTAGTTTTTTACTTGAAAAATTTTTAAATGTTTTAACTAATAATTTTTCAACTATATCAAAAATATCTTCTTGCTCTACAAAAGACATTTCTAAATCTAATTGATAAAATTCACCAGGGCTTCGATCAGCTCTTGCATCTTCATCTCTAAAACAAGGGGCAATTTGAAAATACTTATCAAAACCTGAAACCATAACAAGTTGTTTAAATTGTTGTGGTGCTTGAGGTAGTGCGTAAAATTTTCCTGGATTTAGTCTGCTTGGAACAAGAAAATCTCTAGCGCCTTCTGGGCTTGAAGATGTAAGTATCGGAGTTTGAAATTCCAAGAATCCCATCTTAATCATTTCGTTTCTAATAAAAGAAATTACCTTTGATCTCAAAATAATATTTTCATGTAATTTTTTTCTCCTTAAATCTAAAAATCTATATTTTAACCTAATTTCTTCTGCATATTCTTGATCACTGAAAACTGGCAATGGAAGTTCTTTACAATTACCTAGAATATCAAAACTTTCTATTACAACTTCGATTTCTCCTGTATCAAGATCTTTATTTATAGTGTCATTGCTTCTATCTATAACATTTCCCTCAATTCTAATGACAGTTTCAAGCTGAATTTTTTCCAAAATAGAAAAATTTTTATTCTCTTTGTCTATTATACATTGGGTAACACCATAATTATCCCTAAGATCAATAAATAATAGATTACCATGATCACGTTTCTTATTTATCCATCCTGCAAGAAGTACTTTGTTTCCTACATCTTTATGTCTCAACTCATTACATTTATGACTTCTATATTTATTCAATTATTCTCCTAAAGCTTCTTTAATTAGTTTTAAATCTATTGATTTTTTTCTTTTTAAACTAATTTCGTCAATTTTATATATGAAATCAAATATTTTACCATAAGATCTGTCAATTCTTTTAATTATATAATTAACTAATTTCTTATCTAAAATTATTTGGCGATCTGATAAATTTTTTAAAATTAAAGCAAACAATAATTCATCATCTGGCTTTTCAATATTTTGTAAAAGAAAATTTTTAAATCTTGATTTAAGATCATTTAATTGAAAATTTATATTTACGATTGGCCTAATTGAAGTAACTATTAAATATTTATTGTCTTGTTCTATTAAATTTAAAATGGAAAATAACAATTTTTCATCAATATTACTATCTACATCTTCAATTATAATATTCTGGTGAATCTTAATTTTTTTAACATCTTTATTTTCAATTTTTTTTGAATTAAATATAATTCCTTTAAATTTTTTTAAAAAAATACTAACAATATGAGATTTACCAGAGTATTTCTCACCACTAACATTTAAAAATTTTCTTTCCCATTTTGGCCATTTATTAATAATATTCATAACATGCATATTGCTTTTGGAAATAAGAAAATCATCATTTTTAAAATTTTCATCATGATCAAATTTAATAATTGATTGATCTAAATCTTTCATTTTAAAATCCATATCTTATTTTGTGTATTAAAAAAAAAATCATTTTCCCCCATTGTTTTTAAAAAAATATTTGTTGTACCGTTAAAGATAATCTCATATATGGCATTATCTTTATTAAATTTAGTTATGAAATAATCATAAATAAGATCAATTTCCCCTAGTTTTTTTTCAAATTTTGATACTTTGTAATCATCTTTTGTGTCTACTTGAATATTTAAAGATAATTTAATTGAAGTATTAATTCTATTAGATTTTTTCCAATGATCCTCATAATTAGTCTTCAAACTATTTATTATATTTACCGTCTGATTGAGATTGTTTAAGTCTAAATTCAAAAATGATTGATTTTTAAGTGAAACTTCATCATTCATTGTTATTCTAGATAAAGTTCTTACTTCATCTTTATTTTTAAAGACTAATAATATAATTGAGTCATTTAAAAAATATTTATTTGTAATATCTCTAAAATCATACTTTTCAATTATATCATATTTTTTTTTTAAAATATTTAAATCCTCAAGATCCTCAGTCGGTAAAATATATTCTATCAAACCATGACTTTGATAGTGGTCATTCCACTGAGAAAAAATCAGGTTATTTGAAAATATTAATAGATCCTTTTTATCTTCATCAATAATAATTGGAATAAACAAAAATTTTTTTTTGTTTGGTATTGATGGAAATATATTTTTATTTTCTAAAAAATTAAAAATTTTCTTTTTATTGAATAAAACACCTAAATTAACATAGTAAGTTTCATTTATGAACTTTTCTTCTTTAATGGAGAAGGTTTCAACCATACTTTTAATTTCATTTAATTTTATATTTTTAATTTTTTTTTGATCATTAGAATCGGTAATTAAAGAAATCAATTCATTGAAGGCTATTTTGAAACCAACGTCAATAATCTCATTTTTATTAAAGTTTATTTCAAATGGCTTTGAAATTTCAATATTTTCTATCTCAAATCCTTTTGCATATAATTTAACTGTGGAAAAAAAAAATATATTTAAAGATAGAATTATAAAAAAAATATATAAGTTTTTTGAATGAAAAATTTTATATTTAGATATCATGCTTTATAATAATGAATAAATCCATGTTTACATATAGAAAAAGTGGAGTTGATATAAAAGCTGCAGATAAATTTGTAAATTTCATTTCTAATATTTCTACAAAAAATAAAGGCAAAAAAATGTATAATAACATTGGTGGGTTTGGATCAATCTCAAGTATTCCTAAGAATATAAAAAACCCAAAAATTGTAGCATGCACTGATGGAGTCGGTACTAAAATAGAAATTGCAAACACGATAAATAAATATGATACAATTGGGATAGATCTAGTTGCAATGAGTGTAAATGATTTAATAGTTCAAGGTGCTAAACCTCTTTTTTTTTTAGATTATATTTCAATTAATAAAATTGACCCTCCAAAATTAAAATCAATTATTAAAGGAATTTTAAATGGTTGTAAGCTTTCTAACTGTAGTTTGGTAGGAGGAGAAACAGCCGAAATGCCAGGAACTTATGAAAAAGGAAAATTCGATATTGCTGGTTTTGCTGTAGGAATTGTTGACGAAAAAAAAATATTAAATAAAAATAAAATAAAAAAAAATGATTTAGTTTTAGCTGTCCCTTCTAGCGGCTTACACTCAAATGGGTATTCACTAGTAAGAGAAATAATCAATAAAAAAAAAATAAATATTAAAAAAATAAATTTTTTAAAAAAAGAGCTAATTAGACCAACAAAAATTTATGTTAAAGAAATTCTTAAATTGATTGATAAAAATTTATTAAATGGATGTGCTAACATTACAGGTGGAGGTATTGGAGATAATATTAAAAGAGTTATACCAAATAATTTAGGTGTAGAAATTGATTTAAAAAAAATAAAAATTTTAAAAATTTTTAAATGGTTAAAAAGATTTAATATTAGAGATAAAGAAATGTTAAAAACATTTAACTGTGGAGTTGGATTTTGTCTAATAATTAACAAAAAAAATTTAAATAAAGTGATAAAATATTTTCCTAAAAATTATAAACCTTATGTTATTGGAAAAATTGCTAATGATAAGAATAAAGTAAGATTCAAAAATGAAATTATTTGGTCTCCATAAATTGAAAACTGCAGTTTTCATTTCCGGAACCGGAAGTAATTTAAAGAATTTAATTAAATTTTCTTTACAAAGAAAATCTCCGATCCTTATAAAACTGATTATTTCAGATAATAAAAATGCAAAAGGTCTTGTTTTTTCAAAAAAATATAAAATACAAAAAAAAACTTATAACTTTATAAATAAAAGAAAAGATGAAAAAAAAATAATTAAATTTTTAAGAAAGAATAATATTAATCTAATTTGCCTAGCAGGATTTATGAAAATCCTTTCAAAAAATTTTATTAAGAATTTTAAGGGCAAAATTTTAAACATACACCCTTCTCTTCTTCCTAAATATAAAGGTTTAAATACTCACTTCAGGGCTATTAAAAATAAAGAAAAATTTTCTGGATGCACAGTTCATTTTGTTACCTCAAAACTAGACTCTGGAAAAATTATTTTACAGAAGAGAGTTAAAATTGCTAAAAAAGATACCCCAATTACTTTATCGAAAAAGATATTAGTTCAAGAACATCTTTTGTACCCTAAAGCTATATCAAAATTATTTACTAATCCTTGAAAAAAAAAGCTATTTCTATCTGTGCATTTTCAACACTATCAGACCCATGGACAGAATTTTTATCTATTGATATTCCATATTTTTTTCTTATTGTTCCTTCTTCCGCATCCTTTGGGTTAGTCGCTCCCATTAGTTCTCTATTACCAAGAACTGCATTTTCTTTTTCAAGAACCATCACTACAATTGGTCCTGATGAAAGATAAGCGCATAAATCGTTGTAAAATGGTTTGGCCTCATGAATTGCATAAAATTTTTCTGCCTCAGATTTTTCTATTTGAATTTTTTTTTCTTTTATAATTAAAAAACCTTTATTTTTAAATATTTCCTTTATTTCAGTAACTAAATTTCTTTCGACTGCATCAGGTTTAATTATTGATAATGTTCGTTCAATATCACTCATAGTGGTCCTCAATTAATTGATTTAATAATCTTACACCATAACCAGTAGCACCGCCTGAATTCAATGCTCCTCCATATTTTGAAAATGCCATTCCGGCAATGTCTAAATGCGCCCATGGGGTTTTATTTAAAATAAACCTTTGTAAAAATTGTGCAGCTGTTGTAGAGCCAGCTCCCCCAACATAGTTTATATTTTGCATATCTGCATTTTTAGAATTTATTAACTTATCAAAGTTTTTATGTAAGGGCATTCTCCATAATTTTTCCTCAACTTTTTCACCAGCTTTAATTAATTGATTTGATAATTTATCATCATTTGAAAAAAGTCCCGCATATTCTGAACCTAAAGATACAATAATTGCACCTGTAAGGGTTGCTAAATCAACCATAAATTTTGGTTTAAATTTTTTTTCTGTAAAAGTTAAAGCATCTGCTAAAACTAATCTACCTTCAGCATCTGTATTTAATACTTCTATAGTTTTACCACTATATGACTTAACAATATCACCAGGTCTTTGAGCATTTCCACTAACCATGTTTTCTACAAGCCCAACAACACCTACTGCATTAATCTTTGCTTTTCTTAATGCTAAATTTTTCATTAAACCTACAACAACAGCTGAACCAGCCATATCATAAGTCATGTCTTCCATAAATTTTGCTGGTTTAAGTGAATAACCGCCAGTGTCAAAGCACACTCCTTTACCTACAAAAGCCAGAGGCTTAGAATTATTTTTTACACCATTCCATTCAATTGTTACAAGATAAGATCCCCTGATACTTCCCTGTCCCACTCCAAGCAAAGCATTCATACCTAATTTTTTTAATTTTTTTTCATCATATATTTTAATCTTTAATCCGTGTTTCTTCAAAGATTTTAATCTTTTGGTATACTCATCAGGATGCAAAACATTTCCTGGTTCTGAAACTAAATCTCTTGCATAAAAAGTTCCTTCTTCTAAAGCCTTAAATTTTAATAAATTATAGGCCGAGGGTGTATTCTTTTTTCCATAAACATTTATATTTAGTAGGTTTGTTTTTTTTTTTGATTTATATTTATTAAATTCATATGATTTTAATTTCAATCCATGAAGAAAATGCTCTATGAAATTTTTATTAGTATAAATTATACTATCAGTGTTAATAAAATATTCGCTTCTTTTCTCATAGTTAATACGACTATAAAATTCTGCACCTAAATTTTCAATATCGAAAGTTTTAATATTTTTTTTTATTGAAATTAAAACTATTTTTTTTTTTGAACTTAGTTCAAAAATAAAAAGGTTTTTATCTAAATCACTGGCTTTAATTAGGTCATTTATATAGGAAAACTCCGAACCTGTGATATATCTTTTTATAAGATTAATATTAAATTTTTCATCAGTGAATAAAACAAGATTTGACAAGGCTTTATTAGAAATTTTATTTTTAAAATTGATTTTTATAGACATAAATTTTTAATTACAAAGTGTTACAAATGAATGCTATATATTTAGAAATTTAATATTTTCAATGAAAAAATTAATATTTCTAAAATTTGCTAAAGATACCACAGTTTTTTTCCTATTAATGTGTTTAACCATAGGGTTAATTGTATGGACCTTACAAGCAGTAAACTATTTTGATTTTGTCACACAAGATGGACATGGTTTAAAAACATATTTTTCATATATTTTATTAAATTTTCCAAAAATTATTCATCGAATTATCCCATTTATTTTTTTTATTTCCTTATTTTATATAATTACAGAATATGAAAATAGAAATGAAATGTTAATTTTTTGGACCTATGGAGTAAGCAAAATAAATTTTGCAAATAAGGTTGTTTTTTTATCTCTTGCTTTAACTTTTTTACAAATTTGGATTGGAGGCTTTTTTTCACCTTTATCTCAATATAAAGCTAGAGAATATTTAAAAAATTCAAACATAGATTTTTTTACATCATTAATTAAAGAAGGAAAATTTATAAATGTAGTTGAGGGTCTGACTATTTTTATCAATGAAAAAAATGAAAACGGAACATATTCTAATATTTTTTTAGACGACTCTTCCAAATCTAATTCAAGAATGATTTATTCAAAAAATGGAGTTTTATTAGATAACGACAGACAAAAAGTTTTTCGACTATATGACGGAAGAATTTTAGATAAAGAAAAAAAAAAAATTAATTCATTCAAGTTTGATGAGATAGATTTTAATTTAGCAGAATATTCGACTAACACAATTTTAAATCCAAAGATTCAAGAGCTTCCATCTAAGGAGCTGCTCGGTTGTGCTTATAAAATAATTAATAATCAAATTATTCCTTATAATGATTTATTTTTATGTGAAAAAAATATTTTAAATGACATACTTCAAGAATTATTTAAACGTTTTTACAAACCTCTCTATTTACCTTTAATTGCAATACTTTGTTGTTTTTTGATAGTACTTCCAAAAAATAATATAAAATATGAAAAAAATAAAAAAATAATTTTTTTTATTACTTTTTTAGTATTAATTTTGTCAGAGGCCTCTTTAAGATATTCTACAGTTTCTAATTTAGCTACTATATTTTATTTAATAATTCCCTGGATAAGTTTTTTTTTAATATATTCATTATTTTATTTTAGGATTAAAAATGTTTAAGACTTACGAAAAATATATAATAAAAAATTTTATCAACAAATTTATTGCCATTAGTATAATTTTTTTTAGTTTAGTAATAATTCTAAGTATTTTAGAAGAAATATCGTTTTTCAAAAATTTAGATGTAAATTTTTTATTTCCATATTTTTTAACTCTTCTTAGCGCACCTATTACATTATTTGAAATGTTTCCATTTATTTTTTTAATAGCTACACAATTCTTATTTTTCGATCTTTTTAAAAAAGAAGAGCTTAATCTTTTAAAAAGTAATGGAATGAGTAATCTAAAAATAATAAAAATTCTTTTTTTTTCATCATTATTGATGGGATTGTTAACTGTGGTTATTTTTTATAATGCTGCCTCAAAACTTAAGTTTTTTTATACCGATATTAAAAATAAATTTTCAAATGATAATAAATATCTTGCGGTAGTTACTGATAGTGGTTTATGGTTGAAGGATGAAATAGAGGAGAATACTTTTATTGTTAAAGCAACCAATATAAAGGACAATTATTTAATAAACGTTATAATTTATAAATTTGATAAAAATTTTAATTTAGAAAAAACAATTCAATCAGAAAAAATTAATATTGAAAAAAAAAGATGGTTAGCTCAAAAATCAATCGTAACTGATAAGAATATTACAAATGAAGTCGTAAATTTTGAGATACAAACAAATTTTAATCAAGAAAAAATTAATAATTTATTTTCAAATATTTCTACTTTAAATATTTTAGAGCTTTTCGATTTAAAGAAAGACTATGAAAATTTAGGCTATTCATCTGACGAAATTCTAATTCACTTATTAAAACTTTTCTCAACACCTTTTTTTTATGGTGTACTGACTGTTATGTCTTCAATTATTATGTTTAATTTTAAAAAAGATAAATCATTATTTTTCCATATAATTTTAGGTATATTAATGTCTGTTATTATTTACTATATAAATTTTATGTTCACCTCGCTTGGAAATAACGGAAAAATTCCCATAGTAATGTCAATTTTCTTACCTATTTTATTTATTTCTATATTTGCAATTATCGGTTTAATTAGAGTAAATGAAAAATAAATATTCTATAATTTTTCTTATTTGCTTTTTTTTTAATAGTCCTTCAATTTCTTCACCTTTTAGTTTTGAAACTACAAAAATTGATATCATTGAACAGGGCAATGTAATCAATGCTAAAGATGGTAAAGCAATTTCAGAGGATAAAAATTTTGAAATAGAAGCTGAAGAATTCAAATATTATAAAGATTTAGACACTCTTAAAGCTTACAATGGTATAGCTTTTATTAAATCTGATAATCTAGAAATAAAGTTTAATGATATAGAACTTGATCAAAAAAAATTTATATTAACTGCTAAGAATAATATCAAAATATTTGATAATAAAAAAAAAATATCGATCCAATCAAATTTAGTTACTTATAATTGGAAATCAAAAGTTTTAAACTCTGACACTCATTCTATTGTAAAAGATCAATTTAGTAATGTGTTTGATACCAATTCATTCAATTATGAAATTAAAAAAAATATTCTTAAAATTGTGGAGGCAAATTTTAAAGATTTTGATAATAACAGCTTCTACACAAAATTGGCTTATATTAATACTCTAAGTAATAAACTTGTAGGAAAAGACATATCTATAGATTTAAACAATAAATCTTTTAATAAAAATAACGAGCCTCGATTAAAAGGAAGGGCTATTAATTATGATAATTTAACTACAGAAATTTCTAAAGGGGTTTTTACAACTTGCAAAAAAAATGATAGTTGCCCCCCGTGGCAATTATCTGCAGAAAAAATAGTTCATAACAAGGAAAAAAAAATTATAAATTATAAAAATGCATGGCTTAAGATATACGATGTTCCTGTAATGTATTTTCCGAAGTTTTTCCATCCTGATCCATCTGTTAACAGAAGATCTGGTTTTTTAATTCCGACAATAAAAAATTCCCCTAATTCAGATAATTATTTAAGTGTTCCTTATTTTTATGCTATGGGAATTAACAAAGACATGACATTTACTCCTCGATTTTACACGGATGATAAGCTCCTTTTACAAACTGAATTCAGACAAGTTAATTTAGATAGTAATCATTTAAGTGATTTTAGCTTATATAAAGCAAGAAATATTAATTCTAAGAGTCACTTCTTTTATAAGTACAACAAGTTGTTGAATTTTGATTACTTTAAAAATAGCAGTTTTGATTTAAATATTGAAAAAACTTCAAGTGATACTTATTTAAAAGGTAGTAAATTAAAGTCACCACTAATAAATGAATATGATGTTTTGGAAAATTCACTAAATTTAAGTCTTAATTCAGATGGTCTTTCAATAGATACTGACTTAATAGTTTATGAAGATTTAACTAAAAACAATAACAGTGATAAATACGAATATATTCTACCTAAGATCAGCTTAACTAAACAAATTGAAAATAAAACTAATATAGATGGGAATTTTTCATTTATTTCAAATAATTTAATCAGAAACTATCAGACTAATATTTTTGAAAAAACAAATATAAACGATCTTATTTTTAATTCTAATCCAATAATTTCTAATTATGGATTTTATAATAATTATGATTTTATTGTTAAAAACGTAAACTCTGATGCTCAAAAATCTGAAAATTTTAAAAAAAATGAAAATTATTATTTGTCTGGGCTCTTCCAATTTAATTCTTCTTTACCGATGATAAAAGAAAATAACAATTTTCGAAAAATTTTGAAACCTAAACTAACTTTAAAAGTTGGTCCAAATGACACTAAAGATATTAGTAACATCGAAACTAGAATTGATGTTAATAATATATTTGATTTAAATAGGTTGGCATCTGATGATACAATTGAAGGTGGAGTTTCGTTGGCATATGGAAATGATTTCACTATTTTTGACAAAAAAAATTCCAGAGAGTTGTTTGGCTTTAAAATAGCTAATAATCTTAGAATTAATGAAAATTACGACTTACCAAAAAATAATCAAATAGGTGAAAAAACTTCTAATTTTTTAGGAGAAATCAATTATAGTCCTAATAATAATTTTTCTTTAAAATACAATACATCAGTTAAAAATAATATCAGAGACATAAACTATCAAAACTTGATTTCAGAAATAAGTATTAATAATTTTGTCACAACATTTGATTATTTAAATGAAAACAACACTTTTGATCAAAATTCATATTTACTTAATACTACTAAATATAAATTTAACGATTCTAATAATATTTCATTTTCCACTAGAGAAAACAAAACATCCGATTTAACAGAGTATTATAATTTGATGTATCAGTACAAAAATGATTGTCTGTCAGCTTCAATTGAATATAATAAAGATTATTACAATGATCGAGATGTAAAGCCTGAAGAAAACATTTTCTTAAAATTAACTATCATTCCTATTGGCGAAACAAGTAGTCCGAATTTGAAGAATTAATGCTAAAGAAAATTTATTTTATATTATTTATATTATTTTTTTCCAATACTTCGGCTGTATCAAATTCAGACGTATATATTTTTGCAACCGTTAATAATGAGATAATAACAAATTTTGACATCGAAAAAGAAATTAATTACTTAAAAATTTTGAATCCAAATCTTTCAAAACTAAAAAACGAAAAAATTTTAAAATTAGCTAAAAATTCTTTAATCAATGAATACATAAAAAAAAGCGAATTAGAAAAAATTTTCGATTTAGATAAAGAAATATCTTTTGCAGAACAATACTTAAAGAATTTATATAAAAAATTAAATTTTGCAGATGAAGAAAGTTTTAAGAATGCTTTAGCCAAAAGTAATAACTACTCACTTTATGAAGTAAAAAAAAAATTACGAGTTGAAATATTATGGAATGAATTTATTTTTAAAAAATATGGTAATCAGGTGAAAATTAACAAAGATATACTATTAAAAAAAATTGAAAATTTTGAAAATAAAACTTTAAATGAATATTTATTATCTGAAATAGTATTTAAAAAAAATAAAGATGAAAATATTAATAACCTAATTAATAATATAAAATTAAGTATTAAAGAAATTGGTTTTGATAATGCAGCTAATATTTATAGCATTTCAGAAAGTTCAAAAATGGGAGGTAATATAGGATGGATAAAAGAAAATAATTTATCTGAGTTAGTTTTTGAAAAAATAAAAAAAATAGATAAAGGAGAATATACAGATGTTATTCAACTTGGTAATGATTATCTTATATTAAAAATAAAAGAAATACGGACAGAAAAAGTTTTAGTAAACAAAGATGAGGAACTTAGTAAGATGATTAAATTTGAGACAAATAAACAGTTAAATCAATTCTCAAAGATTTATTTTGATAAAACTAAAATTAATTATGATATTAATGAAAATTAAACCTATAATAATTGTTCCTGGAGAGCCAAAAAGTATTTTCTTTGAAATTTTTTTTAAAGCTATTAAAAAAAATAAATTTAAAACTCCTTTAATATTAATTAGTTCATCAAAAATATTAAAAAATCAAATGAAAAATCTCAGATTTAATAAAAAAGTAAAAATTTTAAATTTAAAAAATTTAGAAAATTATAAGCTTAATAATAGATTTATTAACCTAATTGATGTTGAGTTTGATTATAATAATGCGGATAAAAATTCTAAATTTTCAAACTTATATATACAAAACTGTTTCGATATAGCCTTTAAAATTTTAAAGAGTGGTTATACCAATAAGTTTATTAATGGTCCCATAAATAAAAACAAATTTTTAAAAAAAAAATATTTAGGAATTACAGAATATATTGCTAAAAATTTTAAAATAAAAAAATTTGGAATGCTTATTTATAATGATAATTTATCGGTAAGTCCTTTAACAACGCACTTGCCCGTTAAGCTTATCTCAAAAAAAATTAATAAAAATTTAATAAAAAAACAAGTAATTTTGATAAATAATTTTTACAAAAAAAATCTAGGCATTAAACCAAAGATAGCGCTAACAGGATTGAATCCTCATTGTGAAAGTATACTTAAATTTAATGAAGATAAAAAAATAATTATTCCAACTGTATCTTCCCTTAAAAATTTAGGTTTTAAAATTTTTGGTCCTTTTGCTGCTGATACAATTTTTTTAAAAAACAATAGAAAAAAATATGACGTGATATTAGGAATGTATCATGATCAAGTTCTATCACCTTTTAAAACATTATTTGAGTATAATGCTTTTAATATTACTTTAGGTTTGCCATTTTTGAGAATTTCTCCTGACCATGGTCCAAATGAAAAAATGATAGGTAAAAACTTATCTAATCCACTTAGCTTAATTAAAGCAATCAAATTTTTAGAAAAAAGATGATCAAAGCTAAAAAAAGCCTGGGTCAAAATTTTCTTATTGATAAAAATATTATTAACAAAATTGTAAATATTGTAAATATAAAAGGATCATCAGTTCTTGAAGTTGGTCCTGGAACAGGCAATTTAACTTTATCAATTTTACAAAAATCTCCAAAACAAATATATGTTATTGAAAAGGACAAGGAATTATCTTCTATCTTAGAAAAAAAATTCAAAGATAAAATCAAAATTATTAATGAGGATATATTAAAAATAAACGAAAACTCTCTTTGTAAAGATCAGTTACTAGTTTTTGGAAATCTACCTTACAATATTTCAACCGAAATTTTATGTAAATGGATTTTAAATTTAAATGATAAAAAGATATGGTTTAGTATTTTTATATTAATGTTTCAAAAAGAAGTAGCCGATAGAATAATTGCAAATTATAATTCCTCTAATTATGGTAGATTATCAATTATATCTAATTGGAAATTAGATATTAAAAAAATTTGTGATTTAAAACCAGAAAGTTTTTCACCTAAACCAAAAGTGGATAGCAGTTTGCTAATTTTTACTCCAAAAAAAAAATTTTTTAAATTAAAAGATCCCAGAAATTTAGAAAAAGTTACTAGAGTATTTTTTGCCCATCGAAGGAAAATGATAAAAAAGCCTTTTAATAAAATTTTCAATGGTCAAATAAATATAGCTAATCAAATGAGTATAGATTTAAAATTAAGACCACAAAATCTAGATTATGAAACATATTATAAGTTAACAAAAAAATTTGAAAGTTTAAGTAGTTAATTTGTCAACATGAGATCTAATATAATCTAGATCATAATCTTTTGAACCATCCTTAATCTCTGCTTCTATAAGGGTATAAATTTTTGAATAACATTTATCTAGATTTTCATTTATAACAACATAATCATAATTAATCCAATGTAACACATCCCTACCAAACTGTTTCATTCTTTCATCAACAATTAATTTATCTTTCATATCTCTATTTGATAATCTTTCGAATAAAATTTCCTTACTTGGAGGTAAAATGAAAAAGGTTATTAGTTTATAATCTAATTTTTTATTTTTAATTTGATCAGCACCTTGCCAATCAATATCGAATAATACATTTTTACCCTTATTAAGATTGTCTATTACGGGAGTTCTTGTGGTGCCGTAGTAATTATTGAAAACTTTAGCGTATTCTAAGAATTCTTGATTTTTTATTAATCTTTTAAATTTTTCTTCTGATACAAAATAATAGTCTTTACTATGTTCTTCATTAATTCTTGGTTGTCTTGTTGTGTGAGAAATTGAAATTTCAAAATTATCTAGTTTTGAAAGAAGGTTTACTAAAGTCGTTTTTCCTGCTCCAGAAGGAGAAGACAAAACTATCATTATCCCATCATTATCAGTGGGCATCAAAAAAATTAATTAGCTTTACCTTCAATAAATTTTACAGCGTCACCTACTGTCAAAATTTTTTCAGCTTCACTATCAGAAATCTCAGATCCGAACTCTTCTTCAAAAGCCATTACTAATTCCACTGTATCTAAACTATCTGCTCCTAAGTCATCTATGAAACTTGATTCCTCTGTTACTTTTGCCTCATCTATTCCTAAATGATCTGCTACTATTTTCTTTACTTTGCTTGAAACATCTTCTGACATATTGATCCTTTTTTGTTTTAAATTCTTAATAGTTTAAAAACCTGTTTTGTCAAGCCATATACATACCACCATTAACATGTAAAGTTTCGCCATTAATATAATTAGATTGATTTGAAGCCAAAAAAAGAACAGCATTTGCAATATCATCTGGTTCTCCCAGTCTAGAAGATGGAATTTTAGAAATTATAGTTTGTTTATATTTTTCATCAATTTTGTCAGTCATTGCGGTTTTAATAAAACCCGGTGAAATACAATTAATATTTATATTTTTTTTTGCGTACTCTAAAGCAAGACTTTTTGACATTGCAATTATTCCAGCCTTTGAAGCAGTATAATTAGATTGCCCTAAATTACCAGTATGACTAACAACTGAAGTGATATTAATTATTTTTCCAGATTTATTTTTTAGCATTTTCTTTATTGCAAATTTACTTAATAGAAATGTTGATGTTAAATTTATATTTATAACTTTTTTCCACTCTTCTAAGCTCATTCTAATTGCCAAATTATCACTAGTAATTCCCGCATTATTAATAATACAGTCTAAATTTCCACCAAGTTCATTTGTTGCAATTTCAATAAATTCTTCAATTTTTTCCTCATCGGAAATATCAAAATCTAAAATTTTAATATTATTAAATTTAGATTTAAGCTGATTCAATTTATCTATTTTAGTACCAGAGGCTAATATTTTTGCACCACAATCATTTAGTCTTTTTACAATTGAATTTCCTATTCCACCAGATGCTCCTGTTACAATAATATTTTTAGTCTTTAAATCATTCATATACTCAGATCTTTTATATCAATCTCATTATTAATTGTATTAATTTTTATATTTTTATTTATTCTTTTAACTAAACCTGACAATACTTTACCGGGTCCTATTTCGATAAAATGATCTACACCTTTATCAATCATATTTAATATACTTTCTCTCCATCTTACTCTATTTTCAATTTGATCAACTAACAACTTTTTAATTTCTTTTACATCAGAAATTTCACCTGCGGTCACATTTGAAATTAAGATATTTTTTGAATCATGAAATTCTACTATTTCGATCTCTTTCTTCATTATATCAGTTGCTTTACTCATTAAATTTGAGTGAAATGGTCCACTAACAGGTAATTTTATATTTTTTATATTATTCGATTTTAAAATAGTCACTAAATTATTTAAATCCAAATTTTTTCCACTTAATACAATCTGTCCATCACAATTATCATTTGCTATCTGAGCTGTAAAATTATTTTCATTTTCTTTTAAAATTTTCTCTATCATACTTACTTTCGTACCAAGAATTGCTATCATACCACCCTCTCCTTTTGGTATTGCATTTTGCATAGCATCTCCTCTTATTTTTAGAAGTTTTATAGTATCTGAAAAATTTAAAAAACCAGCAGAAGACAGTGCTGAATATTCTCCAACTGAATGACCTGCAAAATATTTTGCTTTATTTAAATCAATATTAAATTCTTTTTTAATCACATTAAAGATTGAGAAACTAACTAAGAATATTGCTGGCTGGGTATTTGAAGTAAGATCTAATTCTTCTTTTGGTCCATTTAAAATGATTTTGGATAAATTATATCCCAAGATTTCATCAGCTTGTTTAAATAGAATCTTAACAAGCTCAAATTTATCATAAAACTCTTTTCCCATACCAACTATTTGAGATCCTTGCCCTGGAAAAATTACTGAAAACATATAAAAATTAATATTTTATGCTCTTTTTACTATTGTAATTAAAGGTTTATAATAGTATATCCACACTTTTTATTAAAGAACTTAAATGAATTTATACGAGCACACTATTATAGCTAAACAAGATACTTCCCCGAGTGAAGTTAAACAATTAACTGAAAAATACTCAAAAATTGTCGAAAAACATAATGGAGAGATCATAAAAACTGAGAATTGGGGTTTACTTAACCTATCTTATATAATCAAAAAAAATAAAAAAGGTAGCTATATACATTTCAAAATTAAAGGTAATGGAAATTTAATTCTAGAATTAGAAAAAAATGAGTCATTAGATAAAAAACTTTTAAGATTTTTAACTGTAAAGGTTAAAAAATTTGATCTAGAAACAGAATATTTTTCAAAAAGAATAGTTAATGAAAAAAAAGAAATTACTAAAAACTAATTATGCCTAAAAGACAAAGTGGAAATAAAAAGGGAAAACAGAGTAACTTTGCTAAATTAAGTATTTTCCAACCAAATAAATATAAATTTAAAAAAAATTGTCCATTATCAATAAAAGGAGCGCCCAAAATTGATTATAAAAATATTAAACTTTTAAAAAAATATATGTCTGAAAATGGTAAAATTTTACCCTCAAGAATTACAAATGTAAGCCAAAAAAAACAGAGGGAATTATCATCTTCGATTAAAAGAGCAAGAAACTTAGCGTTATTGTAAAATGAAAGTAATATTATTAGAAAACTTAAAAAGAATAGGATTAATAGGTCAAATCATAGATGTTAAAAGAGGATTTGCTAGGAATTTTTTAATAGCTAATAAAAAAGCGATGTATGCCTCTAAAGAAAATATTCTAGAAGTTAAAAAGATTAAGTCTGATTTAGACAAAAAAGATAACGAAAAAAAACAAAAAGCAAAAAAAGTATCTGAAGAGATAAATAAAAAGACTTATGAGGTCAAAAAATTAAGTACCGAAAATAATGAGCTATATGGTTCAGTTAAACCAACAGAAATTTCAAAATTAATTTATGAAAAAGATAAAATTGAGATTAAACCTTCAATGATACAGCCAACAAAAGAAATAAAATCTTTAGGTAGTTTTAAAGTAAAGATTTCTTTACACTCTGAAGTTGATGCTGAAATAACAATCAACGTTGAGTCCGCTGAGACTATTCAATAATTATACAATCTTTTCCCCAATTCTTTTTTCCGATTTGTATTAATCATTTTTATTATAAATTAGTCTTAATGGAAAATAATCTAAGTCTGTTAGTAGATAAATTTAAGGAACTTCCAAACAATATTGAAGCTGAACAAGCGGTTATTGGATCTATATTAGTAACAAATGAAATTTTCGATGAAATAAACACAATTATCTCTAATTTAAATTTTTATGACCCAATGCATCAAAAAATTTTCGCTGCTATAGAAAGTTTAATCTATAAAGGTTTACTCGCAAATCCAATTACCTTAAAAAACTACTTTGAAAATGAAAAGGATGATCTAAATGTTCCTGAGTATCTTGTTAAAATTACAAAATTTTCAACTTCTACAAGACAGGCAACAGAGTATTCTAAGATTATATATGATATGTTTGTTAGAAGAGAGCTTATAAAAATATCTGAACAAACTATTGATACTGCAAAGTTAAATGATTTAAATACTAACGGTCAAAAAATAATTGAAAATTCTGAAAGATTGTTATTTGATCTTGCTGAAAAAGGCTCTTTTAATTCATCCTTAATAAAATTTGACGATGCAATGAAACAAACTATTGAAATGGCCTCAGCTGCTTACCGTAATGAAGAGGGAATTGTCGGAGTTCCTACTGGGCTAAGAGATATAGATGACAGACTTGGAGGGCTACATCAATCTGACTTGATTATCATAGCTGGAAGACCCTCAATGGGTAAAACAGCTTTAGCTACCAACATTGCATTTAATGCAGCACAAAAATTACAAGATAGTGGCAAAAAATCATCAATTGCTTTTTTTTCTTTAGAAATGTCTTCAGAGCAACTATCAACTAGAATTTTATCCGAACAATCAAGAATAAAATCAAATGATATAAGAAGGGGAAGAATTTCAGATGAACAATTTGATAAATTCATAGAAACATCTAAAAATATTTCTGAACTTCCACTTTATATAGATGAAACCCCAGCAATAAGTATTGCGGCAATGAGTAATCGTGCCCGAAGAATAAAAAGATTATTTGGTCTTGAAATGATAGTTGTTGACTATATTCAATTAATGAGAGGAACTTTCAATAATAAAGATGGAAGAGTTCAAGAAATTTCTGAAATAACTCAAGGATTAAAAGCTATTGCTAAAGAATTGGCTATTCCAGTAATAGCTCTTTCACAGTTATCAAGAGCAGTTGAACAAAGAGACGATAAAAAACCTCAATTATCTGATTTAAGGGAATCAGGATCTATTGAACAAGATGCCGACGTCGTAATGTTTGTTTATAGAGAAGCTTATTATTTAGAAAGAAAAGAACCAAGACCGGCAACTGTAGAACATGCTGAATGGCAAGTAAAAATGAATGAAGTTTCAAATTTAGCAGAAATAATAATTGGTAAACAAAGACACGGCCCTACAGGAAATATAATGCTAGAGTTTGAGGCGATGTTTACCAAATTTAAAGATACTCAAATCAGTTAAATTCTCATATAAATGGGTTAGAATGTTTGGCCGATTCTATCAAAATATTGTTCTAAAAAACCCTAAATCAGTTTTAATTTTTTTATTGATCCTTTTGTTTAGTTTTGGATTTCATTCTAAAAATTTTAGACTAGATGCATCATCTGAAACTTTGCTGATTGAAGGAGATCCTGATCTTTTATATTTGCAAGAAATATCAAAAAGATACGGTTCTAAGGAATTTCTAATTTTAACTTATACCCCAAACGAAGGAATGGTCAGTAATACATCTATAAACAATCTATTAAGCTTAAAGTATAAAATTCAAAGTTTAGATTGGGTTCATAGTGTAATTACTTTATTAGATATTCCATTATTAAACAGCTCTGATGAACCACTCCAACAAAGATTGGAAAATTTTAAAACTCTGAAGGATGAAGATATTGATCGAGAAAGAGGTTTTAAAGAAATTTTGAGCAGCCCAGTTTTTAGAAATTTTGTTATTAGTGAAGATGGAAAAACAAGTGGAATTATTGTTAATATTAAAGAAAACAAAGAAATAAAATATTTAACTGATAAATCAAAAAAAAATGTAGAGATTTATAAAGACAAAATTAAAAAACAAAATCATCTTAATATTTTAGAAATAAGAGATGTTATAAAAAGTTATGAGGATATTGGAAAAATTCATTTAGGTGGTATTCCAATGATAGCTGACGACATGATGTCTTTTATCAAAAGTGATATTGTTGTTTTTGGTATTGGAGTTCTTTTGTTTATAATTGCAACATTATGGTTTGTTTTCCGCAAACTAATTTGGATAATAGCCCCAATTAGTAGTTGTTTTTTTTCTGTAGTAATCATGATGGGATTACTTGGCTTGTTAGGATGGAAAGTGACGGTAATTTCCTCAAACTTTATTGCTCTAATGTTAATTTTGACAATGGCAATGAATATTCACATGAGCACTAGGTTTTTACAACTTAGAGAAGATTATCCAAATAAAAATACCTTTGAGTTAATTTCTTTAACTACGAATAAAATGTTTTGGCCAATTTTATATACTGTTCTAACAACAATTATTGCATTTTTATCTTTAATATTTAGTGAAATAAAACCTATCATAGATTTTGGATGGATGATGACTTTAGGGTTGATAACTTCATTCGTGATAACATTTACTTTGCTCCCTACATTGATAAATTTTATGCCGGAAGAAAATATTTCTTTAAAAAAAAATGAAAGCTCTAAAATTACACTTTTTTTCGCAAAAATTTCTGAAAATAATAAAAAAACAATCTTTACTTTAACGGGAATAATAATCTTATTGAGTTTCATCGGAATTATCCGCCTTGAAGTAGAAAATAGTTTTATAAATTATTTTAGTAAAAAAACTGAGATTTATAAAGGAATGAAACTAATAGATGAAAA
Source organism: uncultured Pelagibacteraceae bacterium (assembly GCA_902515205.1). Lineage (GTDB taxonomy): Bacteria > Pseudomonadota > Alphaproteobacteria > Pelagibacterales > Pelagibacteraceae > Pelagibacter. The sequence continues at coordinate 42,945 of CABXTU010000003.1, read as the reverse complement.
GCTTGGAGGAACCACTCCTCTCGAGGTCATTTTAAAGTTTCCAAAGAAAGAAAAAATAATAAGTGAGGACGACGAATTTGAAGATTGGGGTGATGAAGAAGATCAAAATGATCAAAAATATTGGTTTACAAAAGATAAAATAGACAGAATAGCATCAGTTCATAATTATCTTGACAACTTACCAGAAGTTGGGAAAGTTTTATCTTTTTCATCAATAATCGATGTCGCAACTCTGCTCAATAATAATAAGCCCTTAGGAACACTAGAAATGGGTGTGTTATATTCTAAAATACCTAAGAGTATTAAAACCGAAATAATTGATCCATATATTTCAATTGAAAATAATGAGGCGCGTATCAATCTTCGAATAATAGATTCCCAAAAAAATTTAAGAAGAAATGAATTGATTAAAAAAATAAATTATGATTTGAAAAATAAAATTGGTCTTAATGGTGATGAATTTAAACTTGCTGGTGTATTAATCTTATTTAATAATTTATTACAAAGTCTCTTTAAATCTCAAATCCTTACTTTGGGTTTAGTTATAATTGGTATATTATCAATGTTTATAATACTTTTTAGAAATATTAAGTTATCTTTAATTGGTGTAGTTCCAAATTTCATTGCTGCCTTTTTTATTTTAGGGATTATAGGGCTATTAGGTATTCCATTAGATATGATGACGATAACTATTGCAGCAATTACTATAGGAATTGCTGTTGATAATAGTATTCACTACATTTATAGGTTCAAAGAAGAATTTAATAATATAAAAGATTACAACAAAACTCTTAAACTTTGTCACTCAACAGTAGGCAAAGCCATTCTAAACACTTCAATCACAATTGTTTTTGGTTTTTCAATATTAGTTCTTTCTAAATTTATTCCTACAATTTATTTTGGTATTTTTACTGGATTAGCTATGTTGTTAGCAATGATTTCGGTTCTAACATTGCTTCCTACTTTAATATTGTTAATTAAACCATTTGGAAAATAATTAAATGCTAGAAGTGCTAAAAGACTTTTATAGTGCAACTTCAGTAATTGATCTTATATATATAATATTTACAACGCTTTCTCTTATAAAATGTTATAAAAAAGGTTTTGTACTAAGTATTTTATCAATAGCAAAATGGTTATTAGCTTATGTAATAACTTTAATTATTTTTCCTAAAATTAAACCTTATTTTAAAGATATAATTGATAATGAATACGTGCTAGATATCGGGCTTGGGGTTACAATTTTTATCATTGTAATATTTCTGGTTTTAATGGTTAACCGAGGTATTAGCAAAGCCGTAAGTTATTCAGGAATTGGTAGCTTAGATACAATATTTGGTTTCTTTTTCGGATTCGTCAGAGCATATATTATTTGTATATTCTTATTTTCAGGCATACATATTGTGTATAATTATGATAAATGGCCAATAAATTTGAACAAATCATTCATCTTTCCATATTTAGAAAAAGGTAGTAATTATTTACTGAAAGAATTTCCAAATGAAAAAACATATCGGGACTCTAAAGAAAAAATTGAAGAACTTTGATCCGAAGATAAAAGAAGAATGTGGTGTATTTGGAGTTAGCAATGCCAAAGATGCTTCCGCCTTAACAGCACTTGGTCTGCATGCTTTACAGCATCGTGGTCAAGAAGGATGTGGAATAGTTTCTTTTGATGGTAAAAAATACTATTCAGAAAAAAGATTTGGATTAGTGGGTGATAACTTCAATAAAGAAAAAGTTCTTAATAATCTCAAAGGTAATTATGCTATAGGTCACAATCGTTATAGTACTACTGGAAATAATACTCTTAGAAATATTCAACCTTTTTTTGCTGATACAAATGCTGGTGGTATTGGAGTTGCGCACAATGGAAATTTGACAAACTCAATTTCATTAAGAAATAAACTGGTTGAAGAAGGTGCAATCTTTTATACTACCTCAGATACTGAAACTATTGTTCAGCTAATTGCTAAATCTAAAAGACCAAAAACGATTGATAAAGTTGTTGATGCTATATTTCAAATACAAGGAGGGTATGCTTTAGTGATGTTGACTCAAACTTCTTTAATAGGTGTAAGAGACCCCTACGGAATAAGACCTTTGGTAATTGGTAAATTAGGCAGAAGCTACGTATTAGCATCTGAAACTTGTGCATTAGATATAATTGGAGCTAAATTTTTGAGAGAAGTTGAAAACGGAGAAATTGTTTTGATAGAAAATAATGAATTAGTAAGTATCAAACCATTTCCATCAAAAAAAGTAAGGCCATGTGTTTTTGAGTATATCTATTTTTCAAGACCAGATAGTCTTCTAGATAATAAAACTGCCTATGAACATAGGAAAAATTTAGGAAAGGAACTTGCAAATGAGAATGATATTGAGGCTGATATAGTTGTACCAGTGCCGGATTCAGGAAATGCAGCTGCTCTTGGATTTTCCCAAAAAATAAATATTAATTTTGAACATGGACTAATAAGAAACCATTATGTTGGCAGAACCTTTATTGAACCAAGTCAAAAAATTAGAAGTTTAGGAGTTCGATTAAAATTAAATGCAAATGAAACTACAATTAAAAATAAAAAAATAATTCTAATTGATGACTCACTTGTAAGAGGAACTACATCTCATAAAATAGTGAAAATGCTGTATGACGCAGGAGCAAAGGAAGTTCATGTAATGATAGCTTGTCCAGAAATAAGATATCCTGATTTTTATGGAGTTGATACTCCAACAAAAAAAGAATTGTTAGCGGCAAACAAATCTAATGATGAAATACGAGAATATATTGGAGCTAAATCATTAAAATTTCTATCAATCAATGGTTTATATAAAGCTATTGGTTTCGATAAAAGAAATGAAACTTACCCACAACTAACAGACCATTATTTTACCGGAGATTATCCAGTAAAGCCAATTGATGAATTAGGGGATAGTAAAATAACTCAACTATCTTTACTAAGTTCAGCTTCAAATAATTAAATAATGAAAAAAGTAAATTTTACCCAAATGAAAAATGGAACTAAAGATGATTATCTTTTTTTAGACAAACATGAAAAGGACTTTGCTAGCAAAACATCAGATAGGATATTAAATTTTATGTCCAATCTTACAGGGACATTAGAGGGTTACAAAATATCACGATTAGAGCATTCACTTCAAAGTGCAACTAGAGCATACATTAATGGAGAAAGTGAAGAGATGGTTGTTGCAGCTTTGCTCCATGATATTGGAGATGAGCTGGCACCTATGAACCATTCTGAATATGCAGCTTCAATTCTAAAACCATATGTTTCAGAAAAAACTCACTGGATAATAGAAAAACATGGTGAATTTCAGATGTACTATTATGCACATCATTTAGGTGGAGATAGAAATAAAAGAGAGAAATATAAAGATCATAAGTATTATCAAGATACTATCAATTTTTGTGAAAAATATGATCAAAATTCATTTGATCCCAACTATAAATCACTACCATTAAAATTTTTTAAGCCAATGGTAAAAAAAATTTTTTCTAGAAAGCCATATTCTCTACTTTAATTCTGTCAATAAAGTATTATTTTATATTCAATGATTACATCAAAAGAACAAATAGTAAATTATTTTAAATCAGGTATTAAAAAAAGGAAAAATTTCAAAATTGGCATAGAACATGAAAAATTTTTATTTGATAATAAAAGTAATAAAAGAATTAGTTATTCAGAAATAAAGCAGATGTTTTCAGCTTTGTTAGAATTTGGGTGGAACCCAATTTACGAAAAAGGAAATGTTATCGCTTTAAATAAAGATGGAAAAAATATTACTTTAGAACCAGGAAATCAAATTGAATTGTCAGGTGAAAAGTTAAATCACATTCATGATGCTTGTGCTGAGGCACAAGATTATTTATTCGAGTTAAGGCAAGTAACAAAAAAAATAGGCATTAATATTGTAAGTTCAGGATTTGATCCGATTTCAAAACTTGATGAAATTCCAGATAACCCAAAAGAACGATATAAATTAATGACAAAAGATATGCCAGAGGGAGGGGCATTAAGTCTAGATATGATGTACAGAACATGTGGAACTCAACTAAATATTGATTATGACTCTGAAAAAGATTTTGTTAAAAAATTCAAAGTTGTTAATTCGATTGTTCCTATTATTATTGCTTTATTCGCTAATTCTTCAATTGTGGAAAAAAAACAAAGCAAATTTTTATCTTATAGATCAAAAGTTTGGCAAAGTACCTCTAGAGGTGGTTTACCAAAAATTTTTTTTGAAGAATTAGATTTTGAAAAATATGCTGAATTTATAATAAATTTTCCTATTTTATTTATACAAGATAACGAAAGGTATATATCGGGAAAAAAATATACCTTTAAAGACTTTATGAATGGAAAAATTAATGAGATTGGAAAACGTTTACCAAATGAGAGTGATTTATCTATTCATTTAAGCACCATCTTTACTGAAAATAGATTAAAGAAATATATAGAGCTCAGATCGATGGACACATGTGGTTGGGATTGTCTATGTGCGGGTCCTGCGTTTAATGTTGGAATGATATATGGAAATCTTGATGAAGTGTATGAATTAATATCTAAGTGGGATAAAGATAAAATAATTAATGCTTATTTAGAGGCTCCTCAGAAAGGATTTAATACACAATTAATGGGTAAGGATCTTTTTTACTGGGCATCAAACTTGTTAGATTTATCAAGGGAAGGACTCAATAAAAGAGATATAGTAAATAAAAGTGGAAAAAATGAAACTTTATTTCTTAACCACTTGCAAAAAATAATTGATAATAGAACTACAAATGCAGATCATATGATGAACAGATTTTCTAAAAATGAAGATTTAAGTGAATTATATGATAAATAGAATTGTTGCTATCCAAGGAAATTATCTCTCAAAACTTAACCCATTAACAGATACAAGTATTTTTTTAGCTAATGAAATTCAGAAAAAAAATTATAAGATTTTTTATTATTACCCTAAAGATTTATCTATAATTAATTCTAAGATTATAGCTGAGGGATTCTTTATAAAATTCAATTATAGACAAAAAAAAAAATTTAAAATTCTACATAAACAAAAATTAGAGTTAATAAAATGTAAATTCATTTTGATTAGACAAGATCCTCCATTTAATCAGGAGTATATTTCAACAACTTATATTTTAGATATGATCAAGAAAAAAGTAAGAGTGGTAAATGATCCAAAATCCATTAGAAACGTACCAGAAAAGCTTTACTCTGCAAAATATCAAAAATTTATGCCAAAGACTATTTTTACTCAAAATTTAAATGAAGTAAAAAATTTTTTTAAGGTAAATAGTAAAGTTATATTAAAGCCTATAAATAGTTACGGAGGTAATGATATTCATCTATTAAATAAGTTTAATCTAAATTTCGTTAAAAGATATTTAAAAAAACACGACCATATAATCTGTCAAAAATTTTTACCAAAAATAAGCAAAGGTGATAAAAGAGTTTTTCTTATCAACGGTAAAGTAGTAGGTGCAATATCTAGAGTTCCAAAAAAAGGGTCTTTTTTAAGTAATATGAGTAAAGGAGCTATTCCAACTATTACAAATTTAACTGGTATTGAAAAAAAAATATCAAAATTGGTTGCATATGATTTAAAAAAAGAGAATATTTTTTTTGCTGGAATTGATTTTATTGATCAAAAACTAAATGGTGACATCAATGTAACATCTCCAACCGGTTTAAAAACTTTTTATGATCTAACAAAAGTTAATTTAGCTAAAACTTTTTGGAAAGAGCTTAAAGCTTGAACAATCTAACTGATCAAAAAAAAGGTTCATTGCTTGCGTTTATCGCTGTAATGTTTATCACTCCTGACTCATTATTTATTAGACTTTCAAATATGGACACATGGGGGCTTGTTTTTTACAGAGGAATCATCCCCTTTTTTACCGTTTTTTTAGGTATGTTGATCATTTACAAATTAAATTTTTTTAAAATTCTTTTTTCTAGTGGTTATCACGGACTCATTTACATCGGAACATTTAGTATAACCAACATTACTTTCGTTATTTCAATACAAAATACCAATGTAGCAAACACCCTAGTAATGATTGCTACTGCTCCTATGTTATCTGCTATTCTTGGAACAATTTTTCTAAAGGAGCCTCCAGATAAAAAAACATTGATTTCTATCATTATTACTTTTATTGCAATACTTTATATTTTTTTTGATTCCCTTAAATTAGGAAATTTCTATGGAGATATTTTAGGATTTGTTACGGCAATTGGTCTTGCTATAGGAGCTGTAACCATTCGTTCAGCAAAAACAAAAAATTTAGTTCCAGCCGCTGTTGTGGGCAAGCTATTTGTGGCAACTTTTGCTTTATTTTTTATCGAAAGTTATGTCCTTGAAAACAAAGATATCATTATCGTACCTTTGATGTGTATTCTATGCGTCGCTATACCTTTTGTGCTTGTTACTATAGCTCCGAGATTTATACCAGCTGCAGAAGTAAATTTATTTTTTTTGTTAGAAACCATTATAGGACCAATATGGGTTTGGCTTATAATTAAAGAACAACCAAGTTTTGAAACCCTATACGGGGGTGCAGTTATAATCACTACAATAGCTGTTCATTCCTTTTTAAAGCTCAAAAATTCATAAGCTTGTCACAATTAAGACTTGATTTAATAATAGATGGCAAATAATTACACAAGTTTATATGAATAAAGTTTTAAAAAACTCTTGGGCACTATTTTTAGGGATGGGTTTCCTAATGATGGCCTATGGTTTTCAAGGTTCATTACTAGGAGTGAGAGCAATTCAAGAGGAGTTTAGTTTAACTGCGACAGGATTTATGATGTCAGGTTATTTTGTTGGATATTTTATAGGAGCTGCATCTATCCCAGTCATTATTTCTAGAGTTGGACACATAAGAGTTTTTGCAGCTTTTGCGTCACTAGCTTCATTAGTAATTTTAATTCATTCAATTTTAATAAATCCATTTATTTGGTTCTTATTAAGGCTTTTAACTGGGATAAGTATGGTTTGTATTTATACTGTCGCAGAAAGTTGGTTAAATGATAGATCAACAAATAAAAACAGAGGAAGTGTACTATCTGTATACATGGTCGTACTATATGGGTCTATGGGCACAGGAATGTTTCTTCTTAATTTTAGTAGCCCAGAAAATTTCCAACCTTTTATTTTAATCTCTGTAATTACATCTGTTGCATTGATCCCTATCTTGCTAACTAAAAAAAAACCACCAACTTTTAAAAAAATTAAAGCGATGTCTCTGAGAAATCTTTATGAGGCATCCCCTTTTGGTATGGTGAGCTCTTTCTTTTACGGGATAATACAGGCAGCTTTATTCACTCTATTAGCAGTTTACGCAACATCTATGAATTTTACGATACTTGAGATATCCATTGTAACTTTTTTACTAGCAATATCTGGAGCAATTTCTCAGTTTCCAGTTGGAAAAATATCTGATATGTATGATAGGAGAAAAGTAATAGTTGTTTCTACATTTGGTGCATCTGTATTTGCTCTTATTTCAATATTGGTTTCAAAACAGATGTATTTACCTGATGGATTAGCTACCAGTAAAACTTGGTTTTATATTTTTTTAATTCTTTTCTCTTTTTGCAGTTTACCGATGTTTTCTCAGATCTTAGCACATACTAATGATTATATTCCAAAAGAAAAATTTGTAGCTGCTGGAGCAGGTCTTCAATTTGTTTTTGGATTAGGAGCAATAAGTGGTCCATTTTTATGTTCAATATTTATGGATGTGGTTGGCCCTAATGGATTTTTTATTTTTCTTTTTTTCTTTCACGCGATTATAGGTATTTTTGGAATTTATAGAATGAGAATAAGGCAAACTATAGAAAATCCAGATTCACAGTTTGTTGCTATGCCTCAAACTATTACACCTGCAGGTATCGAGCTTAATCCTACTACTGAACCAATTGAAGAATCTGATAAAGAATATGAGAAAAAAGTTTAGGACTCAAACTCTATAAAGTTCGACATTTTTTTTAAAACTTGCTTTTTAGATAATCTATCTGTCCTAATTAAGATAGCATCTTTAACCTTTACTAGCGGACTATTCCTTCTTTTTTTATCCATTTGAGTTCTATTATTGAGAGAGCGCCTTACCTCTTTTAGAGGAATTTTTTTTTTAATATCAAGCCATCTTCTATAACTAGCAACTCTAAGGTTACATCTAAAATAAAAAGCTAAATCATATTTTGGATTTGATGCTAGGATTTTACTTGCAATATCTCTACCCTCAACACAAATCTTTTTATTCCCTTTAATAATCTTTTTTTGAAATCTGTTAATTATTTTTCTTATTCTAAAATTTTTTGCTAGTAAAGCCGCATGGTTACTTATTTCTTCTGAGTGTAATTTTTGTCTTATAATTTTTTTATAAGTTACATTTTTAAATTCATTATTTAAAAAAGAAATAATATTTTTTGGTTTGTTTTTTATTATTAGTTTGCTTCCATATCTATAAAGTAAACCTGAATTTAATAATACCAATCCATACTTTTTTGAGATAAGCTTAGCTGCAGTACTTTTTCCGCTCGCTGACTCTCCATCACAAGCTATTATTAATTTATTAATTTTTTTCACTGAAGTTTAATAATATTTTGATTAGTTTAATGCAAAAAAAATATTTATAATCAGTAAAATTAAAAGAATTTTATCCCTTGTAGGTTGAAACCAAAGTAAAGACTGAAAAAAATTATACAGTTAAAGTTGAATATTAATTAATTTTTTGTTCAAATAGTTTTTTACAAAATGAGAAAAAAAAATAAAATTAGATCAAAAGAAAAAAAACATAATAGTCTAGCCACGATAGCAACTATAACCACAAAGACAATTGGTAGAGCACTAAAAAACTACAAAAAAAATCAAGAATTAAAAAAAATAAAAGAAATAAAATTCAAAAAACTACAAGAAAAAAATGATTTAATTAAAGAAAGAAAGGAAATAAAAATTTGGGAGGAAAAATTAAAAAAAGATGAAAATAGACTTAAACTTAAAGAAGATGAATTAAAACTAAAAGAAAAAGAACTCAAATTAAGAGAAGATCAGCTTAAAATTGAAAGTGAGAGGTTAATAAATAAAGATGAAAACCTAATTCTAATTACTAATGACTTACGAAATAAAGAAAAAGAACTCAAATTAAAAGAAGACTCACAAGGCAGAAAAGAAATAGATTTAAGGGTAAGAGAAAACGAACAAAAAAATATTGTTTTAAGAGAACAAAAAAGAAGAGATAAAGCCTTAAAATTAGCAAAAGAAGAAGATGAAAAACGTAAACAATTAGAATACATGAAAATTAAAGAGTGGGAAGAAAAATTTGATAGAGATCAAAAAGAAATCGAATTTAGAGAAAACTTGAAAGAAAATAAATTAAGGCAAAAAGAATTAGAAAAAAATCAATCTTTTGATAAACAAAAAAATGATTTAGAAAATAACTACTCATCAAGCTTAGAAAAATTTGAAATTAATAAAACGAAAGAGAATTAAAATTTTACTGCTTAGGAAAATAATCTTTTAAATCTCCTTCTCTATGAACATCAGCAGTGCAGCAATGAAGTCCTCCTCCAAATGCATAAGCGTCTCTCAGATCCACAGGAATAACTTCCATTCCTAGATTATCTAATTGTTCTGACTGATATTTTTCACTTTTTTCTACACAAACCGTTTTTGGATCTAAAACTAAAACGTTCATTGATAGCCAAACTGAAGAATAACAAAGAGGAGGGGGTGTGTTGTGTGCGGGTTGAGCGGCTTCGATAATATCCCATCCATTTTTTTCAAATAATCTTCTTTGTTCTTTTGGAAGCTTTCTTTGAGGATTATTTATAATTAATCCCTCCTTAATTGGTGTAAATGTAGCATCAATATGAATGGGATAAGGATCGCCTGGAAAATTAACTGTATGAATTCTATGGTCATTATAATGTCGTTTTAACCAATCAATTCCTTTTAGATTTGTTGTAAAACCATGTTGAACAACAAGATCTTTCCCAAATCTGAGTACATCTGCAGCATCAAATAATGGTTCTTCCTCTGTAGTTACAAAAAACTTATCATCAGTCCATTTTAATCTCTTATCAATTCCAATTTTATCAGATAAGTAATCTTTTCGATAATCTGCATCTGTTAATCTAGGTTTAGGAGCAGACTCATGTCTCATATTTGGATCTAATTCAAAATATTTTTTTATTAGTGGACGATAACAAAGATATTCAAACCATCTACATCTATAACTCATAGTAGCTTCCAAAATTTCATTTCCAACAGTTAACAATACATCCCTTGGAGGCATACAACCGAACATAGTCTTTGTTTTCCAATCAGGTGTAGATATTGTTTGATTAAAATTTATTGGTGAAGGTCTATCAACCTTTATTCCACGCTTAACCAATAAGTTTGAAAAATCATCAAGTAATTGATTTGCCTTATCAACAGTATCTTTAGTTCTAGGTCCAAATTGACCTTTCATATCCGAGTTTTCTGGAACTTTTGCGTCCAAAGCTGGCTCAGGGGCGGGAATACAGGTGCCATCAGCTTTTCCAACTATTACATGCTTTAATGGATCCCATTCATTCCAACTATTAACGATGAATTTATTTTTATTCATTGGTTTTAGAAATTAATTTAAAGCAATATATCTCTTATTCCATCTCATTATCAGGCTGTAATAAAAAAGCGATACGAAAAGAAAAAAGCCTCCGATTATTGTGTTTGTTGATGGTATTTCGTTAACACCAAATAGTGGTAACCATACCCAAAAAATTCCTCCAATCACTTCTGTTAAAGACAGCAATGTTAATTCAGCGGCTTGGATTGCTTTTGAGCCAATAGAATATAAGATTAAACCCAAACAAACTATAATTCCGTGCAATGAAAACATTGCGCTATTGTAACTAGTGGCAAAAAAAGTTTGTTTATTAACTAAAATCATTATTGTTGCTATCATAAAACAAAATAAGCCAGCAACAGCAACAGTTGTAAATTTTGGAGTTTCTTTTCTCCATCTAAGAGTCACTGAAAAAATAGAAAAACCTATAGAAGATGTAAGTCCAAAAACAAAACCTATTAAAGAATTCTTTTCAGTATTACCTACAGCCATAATTATGATCCCTGCTGTAGCAATAATCATAGAGATCCAGACATTAAATGATATTTTTTCCTTTAAAAACAAAAAGGCCAATAAAGCTGTAAAAAAAGGCATAGCTGCTAAACATAAAAGAGTAATAGCAGCAGTAGTATTAGTTATTGAATAAATGAATGAAATCATGGCAATACCTAATCCAATCCCACCTACAAGTCCGGATTTACCTACTTTTTTATAATTCTTATAAAAATTAATCCCTTCTTCAAAATATAAATACAAATTTAAAATTACAAAAATAGTTAAACCCCTTCCAAAAATATATTGCCAGGGGACCATATGTGGATCATTCATGTGTCTAACTACCAAGGGACCGAAAGACCAAAGAATGCCTGCAAATAAAACTGCGGGTATAGCTAGTTTTTCATTTTTGATCTCTATCATATAAAAATATTTTATTCTTATTACTTTGAACTACAACTAAAATCAGTTTGTTATACAAAAATTTTGTTCAAATATTATATAATCTAATATAATAAATCAGAATGGATTTAGAAATTCTTAAAATTGCTTCAGATACCAATAATAAAAAGTATATTCAAAACTTTACCCACCAATCAAGATTGAAAAATCCTATATGTGGTGATGAAATTCAAATAAACTTGATAATTAAAAAAAATAGGATCATTGATTTTGGATATCAGGGAAAATCATGTGTTTATTGTCAAGCATCTGCAAATTTATTATCAAAAATTTCAGTTAACAAGCATAAATCTCAAATTGATAAGTTGTGTGATGACGCAAAACTTTATTTTGATGGTAATATAGAAATTATTGAAAAAAAATGGAAAATTTTATTTAAAATATTCAAAGAAAAAAATCGTTTACGTAAAGAATGTATTTTACTACCTTTTAAAACTATGAAAAAAATTGTTTCAGATTAATTTTATGCATAAAATTAAACAATCATTTTTTGCTGGTCTCTTCTCTCTAGTCACAATTGGGATTTTAACTATTTTAACTTACAAGACTGAATTTGGACTATTCTTAATTGCATCTTTTGGATCGTCAATGGTTTTACTTTATGGATATCCTGAAAGCCCATTTGCACAGCCAAAAAATATTTTCTTTGGTCATCTGCTAACTGCTTTTATAGGAATGATTTTTTTATATTTCGTACCGCTACCATTATATATTATAATACCTTTAGCAGTCGGTTTCGGAGTTGGTTCAATGATATTTTTAAATGTAACCCACCCACCCGCTGGTGGAAATCCTATAATAGTAATTATAGGAAGTGTCTCTCCAGACTACCTATTTAACCCAGTTATATCAGGGACAATAATAGTTATAATATTTGGTGTATTAATTAATCGATTTATTCTTAAAAAAAATTATCCTAAATTAAAATAATTTGTTTGCTAGCTTAATATAAATGATGTTAGATCACTTTATAAAAAAATATTAAAATAATAACATGGAGAGAAAATGAAAATTTTGTGCATATTATACGATGACCCAAAAGAAGGAATGCCGAAGTCCTATGCTTTATCTGAACTTCCAAAAATAGAAAAGTATCCTGATGGAATGACACTACCTTCACCAAAGGGAAGAGATTATACACCAGGTCAATTACTAGGATGTGTTTCTGGTGAACTTGGTTTGAGAAAATTTTTAGAAAGTAACGGACATGAATATGTTGTTACAAATAGCAAAGATGGTGATGGATGTGAGGCTGATAAACATATTGTTGATGCAGATATAGTTATTTCTCAACCTTTTTTTCCTTATTATTTAACAAAAGAGAGGATTGCCAAAGCAAAAAATTTAAAAATGGCAATAACAGCAGGTATAGGATCTGACCACGTTGATTTGCAAGCTGCTATGGACAATAAAATTGATGTAGTGGAAGTAACTTATTGTAATTCGAGATCAGTTGCTGAACACATCGTTATGATGATTGTCTCTATGGTTAGAGATTATCACAACCAGCACAGGATCGTTAATGACGGTGGTTGGAATATTGCTGATGCTGTGCAAAGATCATACGATGTTGAAGGTATGCACATAGGTACTGTAGCAGCTGGAAGAATTGGATTAGACGCATTAAGAAAAATGAAACCATTTGATACACATCTTCATTATTTTGATAGACATAGATTACCTGAAAGTGTTGAAAAAGAACTTAACTTAACATTTCACGAGACTGTAGAATCTATGGTCAAAGTTTGCGATGTTGTAACAATTAATTGTCCACTTCACCCAGAGACAGAAAACTTATTTGACGATGCCATGATAAGTAAAATGAAAAAAGGTGCTTACATAGTAAATACTGCTAGAGGTAAAATTTGTAATCGTGATGCAATTGCTAAAGCTTTAAAAAGTGGTCAATTAAGTGGTTATGCAGGTGATGTATGGTTTCCTCAACCAGCACCAAATGATCATGTATGGAGAACTATGCCTAATCATGGTATGACACCTCATACTTCTGGAACCTCTTTAACTGCACAGGCTAGATATTCTGATGGTGTAAGGGAAATTTTAGAATGTTTCTTCGAAAGTAAAGAAATTAGGAATCAATATCTTATTGTAAAAGATGGTCAGCTTGCTGGAATGGGGGCACACTCTTACAGTAAAGGTTCTGCAACTGGTGGATCGGAAGAAGCCGCAAAATATAAGAAAAAATAAATTAAACTGTATATAATTAAAGGTATGCTACTAAAAGTAGCTACCTTTAATCTATTAGATACAAATACCCTTTTTTAGATATTATATTTAATGAAATATTTTATTATAATATTTTTATCTATTTTTTTGATTAGTTCATCAGAGGCTTCAAAAAAAAATAAAGCATATTTTGCTGGAGGTTGTTTTTGGTGCGTAGAGGAGTCATTTGAAAAATTAAGTGGAGTTGAAGAGGTTATTTCTGGATACTCAGGTGGTATAACTGAAAATCCAACATACAAAGAAGTTACTTATGGAAATACAGGTCATTTCGAAGTTGTTGAAATTATTTATGATAAAAAAATTATATCTTACGAAGACCTTCTTAAAAACTTTTGGATAAATATAGACCCTTTTGATGCTTATGGGCAATTTTGTGATAAAGGTTATAGTTATAGATCTGTAGCATTTTATCAAACTGATAAAGAAAAAAACTTAATAGAAAGAGATATTAAAAATTTAGAAAAAAAGTTTAATAAAAAAGTTGTTACATATTCAAGACAATTCAAAAAATTCTACAAAGCTGAAGCTCGACACCAAAATTTTTATAAAGTATATTTCGAAAATTATTTAAAATATAAAAAAGCTTGTCAAAGAGAAGAGATTTTAAAGGAAATATGGAATAAATAATATTTTATGAATAGTAATATTAATTGGAATTTTGATAACTCATATTCTAGACTTCCTGATTCATTTAAGGAAAACATTGAACCAGTTAAAGTAGAAAATCCTGAATTAGTAATAATGAATGAAAATTTGGCTAAAGACCTTGATTTGAATTTTTCAAATGTCGATAAGGCTAAATTATCTGCTTTATTTGCAGGCAATGAATTGCCTGAAAGCAGTAATTCTATTGCTCAAGCATATGCTGGTCATCAATTTGGTCATTTTACAATGTTAGGGGATGGAAGAGCGGTTCTGATTGGGGAACATTTGTCAAAAAATAAAAATAGATATGATATCCAATTTAAAGGCTCAGGAAAAACTGCTTTTTCGAGAAATGGTGATGGTCGAGCGGCTTTGGGTCCAATGTTAAGAGAATATATTATAAGTGAGTCAATGCATTGCTTGAATATTCCAACAACAAGAAGTTTAGCTGTAGTTAAAACAGGTGAGGATGTAATTAGAGAAAATTGTTTAAAAGGAGCAATACTTACAAGAGTAGCCTCGAGTCATATAAGAGTTGGTACTTTTCAATATATTGCTGCCAGAAATAAAAAAGATGAATTAAGAACATTATTAGATTATGTAATCAGGAGACATTTTCCAAATATTGAAAATTCTAAAAATAAAGCTACCGATTTTTTAAAAATTGTTTTAGAGAAACAAATTGATCTTGTGGTAAATTGGATGAGAGTTGGTTTCATTCATGGAGTAATGAATACTGATAATATGAGTATTTCAGGTGAAACTATTGATTACGGTCCTTGTGCCTTTATGGATGATTATGATCCAAAAACTGTATTTAGTTCTATAGATCAAATGGGAAGATATGCATATTGTAATCAACCTATTATTACAAAATGGAACCTTGCCAGATTAGCTGAATGTCTTATTCCATTAATTCAGGATAAACAGGATCATGCAATTAAAGATGCAACTGATATAATTAATTCTTTTGAAAAAAAATATGAGGAAAAATGGCTTAACATGATGAAAAATAAACTAGGTTTATTCGGAACAGATAAAAATGATAAATTTTTAATACTAGATTTACTTACCTGGATGCATGAAAAAAAAAATGATTATACAAATACTTTTTGTTATCTGATGGGTGAAAAAATCCAAGAAAATAAGAATTACGAGGATATAAATTTTAAAAATTGGAAACTAAGATGGCTTGAAAGATTAAAGATTAATAACTCATCCCCTGAAAAATATTTAAAACTAATGAGAAGTTTTAATCCTTCAGTAATTCCTCGAAATCATAAAGTGGAAGAAGCACTTGATGCCGCTAATAAGAATAATTTTAAACCAGTCATTCAACTTATAGAAGTTTTAAAAAATCCATATAACAAAAAAAAAGGTATTTTCGAGTATCAAATACCTTCTGTACTTAAAGAAAAATATCAAACTTTTTGCGGAACTTAATTAAAGAACATAAGGTTCAGTTCTTGCTTCTTTTCCTAAAACTCTTTCTACTGCCATATTTGATATATCAATTGATTGATATGCGCCCGTTGTAATCAATTCAGTTAAAGCTCTTCCTATTCCCGGGGCTTGCATAAGCCCCCTTCCAGTAAAACCAGTTGCAAGATAAACATTATCAAATTTAGGATGTTTACCTACTACTGCATTATTATCTAGTCTATTACAATCATAATATCCAGCCCAACCACCAGTTAATTTCAGTTCCTCAAAGGACGGTATTCTTTTAGCAAGAGCTGGCCATACTAATTCTTCAAAATCTTCCCAAGCAGGTTCTAGATCTTTTGCATTAAAAACTGACTTTGGTGACCCAGCAAGATATTCTTTTCCCTCAGGTCTCCAGTAAACTCCTGAAGTTAAGTCACCCATTAATGGCATTTCTGGAATATGTTTTGGGCATTTTACTTTAAAAACAGTATGTTTTTGTGGCTCTACAGGTATATCTTCAAGTAATTCTTTAGTCCAACATCCTGCAGCAGAAATAATTATCTTTGCTTTTATCTCTGAAAGAGATTTTACATCACCTTTTACAAATACCGCTCCTAACTCCATTGCTTTACTTTTTAAAGCACCATGAAACATAAAAGGATCAATCCATCCTTCACTTTGATTATCAGTAAAAGTTGCTGTTTCTATACCCTCATTATTTATATAAGGAAAAAAGTTTTTTAATTCTGATCCTTTAATATTTTTTGTACCTGCCTCACATTTTTTATGATTTTTTAGAGCTTTATATTGTTCCTCTGCATGTTCTGGACCAAACATTAATAAATAGCCATTAGGAACCATGCTAGCAGTTGGTTTTGGATTTTTCTCTGTTTTAAGTAAATTAGGTATTTGCAAAATAAATTCTCGTGCAAACTTTCCAAGAAGAATATTTTCTGTTTGATAAAATTGTCTTCTAAAACCACCAAGAGATAAAGGGAAAGATGCAGTTTTATAGGTGGGATCTCTTTCAATTACTTTAACTTTTCTTCCTTCTTTTGATAAAAAATATGCTGTGGATGTACCAATTATTCCACCTCCTATTATTACAACATCATCCATTTTAATTTAATATATACAAACTTAGGTTTAGGAATAAGGCATAGGAAGTCCAAAGTAAATAAGGAATCATGAGATAATAACTCACTAAATTGACACGTCTAAACCTTAAAATAAGAATGATTATAAAACTAATTAAAATAATTAAATTTAATAATGCAAGTAGAATATTATGCAAAGCAAAAAAAGCAATACTCCAAGTTGTATTAAAAAATATATGAAATAAATAAATGTATATCGTGTTAATATCTCTTTTTTTACTATTCCAAAAAATCCAAATTGCTAATGCCATCATTAAATATAAGGTTGTCCATACAGGAGCAAAAATCCAGTCAGGTGGATTGTAATTTGATTTAATTAATTGAGAATACCAAGGCTCTTTATAACTAATTGTGACAAATCCCCCTATAAATGAGGCAGAAAAAGTAATTATAAGAAAAAATAAAAATGATAAAAATTTATTTTTGGGCATATTAGTATTATACATCACTATATAATGAATAAAAAAACAATTTGGATAACAGGTGGAAGTACAGGCATTGGCAAAGCTTTAGCGATTAAATTTGCCAACGAAGGTTGGAATGTTGCAATTTCTGCAAGAAGAGATGCTCTTCTTAAGGAGATCTCAGATAATAACAAAAATATTTATGGATTTCCGCTTGATGTCACAGATAAATCGAAGTGCAAAGAAGTTTTTGAAGAAATAAAAAATAAATTTCAAAATATTGATATTTGTTTTTTTTCAACTGGGACATGGGATCCAAAAAAGGAAAAAAATATCGATGTTGAACAAATAGAAGATGTTTTTAAAATAAATTTTTTTGGAACACTTAATAGCATAAAAGCAGTAGAAGAATATTTTAAAAATAAAAAAAGTGGAATTATAACAATTGTCTCATCTATTGCAGGATATAGGGGATTACCTAACTCAACTGGATACGGACCTTCAAAATCTGCTCTCAATAATTTAGCGGAAAGTTTATACTTTGATTTTAAAAAATCAAATGTTCGGGTTTGTTTAGTTAGCCCTGGTTTTATAAAAACACCTATGACAGACAAAAATGATTTTAAAATGCCTTTTTTAAAAACCACTGAATATGCTGCTGAAAAAATTTATGATGGCTTAGTAAATAAAGATGTTTTTGAAATTCATTTTCCTAAAGCTTTAACTCTAATTCTTAAGACACTTAATTTCTTACCAAGCAAAATCTATTTTAGTTTAATAGGAAAAATGACAAAACATCAAAAGAAGGATTAATCTTTTACAAACACTACTGTTAATTCAGCGACCTTAAAACCAAATTTAGTCATTGTTGCTCGATTAATTGCTACACGATCATCTTGCTTAAAAATCCAATCATCGAATGTTATTTTCATCTCTTTACCCTTAACTGGTACAAGTAAAACATATTCAAACTTAAAAGCTGGACCATAAGAATAACCTTTAGCTTTACCAACAACATCGCCAGCAGTGCCCTCGTAATTATTATCATCAATTTTAGTTATTTTCCATTGACGGTCTTGAACTTCACCATCATCCCAATTAAATTTTTCATCAAGTATTAACTCTTTACCATCCCACTTACCATTGAGATTAGCAGAAAATTGTCTTGTAACTTTTCCAGATCTATTCTGAAGCACACCCCATGCTTTAACATTCCCAGACAAATACTCTTCAATGATTAATCTTGGTTCTTTATTTTGAAAATCTTCTGGTTTCATAGAACTGTTTTTAGAACAACTTGTAGTTAAGATTAAACAAATTATCAATAAAATTGATTTATATAATTTCATATCTGACATAACTTTATTTCCTATTTATTTTGAATTGAAAATTGTATTAAATCAATATTCTTTGACTTAAAACCAGCTTCACAATAGCATAAGTAAAATTCCCACATCCTTTTAAAAGTCAAATCAAAACCTTGATTTTTAATTTGATCCCATTTTTTATTGAACTCATTTCTCCATATTGACAATGTATTGGAATAATGATCAGCAAAAGACTCATATGATTTTATAGTCAAACCATTATCAGAAACATATTTATTTATACTATTTTTATTAGGTAGGAATCCTCCTGGAAAAATATATTTTTGAATAAAATCCTCTTTATTTTTGTATCTATCAAACAAATTATCATCAATAGTAATAGCTTGGATAGCAGCCTTTCCACTATTCGAGAGATTATTTTTAATAGTCCTGAAATAACTTTCTAAATAATTTTGGCCTACAGCTTCAATCATTTCAATCGATGCTATCGAATTATATCTATCTTTTAAATCTCTATAATCTTTAATCTCAATATTAACTTTTTCACTTAAGCCACATTTATGAATTCTCTCTTTAGCATATTGAAACTGTTTCTTTGAAATTGTAATACAATCAAGTTTTACATCATATTTTTTTCCAAGATACTCAGCAAACCCACCCCAGCCACATCCAATTTCTAAAATTTTATCACCACAACTGGGTTTAATTAAATCTATCAATTTTTGATATTTATTATTTTGAGCATCTGTTAAATCTTTATTTTTTTCATCAAAAATTGCACTTGAATAGGTTAATGTTTTATCAAGCCAAAGTGAAAAAAATTCGTTACCTAGATCATAGTGTTTGGCTATATTTTCTTTACTCCTATTTCTTGTATTTTTAAAAAACATTCTTTTCAAAAAATTAATAAATGATAAGTCAAGCAAACCCGAAAATTTGTGAATTTGCTTAATATTTCTAGCTGTTAATTCAATTAAATTAGATAAATTTTTAGTTTCAAATTCATTCCTCATATAAGATTCAGCGAGTCCCACACTCCCTCCTTTAATAAGATTAAAAGTAAAATTAGGTCTCTTTATCTCAAGATATGCTTTTAGTAATTCGTTTGGATTACCAAATCTTAATAAATCACCGTTATGATTAATGATTTCCAAATAACCATATTTAATATTTTTCAAAGTATTAAATACAATTATGTCTGAAATTCTAAATAGATTCATTAATTTTCAATAGTAATATTATTTTTTATTTTAAGTTTTCTTCTTACATACTTAATTCCTTTTATCCATAATTTGAACGCTTCAAAATGTATCGCTGAAATTATCTTAAATGTCATTAAGGGGTGTTTTATATAAGATTTAATTAATTCTTTTGAGTTAAAATCTACTCTTTTACCATCCTGAGATGCATATAATATTTTTTCATCTGCTTGATATTGATCAATTATTACAGAAATTTTTTCTCCTGGCTTTAAAAGTCTAAAAAAATATTTACAATTCATTTCTATAAAAGGAGAAACGTGAAATTTTTTTGAGCAATTATGTTGATAGAGGTTTTTGTCACCCTCTACCTTAAATATATATGTGTGTTGTTCCCCGAAGGTATTTTTTACTTCATATAAAATACATATCAATTTCCCATAAATATCATAAATATAAAATATACTTAATGGATTGAATACATACCCCAAAATTCTTGGATAACATAATAATTTTATGTTCACATCTTCTGAGTTAATATTGTTATCATCTAAATTTTTTTTAACCCATGTTATTAAAGATGAACCATCTCTATTACCATGGTCTTTTTCATAGAAACTTAAAAGATTAAATTTATTATATGAAAAAAATTTTATTTTTTTATTAAGATGATTTAATTCTGCTAAATCAATTAAAAATGAAAATACACTATATTTAAAAAAATGTTCTTTAGGTTTAAATCTTTTGTGTATTACAGTTCCATTGTAAATTGAACTAGTCATTAAAGTTTTTTAGCATTTCAATAGATGATTTTATTCCATCTTCATGAAATCCATAACCAAAATAACTACCACAAAAAAGAATATTTCTTTTATTCTGCAAATTTTTGAGCTCAGATTGATAATTTAATGCAGATTGATCAAAATAAGGATGAGTGAATCTTACTTTTTTTAGTATTTTAGATTTATCTAATTCAAAGTAAGGATTTAAAGTCAAAAATATATTCTCTTTACATTTTAAATTTTGCAATAAATTTAACCAATAAGTTATTGAATTTTTTTCAACATTATCTTTATCCATTGAAGAATTCCATGAACACCAAGCGTTTCTATTTTTAGGCATAATTTTTTCATCCGTATGGATATAAGCAAAGTTTTCTTTATAATTAAAATTTGATAATACTTTTTTTTCATCTTTTGATGGATTTTCTATAATTGATAAAGCCTCATCGGCATGTGTTGCTAATACAACTTTATCATAATTAAAAAATTCACTATCTCCACCATAATACAGATCTACTCCAGACTTATTACTTACAATTTTTTTAACAGTATAATTTTTAAAATGTTCGCCACTCAAATTTGAGATTATTTTTTGGACATACGCCCTACTTCTGTTGGCGACAGTGTACCATTGTGGTCTATCTTTCAGTTTAAATAAGCCATGATTTTGAAAAAATTTTAAAAAGAATTTCAAAGGCATTTTGCTAGCTTCATATGGAGGCATTGACCAAATAGCTGAAACCATAGGTATTAAATGATAGTTTATAAATTCTTTTGATAATTTATTTATAGTTAAATACTCACCAAGAGTTATTCCTTCATCAAAATTTTTTACATCATCACATTTTTTATAAAAATTAATAATGTCAAAAAACATTTTCAAGAATTTAAAATTAAATAAATTTAGTTTATTTGAAAAAATACCATTTAAACCTTTCCCACAATATTCAAAATTTGTATTTTCAACTGAAACTGAAAAAGACATATTACTTTTTTCTATTTCAATCTTATTTTCCTTAAAAAAATTAATTAAATTTGGATAAGTTTTTAAATTAAAAACAATAAAGCCTATATCTACTGATATTTTTTTTGGTCCAAAATTAAGATCTATAGTATGAGAGTGTCCTCCAAAACGATCCTCTTTTTCAAAAAGATCTACATGATTTTTTTTTGATAAATAATATGCAGCACTTAAACCTGAAATGCCTGAACCGACTACTGCTATTTTCATTTATTAAAAAATTTATGCTGCAGAGTCCTCATATTCATCCATAGATGGACAAGTACAAAATAAATTTTTATCTCCATAGACATTGTCTACTCTTCCAACTGGAGGCCAGTACTTTACTGTTTTTAAAATTTCCGAAGGATAAGCAGCTTCTTCCCTTTCATACATATGTTCCCATTTGTTAGAACTTAATTCAACGTGTGTATGTGGCGCATTTTTAAGTGGATTGTCTACTTTATCATAATCCCCTGACTTAACTTTATCAATTTCTTGTCTAATCTTTTTTAAAGTTAGGCAAAATCTATTAATTTCATTCAAACTTTCACTTTCTGTAGGTTCAATCATCATTGTCCCAGCCACTGGCCATGACATTGTGGGTGCGTGATAACCAAAATCAATAAGTCTTTTTGCTATGTCTTCTTCCGTAATGCCAATCTCCTTTTTTATTCTTCTTATATCTATAATACATTCATGCGCAACGTTGCCATTTTTTCCCTTATACAAAATTGGGAATGAATCTTTCAATTTATGAGCAAGATAATTTGCATTTAAAATTGCGACTTGAGACGCTTTTTTTAAACCCTCTGATCCCATCATTTTAATATACATCCATGAGATTGATAAAATACTTGAACTTCCCCAAGGAGCGGCTGATACTGCTCCAATTCCTGTTGCTGGTCCACAATCTTTAATTACTGAATGTTTGGGTAAAAATATTTCTAAATGTTTTTTACATGCTATTGGACCCATACCTGGACCACCTCCTCCATGTGGAATACAAAAAGTTTTATGTAAATTAATATGACACACATCTGGTCCAAAATTTCCAGGTTTTGCTACTCCTACTAAAGCATTTAAATTTGCTCCATCCATATATACCTGTCCACCGTGTTTATGAATTAAGTTACAAATGTCTGTTATTTTTTCCTCAAAAACACCATGAGTCGAAGGATATGTTACCATCAAGGCTGCCAAATTTTCTGAGTGTTCATCAGCTTTCTTTTTCAAATCTTGATAATCAACATTTCCTTGCTCATCACATTTAATAACAACGACTTTCATACCTACCATTTGAGCACTTGCCGGATTAGTGCCATGTGCTGAACTTGGTATTAAACAGACATTTCGATTTAGCTCATCATTTTTTTCATGAAATCTTCTTATTACCATTAGTCCTGCAAATTCACCTTGAGCGCCAGCGTTTGGTTGAAGAGAAATACCAGAAAAACCTGTAATTGATCTTAACCAATTTTTTAAATCGGTAAAAAGTTCTCTATAACCGTCCATCTGTTCGACTGGAGAAAATGGATGTGGTTGTGAAAACTCTTTCCATGTCACAGGTGTCATTTCTGAAACTGCATTTAATTTCATTGTACAAGAACCTAAAGCTATCATTGTTCTATTCAGAGCTATATCAGAGTCCTCTAATTTTTTTAAATATCTAAGCATTTCTGTTTCAGAATGATAGCTATTAAATACTGGATGATCTAAATAAGTAGAACTTCGAAGTAACTTTTTTGGTAAATTAGATAAACTTTCATTCATTGTTTCTTTAATTGTTTCTGAACAGTTAAATATTTTTAATAGTTGATTTGCTCTATATAAATTTTTTCGTTCATCGAAAGATACTGCTAATAATTCAGAATTAACTTTTCTTATATTGACACCTTGATCTAAAGCATTTTTATAAATTTTATTTGTTTTATCTAACGTTTTTACTGTGACAGTATCAAAAAATTTATCAGAGTATAATTCATAGCCTGATTGTTTTAATTTATCTGCAAAATTTTTTGTAAGTTGAGAAACTGTTTCAGCAATTTTTTTAATACCTTTTGGTCCATGATAAACTGCATAAGCTGCCGAAACTATTGCAAGCAAAGCTTGAGCTGTACAAATATTGCTTGTAGCTTTATCTCTTCTAATATGTTGTTCTCTGGTCTGCAGAGCTAATCTAAAAGCTTTTTTACCGTGTCTATCAACTGAAACTCCAACTATTCTTCCAGGCATTGATCTTTTAAATTCATCTTTTGTGGCAAAAAAAGCTGCATGAGGACCTCCATAACCCATTGGAATTCCAAATCTCTGTGAACTACCTATAGCAATATCAGCACCTAATTCTGCTGGTGTTTTAAGTTTAGCTAAAGCAAGTAAATCACAGGCCAAAACCGCTTTACCATTATTTTTGTGAATTTTACTAATTGCCTCGCTTGGATCTTTTATATCTCCTAAAGTTCCAGGATATTGAAGTATACCACAAATAATATTTTGATTAATATCTTTATCTTCATCACCAACTATTATTTCTAATCCTAATGGCTCAGCCCTTGTTTTAATAACTTCAATAGTTTGAGGATGACAATTTTTTGAAACAAAAACTTTTTTTGTCTCAGTTTTTGATAATCTAAAACTTAATCCCATAGCTTCTGCTGCTGCAGTAGCCTCATCTAAAAGTGAGGCATTTGCTATATCCATCCCAGTAAAATCAATAATCATTTGTTGAAAATTCAGCAACATTTCTAATCTACCTTGAGCTACTTCAGGTTGATATGGAGTATATGAGGTATACCAACCTGGATTTTCCAATATATTTCTAAGGATTACGTACGGTGTATATGTTCCATAATAACCCATACCTATGAAACTTGAAAAAACTTTATTTTTCTTCGAAATATTCTTAAGTTTCCTTAAAGCTTCATATTCAGAATTTGGATCACCAATATCTAGACTATCCTTAAATAAAATTTTTTCTGGTACAGTATTTTCTATCAAATTACCTAAGCTTTTATAACCAAGCTCTTTAAGCATTATTTCTTGTTCCTTTTCTGATGGACCTATATGCCTTTGAATAAAATCTTTTTGAGCATTTTTTAACATTTAACTACCACTTTCTTTTGCAAACTTATCATATTCTTCTTTGTTCATTAAACTATCCATCTCAGATATATCTTTTAATTTTAATTTAAAAAACCATGCTGCGCCTTCAGGGTCTTCGTTTATTTTTGCTGGATCATCTACGATTTTTTCATTGGTATCTACAATTTCTCCACTTAAAGGAGTATAAACATCGCTTGCTGCTTTCGTTGACTCAACTACTCCAGCTGTACTATCTTTTTCTACATTTGAACCTTTTTCAGGAAGTTCAGCAAAAACAATATCACCCAACATTTCTGTTGCATGTTTTGTTATTCCTATAGTTGCGACCTCTCCTTCAAGTGTAATCCATTCGTGTTCTTTCGAAAATTTAACTTCGGACATTTATAGCTCCTTCAGGTGGTTTTTTTGATAAAAAGGTAACTTGCAAATATTTGCAGCAATCTTTTTTCCTCTTATTTCTAAAAATATTTTTGTATTTATTGATGAATAATTACTATCAACATAGCCCATCGATATTGGATATTCTACACTTGGTCCAAAAGTACCACTTGTAATTTTTCCAATTTTTTTATTTTCTTCATTAAATATTTTTGTATTAGCTCGAGCAATAATCTTAGTATCTGGCTTAATTCCAACTCTTAATTTTTTAACACCAACATGAATTTGTTTTTTAATTATTTCAGATCCTGGATATTGATCGTTAATTCTTTTTTTTGATATAGCCCACTTTAAGTTGGCTTCTATAGGAGTGGTTTCTGTATCTAAGTCATTTCCATATAAGCAAAGTCCAGCTTCTAAACGTAATGTATCCCTCGCACCTAAACCAATTAATTTTGATCCATTTTTAAGTAAAATTTTTGTAAAATTTTCAGCTATTTCATTTGGAATTGAAATCTCAAATCCATCTTCCCCTGTGTATCCAGATCTAGTGATATAAAGTTTATAATTATTATAACTGAAATCTCCTCCATGCATAAATTTTAGATTGGTAGTTTCTGGTATAACTTTTCCAAGTATATTTTGAGCTCCTGGTCCTTGTAATGCAACTAAAGAAAGATTTTCTTTTAGCTCTAATTTATAGCTGTCATTTAATTTTTCTTTAAGAATTTTATAATCATTAATTTTACAAGCAGCATTTAAAATAATCATATAGCCTTCACTAATTTTAGTTATGATTAGATCATCACAGATGCCACCATTTTTATTCATTAAAAATGAGTACTTACTCTGATTTATCTTTAAACTTTGTAAATCTATAGGAAAAATTTTTTCAAGATCTTTTGTTAACATATCATCACCATAAATAAATAATTGACCCATATGTGAGA
Organism: uncultured Pelagibacteraceae bacterium; assembly: GCA_902515205.1. Taxonomy (GTDB): domain Bacteria; phylum Pseudomonadota; class Alphaproteobacteria; order Pelagibacterales; family Pelagibacteraceae; genus Pelagibacter. Next base: position 16,726 of record CABXTU010000003.1, on the reverse strand, counting down.
CATCAAAAATACCACTATTTGACCTAGTAAACCTGTGCTCTTTGATAATCCCATCTGAGTATTGGACAGGCATGTTATAACCCGCAAACTCAACAAGCTTTGCACCATTTGATTTATGAAGGTTTATTAAGGATGTTTCTTTTATTTCCATATTAACTCATTATACCCATCTGTATATTTGCCTGAGAGTTTTGCTCCTTCGGCGAGAACTTAATCTCTTTCCAGAGTTAATATGTTACGGTCCTTTTTGCCTGAGAGATTCCTGGGTGGTTGCTCCTTCGGCGCTACGATATTCTGTAGTCTCTCCCGTAAATTAATAATCTTACAAGTAACTATAAATGTCAATGAGAAACACTTTTTTTATTCTTAATCAAAAGTGAATAAAATTGAAGTAATACTGCGAAGAGTATGATCGCCCCACCAATTAAACCAAATATTGATGGTCTTTCACTCACAAATATAAATGCCCAAACTGGGCCCAACACAGATTCGGATAGCATGATTATTCCAACCATTGCTGATGGTGTAGTTCTTGCACCAATAGTGATAAAAATAAATCCAAAACCAATTTGAAAAAAACCAGCTAAAAATCCTAAAAAGATATCATGAGTAGAAATCATTATTTTTGTTGAAAGGATAAATCCTATAAAACAAGAACAAACTCCAGCAATAAATTGAGCTGGAATCATATCTACTGTTGGATGTTTTCTTACTATTATAATTAAAACTGCAAAACAAATTGGCATTGAAAAAGCAGCAAGATTTCCAGATAATTCTCCAGGAGTTAACGAATTTCCAACCATTAATAAAACACCACTGATTGCTAAAATGATTGAAATAAGAGTCAAAGTATTAATTTTTTCTTTTAAAAAAAAATATCCAAATATAGCTAGAAATAGTATTTGGAGAGATATTATAAAGTTTGTATTTGCAACTGTAGTGTTGTACATGGCAAATACATAGCCACAAAAACCAAAAGATAATATTATTCCCCCCAAAAATCCTGGTAATCCTGAATTGTAAAAAGATTTAAAAGTCTCTTTCCTGTAACTAATAATTAAGAAAGCTAAAACAGTTAAAGTAAAAAAGAAAGAGCGCCAAAATAAAATTTGCCATAAAGTAGCTCCTTCAAAAGATTTAACAATTAATCCACCAAAACTTAAACTTAAAGCGCCTAAAAATATTAATAATGGCCCAGGTAGGTTTCTTACTATATTCATCTTAATTGTAAGATTAAATTCTGAGTTTCAATTTCATATATTTTAAACAAATTTTCTGCCTCTGTTAATTCAATTTCTTGAAACTTTAGTTTTGAACCGGGTGGTAATTGAACCAATTTGTCATAATCTGCACTTATTACAACACCAATTTTAGGATAACCTCCTATTGTCCCATGATCTGATAACATTATAATTGGATTGCCTTCTGCTGTTACTTGAATTACCCCTTTTATCAATCCCTCTGATCTAATGTTAGTATCAACAACATTTTCAATATTAGGCCCCTCTAAACGCATGCCCATACGATCAGATAATTTTGAAACGGTAAATTCTTTTTCAAAAAATACTTTTTTTCCTTTACTGGAAAAATAGTTAAAATTTGTTCCTTTAATCACTCTGATTTTTTCTACCTTTGTATTAATGTAGTTTAATATTTTTTTTTGATTTGAGTGAACATTCAAAATCTTTATTTTTTGATTATTTTGAAGCTTTTTTCCTTTATTAGAACCAATATACGCCTTTGTATTAATTGAACAACTGCCCCATTGAAAATTTATATCAAACTCTCCACTAATTGCTAAATAACCGTAAACAGATTTATTAGTTGATATAACATCTATTTGATCTCCATCTTCAATTGTATAACTCTCATAACAATTACCATCAATTTCATTTTCTTTTTTTTTTATTTTAAATATTACGTCCCCAGTAATTACAAAGTTAATCTTGTTACCTTTATATCTAATTAAAGGACCTTGATAAGCAAATTCTATAACGGGTTTATTAATTCCACTTCCAACTAAACTATTGGCCAAAAGATAATTTCTTTTATCCATTACCCCACTAAATGGGATACCAATGTGATAAAGATTGTTTCTACCATTATCCTGAAATGTGGTATTTATTCCTCCTCTTATTATTTCAAAAAAACTACTCATTATAGTTTTTATGATCTTCCAAAGAGATTTGTTTAAAAGTCACTATATCACCAGGAGAAATTAAATTTGGATCATCTATTTTTGAGCTATCAAAAATTTCTAGCGGAGTATTTCCAATTATATTCCATCCTCCTGGACTTTCGAAGGTATAAATATTGGCAAATTGCTCAGTCAAACCTACAGATCCCTTTGGAACTTTAACTCTTGGGGTCTCTAGCCTATTGACTCTCATACTTTTTTCAAGATCACCTAAAAATGGCATTCCAGCAATAAAACCTGTCATGTAACAAAAATATTCTTTACCAAAAAAATTTTCATAAACTTTTTCTCTATTTAAAGATAATTTTTTTTCTAATCTTTTAATATCTAATGAAAATAAATCGTTACAACAAACTGGTATTTCAATTTTTTTGCTAATTTCTGAGGGAATCTCACTAATATCTAAATTTTCAACAATTTTTTTAACCTTAATAAAACTAACTTCTCTTAAATCAAATGAAACTATCAACTTATTGTAGGAGGGTGTTAAATTGATGATTCCTGGAATGTTTTTTTTTTTTAAATTTTTAAAATATCTAATCACTGTAGAATTTATTTCTCTACTTACCTCATCACCAAAGTCACAATATAAAGCTGCATCACCAAGATTTGATATATTTTTAATCATGACATGTTATACTTCAAGTATTAATACTATGGAAATTAATATCAATTGTGATTTAGGTGAAAAGTCTAAACATCATTCCAACAAGCATGATCCAGATTTACTAGAAATAGTAAATTCAGCTAATATTGCATGTGGTTATCATGCTGGTGATAAAGAAACAATGAATCAAGTTGTAGAAATTTCAAAGAAAAATGGGGTTAGCATAGGGGCACACCCATCATTTAATGATTTAGAAAATTTTGGGAGAGAAAGAATGAACTTATCCTCAAAAGAAATAAAAAAACTTATAATTGACCAATATGAAATACTTCAAAAAATAGCTACAGACCACAGAGATAAAGTCACTCATATTAAACCTCATGGAGCTTTAAATAATATGGCTTGTGAAGATATTGAGCTTTCATCTACTTTAGCAAAAGTTATAAGTGATATTGATAAAGATTTAATTTATCTTGTTCCAACTGGTTCTAAAATGGAGATAGCAGCAAAAAAACTAGATATGAAAATTGCTTGTGAAATTTTTGCAGATAGAAATTACGAAGATGACGGTAATTTAGTTTCCCGAAAAAAACCGCATGCATTAATAACTAATCCTGAAGAAGCAAAAAGACACGTCTTAAAAATGGTGCAAAATCAGGCTCTTAATTGTCACAGTGGAAAACAGATACCTTGTGAAATAGACTCCATATGCATACATGGAGATAATCTAAGTTCATTAGCTACAGCTAAATCTATAAAAGAAAATCTGTTAGAGAATAAACTTAATTTAAAACCTTTAAACCAAATGGAGAAATTTATTTAATGATAAACAAAATATTTTTAATATCTATCCTTTCTTTTTTTTTAACAGTCAATTGTTTTTCTGCTGGATCGAGTAGTAGTGACTCTAGTAACAATGAGACTAATTATGATAAAGCAGTATCTCATGTTAATTCAGCTAAAAAATATGAAAAAAAAGGAAATAACAAAAAAGCTAAAAAAAGTTATGAGAAAGCCTTAGACCTTCTTGTAAAATCAAATATGGAAAAACCAAATAGTGCAGATACTCTAAATTATCTTGGCTTTACAACCAGAAAACTTGGAGATTTTTCTAATGGTGAAAAATTTTATCTTCAAGGTCTTGCTATTGACCCAAAACATAATGGAATAAATGAATATTTAGGTGAACTTTATGTTGCTACTAATAGAATGGGTAAAGCTAAAGAAAGATTAGAAGTTCTAAAAAGTTGTAATTGTGAGGAATATAAAGAATTGAAAGCTGTCATTGAGGGAAATAAAACTTCAAAATATTAAATATAAAATTATTTAATTTTATAATGAGAATTATAAAAATTGTATTCTTTATTTATCTTATTTTACTAAGTACAAAAATTTTTTCTGCCGAGAATAAAGGTGTGTTTGAAGGTAAAGGAGGTGCTGATGACCACTCTTTTTTGAAAACTTCAAATAGTAACTTTATTAAAGGTTCAGATGCCTTAAGAATTGCAGAAAAATTAGAGAAAAAAAATAAAATAAGTAAAGCTAATAAACGTTATAATGATTCTTTAAAATATTTTATTCTGGCTTATAAGGAAGTCCCAAATGATCCTGAAATATTAAGTTTTCTTAGCTTAGTTTATTATAAAATAGGAGATTTAATTATGTCAGAAATCTATCTTCAAGAGGCTTTAGCTTCAAATCCAAAAAATAACTTAGTCAATAAAAGACTACAAGAGGTAAACAAGTTTATTGTAGAGGCAAAAAAATTTAAAAATTAACTTAAGTATTATATTTATTAATCATCAATAAAAAAAATTACACTACTTTTGATTGAATTTTTTGAAAAACTTATTATTATATTTCTATTTTGTTAGAAGAATTAATCATACTACTTCAAATTATCTTTATAGATATCATCCTTGCAGCTGACAATGCAATTATAATTGGTTTAATAGCTGCTAATTTTGCTCCTAAAAATAGAAGACAAATTATTTTATGGGGTGTGGCTGGTGCTTTAATATTTAAAATTATATTCGCTCTTTTTGCTACATATTTATTCAAATTCTATTTTATTAAAATTTTAGGTGGACTCCTTTTAATTTGGATTGTCAACGATTTAAGAAAAGATCTTTTTGAAATAAAAAAAGTTAAATCACCCACCAAAAAATCTAAAGAACCATCTTATATACAAAGTATTTATAAGGTCTTATTTGCTGACATTACAATTAGTTTTGATAATGTCATTGGGGTAGTTGGTGCTGCTAAAGGGAACTTTGGTTTTATGATTTTTGGTTTAGTACTTTCAGTAATTCTTACTGGAGCTATGGCTACTTATCTTGCTAATTATATTCAAAAACATTTATGGATAGCATATATTGGGCTGGGATTTATTCTGTTAGTGGCAATTCAACTCGTTATAAGTGGTTTGGCTGATTTAGAAATCCTTTCAATTAATGAACAATTTAGAAAATACTTTTAATAAGCTAGATATAAACTAATAGTTGTATTAAATTTACTTGTCTCATTACTTTTTCAATATAAACAGCATAAATTGCTTGTTGAAACTTTTAATAAATTAGATTTAATTTGTTTTTTTACAAATTGTTAACAATAAGAAGGAAAATAATGAAAAAACTATTTATTGCTGCATTTATACTTGTTTCTACTTTTACGACAAATATTTTTGCAGATGTTAAAATGGGAATAATTTTAGGATTTACTGGTCCTATCGAGTCCCTAACTCCAGCAATGGCAGCTTCAGCTGAATTAGCATTTAAAGAAGCTTCAGATTCAGGATCTTTGCTAGGTGGAGAAAAAATTTCAGTAATTAGAGCAGACTCAACTTGTGTAGATTCTGCAGCAGCAACAGCAGCTGCTGAAGGAGTTATTTCACAGGGTGTAGCAGCTATAATGGGTGCGGACTGTTCTGGTGTTACTGGGGCTATAGCTTCAAATGTAGCTGTACCTAATGGAGTAGTAATGATTTCACCATCAGCTACATCACCAGGTTTAACTACTCTTGATGATAAAGGATATTTTTTTAGAACTGCACCATCAGATGCAAGGGGTGGACAAATTTTAGCTGATATTACTAAAGATAGAAAAGTTAAAAGTGTGGCTATCACTTACACAAACAATGACTATGGAAAAGGTTTAGCAGATGTATATAAAGCAGCTGTTGAAGCTCATGGTATTAAAGTTACTACGGTAACTGCACATGAAGATGGAAAAGCGGATTATTCCTCTGAAGTGGCAACTCTTGCTTCGGCAGGTGGGGATGCTGTAGCAGTAATTGGTTATCTTGACCAAGGTGGAAAAGGAATCATACAGGCATCTCTAGACTCAGGTGCTTTTGATAGATTTATTTTATCTGATGGAATGATTGGTCAATCATTAGTTGATGCATTTGGAAAAGATCTGAAAAAATCATTTGGCTCTATGCCAGGTTCAACTGGAAAAGGTGCTGGAGTATTTGGAGATGTTGCAAAAGCTGCAGGTATTGATAGTTCGGGTCCTTACACAGGTGAGTCATACGATGCTGCTGCTTTAATTGTTTTAGCAATGCAAGCAGGTGGATCAGCTGATAGAGCATCAATTGCAAAAAATGTCATGGATGTTGCTAATGGTCCGGGAACGAAAATCTACCCAGGTGAACTTAAAAAAGGTTTAGATTTAATAGCTAAAGGTAAAAAAGTTGACTATGAAGGTGCAACTGGAGTTAACTTTACTAATGTCGGAGAAGCTGAAGGTTCTTTCTTAGAACAAGAAGTTAAAGGCGGCAAATTTAAAACTAAAAAGCAAAGATAATTTTTTATCTCAAAATTTAAACCCCCAGCATTTATTTGTTGGGGGTTTTTTTAAAAGAACAAATATTTATCAGCCATATATAAAGCCCAAGCTATAGCAGCACCTGTTATGATATATTTCATAATTTTATTTTATTTCTATTTTCTCTGGAAGTATACCTTTGGGCCTATATCTCATAATTAATAACAAACCTAAGCCCATCATCAAAAATCTAAAATATGGAACACTTTCAATTAAATGAACTTTTAAAAAATGTGTATCATCTAAACCTGCAGTTGTTAGATTGACTAAATATAATCCAATTGGTGCAGATTCAATCCATAAGAACCAAACAGCAAAACCACCAAGAATTGCACCAAAATTATTTCCACTTCCTCCAACTATAACCATGACCCAGATTAGAAAAGTATATCTCATTGGTCTATAACTTCCTGGAGTAAATAATCCATCTTGAGTAACTAACATTGCACCTGCAATCCCGACTATAGCTGATCCTAAAACAAATATTAGAAGATGTTGCTTAACAACATTTTTACCCATAGCGTTTGCTGCTTCTTCATTATCTCTTATGGCTCTCATCATTCTTCCCCATGGAGAATAAAGAGCTTTTTGAGTAAAAATTAAAAGAATAATCACAACTACTAAAAATAATCCTGAATAACAAAGTTTTACAAAAACTGATGATCCTTCAATTACTAATTGATTAAGAGTGGCTTGTCTTTCAGCAAAATCTGGAATTAAATTTAATTTACTTGCGTTAAATTTATCAACTAAATTTATAAACCAGTCAGTTTGTTGTAAATTTACCTCGTAAGGTGCAGGGCGTTTTAATCCAATTACATTTTTAACTCCTCTTGTTAGCCAATCTTCATGTTTAATAATTGCAATTACAATTTCTGATATCAATAATGTTGCTATCGCTAAGTAATCTGCTCTTAAACCTAAGGCAACTTTACCTATTACAAATGCCAATCCACCGGCAAACAAAGCTCCAACTATCCAAGAAAAAATAATTGGGAGACCAAGTCCGCCCAAAAAACCAGTTTTTGCTGGATCCACTTCTTCAATAGCCTCAATGCCAGGCTCAGATACAAATCGTATTATGATAATTCCTAAGATAATAATTGTAGCAATAATATAAGTTCTTATTTTGGATTTTTCATATTTCTTTAAAACATATCTAACAGCTAATACCATTCCTATAATAAGGAAGAGACTGAACAAAATATTTAAACCACCCGCACTCCAAGCTTCTTGAACTGGATTCACAGAAATTAAAACTGCTGCCAAACCACCTAAAGCTGTATATCCCATTATTCCAAAGTTAATTAGGCCAGCATAGCCCCATTGAATATTTGCACCCATTGTCATGACAGCTGAAATTAAGCAAAGATTAAATATTGATAAAGCAATATTCCAGGATTGAAATATTCCTACAAGGATAATTAAACCCATCATTACACTGTAAGCAGCTATTACATTTAAATTTTTTCTCACAATACTTTCCCTTTAAATATTCCTGATGGTCGATAGAGTAATACGATTACTAATATTGAAAACGATACTGCAAATTTATAATCAGTTGAAAGTAATTGAATTAAACCACCAGGTTCCATGCTTTCAGGCAAAACGTACATGAAAAATTTTCTATAAGCATAAGTTAATAATATTTCAGAAAAAGCAATTACATATCCACCTAAAAAAGCTCCAAATGGATTACCTATTCCACCTACAATAGCTGCAGCGAATATTGGGAGCATGTTATTAAAATATGTAAAAGGTTTAAAACTTTTATCCAGGCCATATAAAGCTCCACCAATTGTTGCTAGTATCCCTGCAATAATCCAAGTAATCATAACTATCTTCTTGGGATCTATACCTGAAAGCAATGCTAAATCTTCATTATCTGAGTATGCCCTCATACTTTTTCCTGTTTTTGTTTTATTTAAAAACCAAAAAAGAGCTGAAACTAAAGCCATTGTTACGATAACTGTAATTAGTTGAGTAGATTTAATTGCAAGACCTTCATTTAAACCTGTTATTTCTTTAAATTCTCCAGCTTTAATTATAAATTTTTCTCCATCAAAAAATCTTCTATCTGAAGGACCTATTATTATTCTTACAACAGCTTGAGTAACAAACATCACACCAATACTAACCATTGCTAATTGAACTGGTGGACTTTTATTGCTTCTGTAATATTTAAAAACAAAGTTATCTATAATAAGCATATAACCAACCATAAAAATAATGGCGAAAGGAATAGCCAAAAGAGCTGTTGGTAAAACTCCAAGATTAATACCAATAGATTGAAAATACCAAGTAAACAAGATTGTAAACATCGTTCCAAAAGACATCATGTCTCCTGTAGCAAAATTTGCAAATCTTAGAATTCCATAAATTAAAGTTACAAAAATTGCACCTAATGCTAACTGGGAACCATATGTCAAAGCTGGCACAAAAATGTAATTTAACAGAAGAATAATTGCATTTAAGAAATCCATATCAACCACCTAAAAAAGAGCTTCTTACTCTTGGATCATCTAATAGTTCTTTTCCAGTACCAGAATAACGATTTTCTCCTGTAACTAAAACATAGCCTCTATCAGAAATATTCAATGCTTGTTTAGCATTTTGTTCAACCATCAAAATTGCAACGTTAGTTCTCTTAACTTTAATTATATGATCAAATAATTCATCCATAACTATAGGTGAAACACCTGCGGTTGGCTCATCAAGCATTAAAACTGACGGTTTAATCATTAATGCCCTTCCAAGCGCTACTTGCTGTCTCTGTCCTCCTGATAATTCACCAACTAATTGATTTCTTTTCTCTTTAAGTATTGGAAATAAGTCATAAATTTCATCTATCACCAATTTGAAATCATTGCTTAACAAAAAGGCTCCCATCTCTAAATTTTCCTCAACTGTCATGCCTGCAAAAACATTTTTCGTTTGAGGAACAAATGAAATACCTTCTTTAACCCTATCCTGAGGTGATAACTTTGAGATATTTTTTCCACCAATAATTACTGATCCAGATTTTAAATTTAATAAACCCAACATTGCTTTCATAGCTGTAGATTTTCCAGCACCGTTTGGTCCAAGAATTGAAACTATTTCACCTTTTTCAACATTCACAGAACATGAATTAATTATATCTGGACCACTTCCGTATCCACCAGTCATGTTATTACCCTCAAAAAATGCCATTATAAATTATCCTTTAATTTTGATCCTCTACCCAAATAACTTTCAATCACTTTTTCGTCTTTTTTTGCTTCCTCAACTGATCCTTCAAAAAGGACTGCTCCTTCAGCCATAACTATTACTGGATCACACAATCTTCCTATGAAATCCATATCATGCTCTATCATACAAAAAGTATAGCCCTTTTCTTTGTTTAATTTTTCTATAGCTGTTCCAAGATCTTTTAGTAAAGTTCTATTAACTCCCGCACCAACTTCATCCAATAAAACTAGTTTAGCATCAACCATCATCGTTCTTCCTAATTCCAATAATTTTTTTTGCCCTCCAGATAAATTTCCTGCCAATTCATTTTTCAAATGACCTAAATTTAAAAAATCAACAACTTCCATAGCCTTTTTTTTTATTTGACCTTCTTCTTTTGCAACTAATGAAGGCTTTAACAAAGCATTCATTAATTTTTCTCCAGATTGATTACCTGGAACCATCATTAAATTTTCTAAAACAGATAAATTTGTAAACTCATGCGCTATTTGAAAAGTTCTTAGTAAACCTTTTGAGAATAATTCATAAGAAGGAATATCTGTGATATTTTCATTATTAAAAATTACGCTACCCGTTGATGATTTTAAATTACCAGCAATTAAATTGAACAAGGTTGTTTTGCCAGATCCATTAGGGCCAATGATACCAGTAATTGTCCCTTTTTTTACTTTTAAAGAACAATCAGAGACTGCTGCTAAACCACCAAAATATTTTGATAAGTTGTTAATTTCTAAAATGTTCTCAGACATTTTCTATTTGTTCAATCTTTTTAAAATATTATTAATTGATTTTTCTAAAGATTTAAAATACCCAACTTTTCTTAACTCATTAACACCCTGCCAATTTAAACCTCCTGGAGTTTGAGAATTAATAACAAATTGCCTAAAATCTCTTTTTGAATTTTCTGCAGCTAAAGTAGCTAAAGCAGAATAAAGAGAAGTTGTATAATTTTGGGCTTGTTTTCTTTTTATTTTTTTTTTGACTAACCAATCTGATAATATTTTTAACATTTCATAGAAAGATGCCATCGTACCAGAAATAGACCAAAAATTTTGAGATAATTTTTCACTTTTAATCTCTATAACTTCTCCAATTTTATTAAAAAAAGACTTTACTTTTTTATTAGGAGGGAAAATTATTACTGGTCCTTTTCCCATAGCAATTGGCGGCATTGGAATAGCTCTAACAATATTTGTTTTTTTTTTTAAATTTTTTTTTAACTTTGAAAAATCAATCGTAGAGATAAAACTTATAACTGTTTGTTTTGATCGAAATTTTAGCTTTGGTAATATCTCATTGCCAACTTCAGGTAAAACTCCAATAAATACCCAATCAGATTTATCTACTACTTCTTGGTTTGTCTTTGCAATATGAATTTTTTTAAATTTTTTTTTTAAGTTTTGAGATTTTTTTTTGTTCCTTGGTGATAATATTATCTTATTAAACGATATTTTAGATTTACAAATACCTGTAACAACATCTGAAGAAATATTACCTGTTCCTATAAAACCTAATTTCATAAAAAAACTAATGTTACTTTAATTTTTCTATATAAACAAAAAAAAACCCCCTCTAAATGAGGGGGTTTTTTATAATTTTACTTAATTTATTTAATTTAGAATGTTTTACCTAAAGATAATTTACCAGATACACCATCTAAACTATCTAATGAAATTTTAGCAACACCAGTAGAAGAGTCTAATGACGCACCATCAAATTCCATATAGTTACCTTCAAACCTGAAAAAAACTCCAGCATCTGATGTAGCACTATAACCTAAACCTATTAACGTTCCTTCAGTGTCAGTGTCTCCATAAGTAGAACCAGTTCCTAAATTTTCATTAGTTATGATATCAACACTCATCACACCAGCTTTAGCGTAAAAATTATCTGTTATGTTAAAGCCTAAGTAATAAGTTGTAAGATCTTCGAAATCAACTTGAATTGTATTCTCTACTTCTGCTCTATTTTCTACAGACGTTGAGTCAAACTTAGTGTCTTCTTTTGTTTCTGTTTCTAAAGCTGCAGGCACATAGTCAATACCGATAAACGCTCTTCCGAGTGTTTTTTCGATAAATACTGAGCCCCAACCCAATGCAAGAAATTCAGAATCAGAGTTAGTTTCGGTACCTACATCTAGAGTATTTTTCTCAGTAGCTGTAGCTGCAAACAAACCCATTTGGCCTGAGATACCAACGTTTACTCCTAAATCTGCATTAGCAGAGGTAAAAGAGAACAGAGTTAAAATCGCAGTTACGATTAATTTTCTCATGATTATAATCCTTATTTTTATTAATATTAATATTAATCAAATAAGTATACATTAACCAACTAAAGTAAACTGAAGAGATGACTGTTTACATAGATTCATATAAATAGTGGTAAAAAAACAACACTTTTAGTCAATAAAATAAACCTTTTTTTGAGACATTTACATAGTTAATTAATTTTCAACTTTGAGTAGAGAGTATTAATTATTAAAGAATTTTCCCCTAATTCTTAGTAATTCTCGACTCAGCTTTTTATTCACTGAAAAAGGCTTTCTTCCATGAAGCCAAAAATAATTATTAGCAACAATAGCTGAACCTACTGGTAATTTAGTAATTATTTTGTTTTTACTCTCCTCTAAACAATCAGATAATTTTTGCAAAAAATTTCCTTGAGACATATTTTTTGGTTCTGGAAACTGATCTATATAAGAAATTTGAGGTTTACCACTCTCATCCTTTGAAAATACTGGATGTTTAACTTTATATTCTACATTTTTACTTTTTGGGGAAGACCATAAAAAGTTTTCTTTTCCTACTGGGTCGTTAAATAATTCATCGCAATACTCCCAATCATCCAGGTGCAACATTGCTGTTTCTCCACCCTCAACATTTTTTTCCTCAATTTTCGTCATTAAAAGCCAATCAGTAACTTCTTTTACATATGTCCCATCAGTATGAAGATCCATATTTATATAAGCTTTCCTTAAATACGAATCACTTTTATCTTCATGCTTTACGTGAAATCTTGCATAATATTTTCCTGTCATAGAATCGTGATTGGGATTACCTATCAAATAAGAAATTGCTGTTGATAATTTAATCAAAAAAATATCATTGATATTTGCGTTTTTATTTTCTGGACTAATTATGAAACAACCAAATTTTCTATCCCTGATAATTTTATTTAATAAAATACTAAGTTTATTTTGACTTAAATCATCCAAACTTTTTGCAATTGTAAACCTAGTAAATGGTTTGTATTCAATAGCAGTTAAGTCAAATTTTTTAAAAGGAAAAATTAATTTTTCAATTGTTTCATTCTTTATTTTTATATCAATTATCCTTGAAGATAATTTGTTAAATGAAATTTCAAATCCATCAATAGTTTCGATCATAAATAAGTAATTAAAAATGATAACATGATAGCAGAGAAAAGTGTAGGGTAAACCAAATTCTTTTTAGTCAAATAAAAAATAGCAATAGATAAAATTACTACAATAAATCTAATCATATAATCTACTTCGGATAAAGCTCCTGAGGGAAAAATTACTATTCGTGCGATTAAAGCTGCTAGTGTTGAATATGCAAGACAGTTAAACCATCTAAACATTTTAGATGTTTCTTTGATTTTTTCTGCACTCACAACACCCAAAAATCTTGATAAATAAGTTGCCAAAGAAGTAACAATAATTACAATTAATATGCTACTTGCCATTTATTTCTCCAAATAAAAAGGCAATAGTGCCAGCTGTAAATCCTCCAAACAAAATACACCACTCGGGAGACAAGAAATAAAAAGCTGGTCCTAAGATTGTACCCAAAACTATAGATAAACTTATTTGTATTGTTTTCATTGCTCCTAACATCATACATATAAAATAAATTGGGTTAACAATTGCTAAGCCGATAAGTAGATCTTTATTCAAAAAATCAGAAACAATATAACCAATAAATGTTGAAAAAATTGCTACAGACCATGTCGCAATTCCAATACCAATCCAAAAATCTATTCTGTTTTCTTTTTCAATATTTTCGTAGTTATCTTTCATTATAAGCCATGAAGACACAGCTATAAAATGACATGATAAATAGTATTTCCACCTTGGTTGATTTTCATGGATTAATAATGGCATTAAAGCTACAGTCATTGGATATAATCTCGCATTGACCAGCCACACTGCTATAAAGATATTTATTAGAGAAGCTCCAATCAACATTGACTCAGCCATCACCAACGATCCAGGTAATGCATAGGTTAGAAATGTAGAAAAAACACTTTCCTGAATTGAAAAACCTAAATTTTTAAGGAGAGCACCAATTGCAATAAAACTTGCACCTAATGCTATAGCGGGACTTCCTACACCTTTTATTGATTTAAAACCTTTGAAAAAATATTTTTTATCAATCATTAACCACCTAAAAACAGGCGACCAACATCTGGATTATTTAAAAGATCATCACCTTTACCTGCAATAGCAGTTTGGCCGGAAACTAACACATATCCAATGTCTGCAAACTCAAGACCTTTTTTTGCATTTTGTTCTACAAGAATAATAGTTTTTTTTTCATTTTCCTGTAGATCTCTTAAAATTTCGAATACCATATCTATATATCTAGGTTCTAGCCCAATTGATGGCTCATCTACCAATAGAACAGAAGGTTTCATAACTAGTGCTCTAGAAATTTCTAGCAATCTTCTTTCTCCTCCTGACAGTACCTTTGCTGGTTGATTTCTTCTATTTCCTAATCTTTCATATTTTTGAAGAATTTTTTCAGCCTCCTCATAGGACTCTTCTGTTTTATCTTTTATAAATCCACCCATTAATAAATTTTCCTCTACGGTCATATCTGGAAACACTGAGTTGTCTTGAAGAATATAAGCTATTCCAACTGATTTAAGTTTTTCTGCAGGAGAAAGGTTAGTAATTTCTTTTCCATCAATTTCAATTTTTCCAGAAAAAATATTCGTAAATCCGTAAATAGAATGAAGTATAGTAGATTTACCTGCTCCATTAGGACCTATCAAACATAGTGATTGAGCTTTACTAACAAAAAGCTCAAAGTTATGAAGTATTTCCATTTTTCCATATCCAGCATTCAAATTTTTAATTGTTAAATGGACATCTTTAGGAGATAAATTTTTTAAATCACTAGCATTAGGTGCTTTGCCTAAAACTTCATATTGATTTGACATTATTGTGCTCCTAGATAAGCATCAATTACACGCTTATCATTTTTAATTTCACCAGGTGATCCGTTAGCAAGCATTTTTCCATGGGCTAAACAAAAAATATCTTCTGCTAATTGCATAATTACTTTCATATTATGTTCTATAACCAAAAGAGTAATGCCAAAGTCTTGATTTACTTTAATTAATCTATCTATAATTCCATTTATTAGTGTCGGATTAATTCCAGCAGTTGGTTCATCCAACAATAACATTTCTGGTTCGTTCATTAATGCCATTGCAAGTTCTAATAACTTTTGCTGCCCAAAAGATAAGTCCCCTGCTCTTAATTTTCTTTTTTGGTATAGACCAACAAAACTTAATAAATTTTCGGCCTTTTCAGTTAAATCTTTTGGTATTTTATTAAATATTGTAAAAAGGCTAGAGTCACTTCCCTTATGACTAATTAACATATTCTCAATACAATTTAATTTACCGTAAATCCTGGTTTGTTGAAATGTTCTCAAAAGTCCAAGTTTTGCAATTACTGGAACTGGTAGCTCTGAAACCTCTTTACCATTAAATTTTATAGATCCATTATCTATAGGATAAGTACCAACGATAGAATTAAATAGAGTTGTTTTACCAGAACCATTTGGCCCTATTAAACCAACAATTTTACCTTTCTCAACATTCATTGAAATGTCTACATTAGCCTTAACCCCACCGAATGATTTACTTACATTGCTTACTTCTAAAATACTCATTTCAATTCTACCTGGGCTTTTCTATCTGCTTCATCTACAACTTCTCCAAATCTTTCAGGATATTTTTCCCTTAACCACCCCATTATTCCTTCTGGGAAATAGATTACTATTACTACGATAAGAACTCCTAAAGCAACATACTGCCATCCTAAAAAAAATGTCCAGAAACCTTCCTTAAAAATATGAAAAACTGTAGCTCCAATAACCGGTCCCCATAAAGTTCCTTTGCCTCCTAAGATCGCCATTAAAACCATGAATACTCCCATCTCTCTTCCGTCAAATGCAACATCTGTAGAGTCTATATAACCAACTAGACCACCCATAATTCCTCCAGCTAATCCACAAAAGAATGCAGATATCATCCAACCTATAATTTTGTATTTCATAGTTTGAATGCCCATTGCTTCTGCTTTATCTTCATTGTCTCTGATTGCATTTAAAATTAATTTAAATCTTGTAGAGTAAATTGATCTTACTGCAATGAATGTTAATACAAGTGCACCAAAACTAAGTAAGTAAAAGAATTCTCCTCTTGCCTCTAAACCTCCAACATCAGGAAATGGGGGTGTCGTAAAACCTTGTCCTGCTCCAATAATTTCTATACCTCCAGAAATTTCACCTGCAGCAACTCCTAAACCTAAAGTGCAAATTGCAAAATAATGACCTCTTAATCCTAAAATTGCATAACCTATTAGTCCAGCAACAATTGTTGGCACCGCCGCTGCTACTATTAATCCAACTGCCATTCCTTGAAAAAATTGAACTGGAGTATGTATAAAAGTTTTTTCTCCACCACTTTCAGTCCATTCAGCTAAAGGAAAGAACATACCCACTTGAACTGAGGCGCATAAATACATTCCCAATCCATAAAATAATATATTCCCAAAGGTGTTGTAGCCCATTTCTCCACCTTGAATATTCCATGTAAGAGCTAAAACA
>CABXTU010000002.1 GCA_902515205.1 uncultured Pelagibacteraceae bacterium | reverse complement strand
CTATTGTCGAAAAAAGATAAGGGTTCTTTTTTTAGAATCGCCATCAAAGGTGGTGGGTGTTCA
Organism: uncultured Pelagibacteraceae bacterium; assembly: GCA_902515205.1. Classification (GTDB taxonomy): domain Bacteria; phylum Pseudomonadota; class Alphaproteobacteria; order Pelagibacterales; family Pelagibacteraceae; genus Pelagibacter. The sequence continues at coordinate 88,423 of CABXTU010000002.1, read as the reverse complement.
GGTTTTCAATATGAGTTTACATTTGATCAATCAAAAGCAGAAGACGATTTAAATTATGAAAATATTTTAATTGATAAAGCTTCAGCTGATCTTTTAAAAGGATCAGAAATTGACTATGTATCAGAATTAATTGGTGAACAATTCAAAATAACCAATCCACAAACTAAATCATCTTGTGGTTGTGGTGTTTCTTTCTCTCTTTAATGATAATTTCATCTTGGAATGTGAATTCCGTTAGAGCACGAATTGAAAATATTAAGAGTTACCTTTTAAAATATAAACCTGATATTTTAATGATGCAGGAAATTAAGACTGAAGATGTAAATTTTCCTTATGATGACTTTTCTTCGATGGACTATGAAAGCCATGTATTTGGCCAGAAAAGCTATAACGGTGTAGCGATAATCTCTAAAAAAAAATTAAAAAATATAAAAATCGATTTAATTAAAGATAAATTAAAACAGTCAAGAATTATTTCTGCAGAAATTGAACATAAAAAAAAGATTGTCCAATTAATAAATATATACACTCCAAATGGAAATCCAGTTGATACAGAAAAATATGATTATAAAAAGAATTGGATGGATCAATTAATTAAGCAATTAAGATTATTATCGAAAAGAAATCCTAATATTATTCTTGCGGGTGATTTTAATGTAATTCCTGCTGCTGAAGATGTTTATAATGTTAAAAGTTTTGAGGATGATGCTCTGTATAGATTGGAAATAAGAAAAAAATTTAGAGAAATGATAAACATTGGTTTTAATGATGTATACAGACATTTTAATGAAACTAAAGAAGATTATACTTTTTGGGATTATATGAGGGGTGCTTGGCAAAAGAATAATGGAATGAGAATAGACCACTTTTTAGTGTCAAATTCTTTGATTGACCAAGTTAAAAATATTAATATTAATAAAGATCCTAGAGGACGAGAGAAACCTTCAGACCATACTCCTATAGAAATAACTTTAAGTTAACATCCTTTGAATGATTTTGACATATTGCCAATCAAATCAAAATACAAATCTTTACCAGGATCAAGAGTAGCTCCCAGTGGATCTATGACCCCTGTTGCAACATTGGTATCTTTTGCAACAGCTTTTATAATGTCGGGATTAAATTGAGGCTCTGAGAATATACAGCTTACTTTATCATGCTCAATTACCTCTCTAATTTCAGCCAATTGTTCAGCACCAGGCATTACGTCTGTATTTACTGTAAATGCACCTAAAATATTAATACCAAATCTTTTTTCAAAATATTGATACGCATCATGAAAAACTATAGATTTAAAATCTTTATTTAATTCAGATTTAACTTTCTTTGTAAGTTTATCTAAATCTTTATGTGCTTTTTTTAAGTTTGCTTTATATTTAGCTTTATTTTTTTGATCATTCTCGATCAAGTGTTCTGCCATTTCACTTAAAATTACTTTCGCATTCATTGGGTCTAACCAAATATGTGGATCATACTCGCCATGAGCGTGCCCTTCATGTTCGTGATTTTCATGGTCATCCTCTTTATGACCTTCTTTATCATGATCGTGATCATCATGGTCATCCTCTTTATGACCTTCTTTATCATGATCGTCTTCTTTTTTAGCATGATCATCGTGTCCATGATCATCATGTTCATCAAATATGTTTCTTTCTCTGAATTTTAATTTCGTTAATCCTTTTATTTCTAACAATTCAATCTTTTCAGCCTTTTTAGCTATTGAACCTAATGGTTTTTCTAAAAAATTTTCTAAATCTTCCCCTACCCAGAATACAATATCAGCTTCTTGTAACATTTTTGCGTGTGAAGGTTTTAAGGCAAATCCATGTGGTGAAGCATATCCATCAACTATTAAATCTGGTTTACCAATCCCATCCATTAGATAGCTTGCTAATGAGTGTATTGGTTTAATTGATGCTACAACTTTTGTTTCAGCATTTGCTGATGAAAAAGAAGTTAATAGTGATAGGATTGATAAGATTAATGGTATTTTTTTTAGATTTTTCATAATTTAAATATTTAGTAGTTGTTATAATATAACATTGTGTAATAATATAACATTAATATAAGTCAAGTAAAAAAATGAGCTCAAATAATAACGTTTTGGTAAAAATGAATAATGCTGGATATCGTCATAATAATAAATGGCTAGTTCAAGGTGTATCTTTAAGTGTTGAAAGAGGAAAAATTGTAACTCTTATTGGGCCAAATGGATCTGGTAAAAGTACAACTGCCAAAATTGCTTTAGGTATTTTGAAAAAAATTGATGGTCATGTTGAAAAATATACAAACAAAATTGGTTATGTGCCTCAAAAAATTTCTGTTGATTGGACATTACCACTTCGTGTTTACGATTTTATGATATTAACAGAAAATTTAGATGAAAAAACTATCGATGAGGCTTTATCTTTAACTGGCGTTATACATTTAAAAGATAAAAATTTAGGGAACTTATCTGGTGGAGAGTTTCAAAGGGTTTTGTTAGCAAGAGCTATTTCTAAAAAACCAGAATTATTAGTACTAGATGAACCAGTTCAAGGTGTAGATTTTACAGGAGAAATAGCTTTGTATGAATTGATAAAGAAAATATCCGATGAATTGAATTGTGGAATTTTGTTAATCTCACATGATTTACATACAGTAATGAGTGCTACTGATCATGTTGTTTGTTTAAATGGTCATGTATGTTGTTCTGGAACACCTATGGATGTAGCAAAGAACACTGAATACAAAGCTTTATTTGGGGAACAAGCTTCTCAAATACTTACAAGATATGAACATAAACATGATCATGTTCATACAATCGAAGGTGAAATAAAGAAAAATTAAATGTTTGATGATTTTTTTATAAGAGCACTTGTTGCAGGACTTGGTGTTGCTTTTGTTACAGGACCTCTTGGTTGTTTTGTAATTTGGAGAAGATTATCTTATTTTGGTGATACACTAGCTCATTCAGCTTTGCTAGGTGTGACTATTGCATATTCATTAGAATTTAACATTGCTTTGTCTGTATTTATAATTTCATCTTTAATAGCATTAATTTTAGTTCAACTCCAAAATCGAACTAATCTACCGGGTGATGCTTTGCTTGGTCTGTTAGCACACTCATCACTAGCTGTTGGACTTGTTGTTATTGGTTTTTTAACATTTATTAGGTTTGATGTGATGGGATTACTATTTGGAGATATACTGGCCGTAACAGTAGATGATCTATATATAATATGGATAGGTGGAGCATTAATTTTATTAGTATTAAGATTAATATGGAAAGGATTATTTGCATCAACAGTTAATTACGAATTAGCTGAAGCAGAAGGTTTAAATCCTGATAGAGCAAAAGCTATTTTTACAATATTAATGGCAGCCATAATTGCTATATCAATCAAAATGGTTGGATTATTATTAATTACTGGAATGCTAATTATACCAGCAGCAATGGCACGAAATATTTCGGACAGCCCACAAAAAATGATAATTTATTCAATCATTGGAGGATTATTATCAGTTATCATAGGATTATTTTCTTCATTAGAATTTAATACCCCCTCCGGACCTTCAATTATAGCTGCTGCTTTATTTTTATTTGTGATTTCATTATTTAAAATTAAACAAACGATTAAATTGAAAAACTAATGGAGAATCAGTAGAATGAATAAAATGCAGAAAGAACACGCTCTCACAAAAAATCAGCAAATTATTTTTGATTTAATTGATAAATCTCCTGAGCCAATGAAAGCTTATTCAATACTTTTTAATGTTCAAAAAAAAGGTATCAAGGCTCCGCTACAAGTCTATCGCGCACTAGATAAATTAGTTGAAATAGGCAAAATTCACAAAATCGAGAGTCGAAATGCATTTATTGCCTGTCATAATTCCAGTTGTCAGGTAGCTAAAGCTACTGCATTTTCAATCTGTGAGATTTGTGAAAAAGTAACAGAAATTAGTAGTGCAGGTCTTTCAAAATATTTAGCTAACTTCAAAGACAAAGATGGTATGAAATATAGTAAATACAATCTTGAGTTTTTTGGATTATGTAAAAAGTGTAGAACTTAATATTTATTCAACTATTAAAGTATCTTTCGAACCACCGCCTTGTGAACTATTAACTATAGTACTGCCTTTTCTTAACGCAACTCTCGTCAATCCTCCAGTTGTTACATAATTAGTTTTACCACTTAGAACAAAAGGTCTTAAATCCAAATGTCTAGGTTCTATATTTTTATCAGTGATCGTTGGTGCTGTTGATAAAGTTTCTAATGGTTGAGCAATAAATTCTCTTGGATTTTTTAAAATTTTTTGTCTTACCTCTTCAATTTCTTTTTTAGGTGCTTTAGGTCCTATCATTAATCCATAACCACCTGAAGCATTAGCTGGTTTTACAACTAATCTAGACATATTTTCTAATACATACTCTCTTTGTTTTTTGTCATGACACAAATAGGTTTCAACTTGATTCAATATAGGTTGCTCACCTAAATAATAAACAATCATTTTATTTACATATGAATAAACTACTTTATCATCAGCTACACCTGTGCCTATTGCGTTAACAATACCTACATTTTTTTTCAACCAACATTTAAATAATCCTGGAACACCAATTAAAGAGTCTTTATTAAAGGCTTTAGGGTCTAAGAAATTATCATCTAGTCTTCTATAAATGCAGTCAACTTTTAAAGGACCTTTTACGGTTTTCATGTAAACCATATCGTTTTCTACAAAAAGATCTTTTCCTTCAACCAATGCAATACCCATTTGCTCAGCTAAAAATGAATGTTCAAAGTAAGCAGAATTATAAATACCTGGCGTTAAAACTACCATGTGTGGATGAGCAGTTTTTTTAGGTATACATTCATTCATACAATTAAAAAGTTTGTTGGTATATTGATGTATTGATGCAACTTTATATCTAGTAAAAAGTTCAGGAAAAACATCTCTCATAACCATTCTGTTTTCAAGCATATATGAAACTCCTGAGGGTACTCTAAGATTATCCTCCAAAACTAAATAATCTCCATTTTTATTCCTGATTAAATCTACTCCAGATATATTTGCCCAAGATTTATATTTAGGCGAAAATCCTTCACATTCCTTAACATAATAAGGTGAATTAAAAATAATTTCTCTTGGTACAACATTGTCTTTAAAAATTTTCTTTTGATTATAAACATCATCAATAAACAAGTTTAAGGCTTTAACTCTTTGTTTAAGACCTTTGGTTACTTTGTTCCATTGTGCTTTAGGTATTATTCTTGGAATTATATCTAGAGGCCATTTTTTTTCCTCTGCCCTATTGTTAGCAGCATAAACTCTAAAATTAATCCCTCTAGCACTTATTGTGCTTTGGCAATTTTTTTCAATTTCTTGAAGTTTATCTTTTCCATATCTTTCTAAAATATTTGAAATTATAACTGCATGTTTTCTTAGTTTATTTTCACTTGTAAAATAGCCATCGTATGCTTTTGTAGCATTGTAGTTATCCCAGAGTTTCCCCGCCATACAACAATTCTTTAATAATTAACCTAAATATTCAAATGCGTTATAGTTATATCAGATATGCTTGATTTCAAATATATGATAGATAAATAAGGGTTATTAATAGTTATGACTTATTGTGTTGGCATTAAAGCTCAAGACGGAATTGTATTTGCATCAGATTCTAGAACAAACGCTGGATTAGACAATGTTAACATTTATTCAAAAATGTTTGTTCATGATGTTGGTGATAGAAGTGTCATTATAGTTACCTCTGGAAACTTGGGTACATCTCAAGCAGTATATAAATCTATTGAAAATGATCTTAAAAGTGACAGTGGAACAAATTTAAATACTTGTAAAGATTTCGATCAAATTGCATCTTACATTGGTTCATTAAACATTAAACATTCAGCACCAAAAGGAATTAACACAGACACAGTTTTATTAGGTTCGTCATTTTTAGTTGGTGGTCAAATTAAGGGTCAACCTTTAGAATTATACTTAGTGTACTCTCAAGGAAATTATATTAAACCAGCTGATAGCAAACCTTATCTAGTTATTGGTGAAGTAAAATACGGCAAACCTATTTTAGATAGAGTTATAAAACCTAGCGTATCTATTGGTGATGCATCACGTTGTGCTTTGATTTCAATGGACTCAACTTTAAAAAGTGATTTAACCGTAGGCCCCCCTATTGATTTTGCTGTCTATAAAAAAGATGAATATAAAATCGCTTCACAAAAATGCTTAAATATCACTGATACTGAATATTCTAAGGTTTGTGATCAATGGTCGGATGGTATCTTTAAAATTTTTGATTCTTTTCCAAGATTTGATTGGGAATAATTATTCTTCTATGTCAAAAAAACTATCTCTCCTTGGATATTTAATTTTATTTACACTTATTTTTTTCTTTATTTCAGGTTTTTTTAAGGAGAAGGTAATTTATATTGAGGCGGGTCCAAAGGGTGGTTTTTTTGATACTTCAGCTCATGTCTTAAAAAAAAGATTAAAAGATTATAATATTAACGCAGAAGTTATTAATCGTGAAGATACAATTAAAATAGTAGATGATATTAACGATAACGAAAAAAACATACATGTAGGTTTTGTAGCTCAGGATTTAAAAAATGCTCAATTCAAAAATGTAGAAGCTCTTGGATCTTTAATATTAGAACCTCTATTTATTTTTTATCGTAAAGATTTAGAATTAAACTCTTTAGCTGATTTTAAAGGATTAAAGGTTGGTATTGGCCCAGAAAATTCTGGAACTAGGTTATTAGCAGAAACAATATTAAATCTTTATGGAGTGAATAGTAAAAATACTACATTTATTGATCAAACACATTCTATTCACTTTGATATGATGGAAAAAGGGGAATTAGATATAGGTTTTTTTTTGTTGCCAGCAAACAATCAATTCGTTTTTAAACTAGGTACAAATCCTAATTTAAAGATCTTTTCACTTAAAAATTCAAAAGCAATTTCGAGAAGGTTCGACTATCTGTATCCAGAAATAGTGCAGGCAGGTGGATTTGATTTAAGAAATAATATTCCTATAGAAGATATACAAGTTGTATCATTACCAGTTGATTTGGTGGCTAAAAAAAGTTTGGATCCGTCAATTGTAGTTGCAATTTCTTTAATATTAAAAGAAGAATTTAAAGAACCCAATATAATTTCTGATGCATCATCGTTTCCATCCATGGAATACATAAAAAATCTTGAAGTAAATAAACGGGCAAAAGAAATCATTGAGATGCCTTTTGGATCATTGCCTTTTTTATATAAATATTTACCTTTTAAGTTTGCCGCTTTTATAGACAAATTTGGAGTTAATTTATCCTACATTTTTTCAATTGTAATTATATTGAGATATATTGGATTTCCTACACCGTTTTATTATTATCAAAAGGTAATGGCACATATTTACTACAAAAAAACCTTAAAAATATATAATAAATCTCTAAATAGTAAGCTATCAGAACGAGACATTAAAATTCTTAAAGAAACAGAAAAACGGTTTGAGACATTTATCGAAAATCAAGAAGCTTCTAAGATAATCAAAGAGATTAAAAAAAGAATTTAATTTATAACTGTAATAAATACTTAACATAACTGAAATAATAACAACTAAAGGAGAATTTTATGTTTTTAAAGAAATATCTAAAGTGGATTAGTACATTCTTAGTTTTAGTAGGAATACTTCTTACAAATTTAAATATATATCCTTTAAATATATATTTTCATGGATTGGGAGTTGTTGGATGGACTATAGCTGGATTTATTAGTAAAGATAAAGCAATACTAACTAACTTTGGATTACAAATACCATTATTTTTAATAGGAATTTATAAAATTATTATCTAGTGAAAATTACTAACAAAATATTTCTAGGTGAATTTATTGGAAGCAGCTTTTTAGTAATGGTTATTGTTGGATCTGGAATAATGGCTGAAAATCTCACAAATGATAATGCTTTAAGATTAACAGCTAATACACTTGCAACTGGAGCTGGTCTATTCGTTTTAATAACTGCTTTTGCAAATATTTCGGGTGCACATTTCAATCCTTTTGTAAGTTTAGCTATGTTTTTAAGAAAAAAAATCAGTGGAAAACTTCTGATCATATATATTCCTGCCCAAATACTTGGTTGTTTGCTTGGTGTTATGTTGGCTAATGTTTTTTTTGAACACAATATTCTTGAGTTATCAACAAAAAATAGGGATGGCTTTCATATTTTCTTATCTGAAATAATTGCTACTTTTGGTTTGATTTTTATTATTTTTGCTACTCTAAAAGATGGCAAAATAACAATAGCTGCAAGTGTAGCAACATATATCATGGCTGGTTATTGGTTCACATCATCAACATCTTTTGCAAATCCAGCTGTTGCTATAGCAAGAACTTTTACTGATTCTTTTACAGGAATTAATTACATGAATACACCAACATATATCCTAGCTGAATTTTTGGGAGCTCTAATAGCTGTATTTTTAATTAAGAAATTAATTAAATAGATACAACTTTATTTAGAAATAAAAAACATTATATAGTAGACATCGCTCTGTAATAGTTTATTTGTTGACGAATCCATCCTCTGATTCTCATATTATTTTATTCTTTTATAGAATTATTTTAATACTCACATTACATAGATCTTAAGTCATGAATCGATAGGAACCGAAAACAATAATATAAAGGAGAAAAAAATGGATATGACTTTAATTTATACGGTTATAGGGTTTGCCCTTGCCGGTTATAGCGTAATAGCTAACGACTCAATTCAAACACTGGGTACATTCATAGCTTCAAAAAAGAAATGGTTTAAATGGTATACTCTCGCGGGATCTGCATCAGGTGTAATGATTATTGCGTTAGCATGGGGATGGTATTCATATGATGGTGATATTTCTTATGGAAGATTAACTAGAATACCTTATCAAGAAATTCAATGGTATCACGCAGTAGCACCTGCAATACTATTATTGTTAACAAGAATTGGAATACCAGTATCTACTACTTTCTTAGTTCTTTCAGCATTTGCCTCAACGGTTGTGCTTGAAAAAATGCTTATGAAAAGCGTTGTTGGCTATGGATTAGCAGCAATGGTTGCTTACATCGCCTGGATAGGTGTTTCTAAATTCATTAATGAAAAATTTGATGAAGTAGACGAAAAATGGGTAGGCTTCTGGAGAAATAGTGTTTGGATTTCCTCTGGTTGGTTATGGTGGGTGTGGTTGTCACACGACGTGGCTAATATTGCTGTGTATCTACCTAGACAATTAGATTTAACATTGCTTTTAATAGTAATGGGTTACTTTACAGCACTGTTATTCTATATTTTCTACATTCAAGGTGGACCAATTCAAAAAGTTGTTCTTGAAAAAACAGGAACTAGATATGCAAGATCAGCGACAATTATTAACGTAATATATGCTGGTGTCTTATTCTACTTTAAAGAACTAAACGATTTACCTATGTCTACGACATGGGTTTTTGTTGGTTTATTATGTGGAAGAGAACTTGCTATAGCTACTATGAACAAAGAATATAAGTTAGGTTACGTCTTTCCATTAATTGGAAAAGATTTCCTAAAAATGGTGTTCGGCTTAACTGTTTCAGTAGGTATAGTGCTTGCAATACATTACATAATAATACCAAACAATTGGTTTTAAATATATTTTTGTGGTCGTGTTAATTATTTAATACGGCCATAAACGTCCTGGTATCGAACAATATCCGTTTCTTTTAAAATTGAGCCTACTTGAGCTTCAATTATTTTGACTGGTTTTTTATATGGGTTTTCTATTCTATGGATTGCACCTAGTGGAATAAAAATTGTTTCATCAGGTTTCATAGTAAAATATTTTTTATTTAAAGTAATTTTAGGTTTACCATGCGTAACTACCCAGTGCTCAGCTCTATGATGATGTTTTTGAAGACTTAATATACCTTTTGGTTTTACATATAATTCTTTAATTAAAAATTCCTTACCATTAAATAGATTTACATAACTACCCCAAGGTCTATGAAATACATTCTTCTTTTTATAATAATGTCTTTTATTTCTTCCATACATCTTACAGATTTCTTTCCAAGAACCTAAATCAGACCATGGAATATCTAATTTGATCGCATTTATATCTTTAGTTTTTTCTAATATTGCATAGTCAAAAGACTTAGCTGTTGCTTTGGTGAATGCTTGTTTATTTAAATAATACACATTACTTTTATATTTTGCTTTTGTTACAGCTTTGTTACAATTTCGGTAAATATTTGGTTGGTATTTCTTGAAATTATTAATTATTGAATCTTTTCTCAAATAAAACATTCCAGAATTCCAATAACCTTTTTTATTAATTATTTGTTTAGCTTTAGCCTCTTTTGGTTTTTCTACAAATCTAGAAACTTTATTATTTTTTGTTAAAAAATAACCAAATTCACTTGAAGGCATTGTAGGCTTAATTCCAAAGATAAAGATATTATTATGAGTAAGTTTCTTTTGGTTTTTTTTTATTGCTTTATTAAATAATGCGACCTTCTCTATCAAATGATCAGCAGCCAAGAACATTAAAGGTTGTTCGTAAGGTATATCCTTTATTAATGCCGTGCTTAAAATAGCTGGTGCTGTATTTCTTTTTGCTGGCTCTAAAACTATTTTGAATTTTCTTATCTTATGTTTCTTTAAGTGTTGTTTTACTTGCTTTAAATATTTTGCATTAGTACTAATAATTGGAGCATCATATATCGGTGCTTTAACTCTTTCTAAAGTTTTACCCAACAAAGTCCAATTACCAAAATCTATAAATTGTTTTGCCTGGTGTTTTTTAGCATCAGGCCAAAGTCTTGTGCCAGCTCCACCACATAAAATGACTGGGCGAATTTTCATCAAATTTTTGAATAATCCTTAACTTCGTTTTTCTTACCTGGATGTGTTGGTGCTCCTAAATATGCAGGTCCTACAGTTTGTGCATATTTCCAAAGAGTTCCTGATCCAAAATCAGATTTTCTAGCTTTCCATTTTCGTCTTCTTGAAGCTAATTGTGCTCTAGTTAATCGAACATTAATTGTTCCCTTCTTAGCGTCAATATCAATAATATCTCCATTACGTAATAAAGCGATTGGTCCACCTAATGCAGCCTCAGGTCCTACGTGACCAACACAAAAGCCTCTCGTTGCTCCTGAAAATCTTCCATCAGTTATTAAGGCAACTTTTTCTCCTTTGCCTTGACCGTAAATAGCACCAGTTGTTGAAAGCATCTCTCTCATTCCTGGTCCACCTACCGGGCCTTCGTATCTAATAATTATTACGTCCCCATCTTTATATTTTCTACTTTGAACTGCTTTCATTGCGCTTTCTTCATTATCAAAACATCTTGCTCTTCCACTAAATTGTAATTTTTTAAGTCCTGCAATTTTAACTATTCCACCTTCTGGAGCTAAATTACCTTTTAAACCTACTACACCACCATCTGGTGATAAGGGTTTGTTATAAGCTCTTAAAACTTTTTGTTTTGGGTTAAACTTAATTTTCTTTAAATTTTCTTTCATTGTTTTACCTGTAACTGTCATGCAATCTCCATGAATATAACCACCATCATAAAGAGTTTTTAAAAGCATAGGCACTCCACCTGCCAACCACATATCTTTTGCAACATATTTTCCACCTGGTTTTAAATCAGCAAGATATGGAGTTCTTTTAAATATTTTTGCAACATCCATTAAATCAAATTTTATCCCTGCTTCATTTGCTATTGCCGGAAGATGTAAACCTGCATTGGTTGATCCACCTGTTGCAGCAACAATTGTTGCAGCATTTTCTAATGCTTTTTTTGTAACAATATCTCTTGGTTTAATTTTTTTTGCTAATAGTTCCATTACCATTTTACCACTTAATTTTGCGTACTTATCTCTTTCTTCATAAGGAGCTGGTGTTCCTGCAGAGTAAGGTAAGGCTAAACCAATAGCTTCTGATACACAGGCCATTGTATTTGCAGTAAATTGACCACCGCAAGCTCCAGCTGTAGGACATGCAACCAATTCTAATTTTCTTAATTCTTTTGCTGACATTTGACCTGATGAATGTTTTCCAACAGCTTCAAAAACATCTACAACAGTTACATCTTTACCTTTGTATTTGCCTGGAAGTATTGATCCTCCATAAATAAATACACTTGGTACGTTTAAACGTACCATCGACATCATTAAACCTGGTAAAGATTTATCACAACCTGCAATACCTACTAATGCATCATAACAGTGCCCTCTAACAGTTAGTTCTGCACTATCAGCAATTACTTCTCTTGATATTAATGAAGATTTCATACCTTCGTGCCCCATTGCGATACCATCAGTAACTGTAATTGTACAAAATTCTCTTGGTGTTCCTCCAGATGCCCTAACCCCTTTTTTAACTGATTGGGCTTGTCTCATCAAAGCAATGTTACAAGGAGCAGCCTCATTCCATGTTGATACAACGCCGATAAAGGGTTTTGAAACATCTTTTTCTGTCTCACCCATTGCATAGTAAAATGATCTATGTGGCGCTCTATCAGCTCCTAAAGATGTATGTCTGCTGGGTAATTTCTTCTTATTAAACTTCCGCATTATAAACTTTCAATTGTATATGATATTTTTTGGATATCATTTTTTAAATTACTATAGTTAGTTTTTTCTTGTTCAACAATATTTTTTGGAGCTCTATCGGTAAACCCTTTGTTAGATAACCGTTGAGATATTTTGTCCATTTCCTCTTGATATTTGTTCTGTCTTTTAACTAAGTTTTCTTTAATTAGATTTAAATCTACATTTTCATCAAAATAAATCTTAAATATGTCACCAGATATAACCAATGTAGCTGAGGGTTTTTCTTGGTCTTTATCATAGAAATTATTGATACGACCAAGCCTTTTAAGAATGATTTCATTATTATTCATTAATAATTTGTTCTTTTTGGCAATTTTATTAATTGAAATATCAATAAATGATCCTGGGCTGACATTTAATTCATTTTTAAAGGATCTAAGTTCAGTAATGACATTGATGATACTTTCTACATCTTTCATAGACTGATCTTTCTTGGTTTTTCCTGATGGCCAATTAGCGTGCATTAGGAAATTCTTATCTGATTTATCGAATTTATTTTTTAACCAGATTTTCTCTGTAACAAATGGAATAAATGGATGAAGAATAACAAGTATTTGTTTAAATATATAAGCTGAAACCTCTTTTACCTCTTTTTTAGATTTTTCATCATCTGAAAATAAAATAGTTTTTGAAAGCTCAATGTACCAGTCGCAATAAGAGTGCCATGCGAATTGATATGCATTTTTAGCTGCTTCATCAAATCTGTAATCTTTAAGATTTTTCTCAATTTTATCTTTTGTTTGAATTAATTCTGAGTAAATCCATTTATTGATATTTACTGTGGTTTTTGGAACTTTATCAACTTTTTTAAAATCACATTTATTGGTAATTAAAAAATTATTAGCATTCCATAATTTATTTAAAAAATTTCTATAACCTTTAACTCTATCTTCAGAAAGTTTGACATCTGTTCCAGGTGATGCCATTGAAAGAAGAGTAAATCTTAATGCATCAGCACTATATTTTTCAATTAAATCTAATGGGTCAATTACGTTTCCTTTTGACTTAGACATTTTTTGTCCTTTTTCATCACGAACTAAAGCATGAACATAAATATCTTTAAAAGGTTCTTTGTTTAAAAACTCCATACCAAACATCATCATTCTTGCTACCCAAAAGAAAATAATATCAAAACCAGTAACTAAAACTGTTGTAGGATAAAATTTTTTAACAAATTCTTTTTTATCAGGCCAGCCTAATGTTGCAAAAGGCCATAAGCCGGATGAAAACCATGTATCTAAAACATCAGGATCTCTTGTAATTTTAACGTCTTTTTTATAGAACTTTTTTGCTTGTTTTTTTGCATCAATTTCATTTGTTGCAACAAAGATTTTTTTATCAGGACCGTACCATGCTGGTATTTGATGACCCCACCAAAGCTGTCTAGAAATACACCAAGGTTCTATATTATTCATCCATTGAAAATAAGTCTTTGACCAATTTTCTGGAAAGAAATTAGTCTTTTTGGATTTGACTATTTGCTTTGCTTTAATGGATAATTTTTTTGCATTGACAAACCATTGTTCTGTTAAAAAAGGTTCAATAACTGAATTTGACCTATCCCCATATGGAACTTTATTTTTTATATTTTCTTCTTTAACAAAAAAATCTTTTTCTATTAATTCATTTAAAATTTTTTTACGTGCTTCAAATCTATCTAATCCAACATAATCATCTGGAGCGTTATTATTTATTTTACCATCTTCAGTAAACACATTTATTATATCTAGTTTGTTTCTCTGACCAACATCATAATCATTGAAGTCATGAGCTGGAGTGATCTTTAGTGCTCCAGTTCCTTGTTCGGGATCTGCATAATTATCTTTAATGATTTTTATCTTCCTGCCTACTATTGGGACAGTAACAGTTTTACCTACAAATTTTTTAAATCGTTTGTCTTTTGGATTAACCGCAATAGCTGTATCTCCAAGCATGGTTTCAGGCCTTGTAGTTGCGATAGTTATAAAATCAGAGGATTTATCAATTGGATATCTAATATAGTAAATCTTAGAGTTCATTTCCCTCTGATCAACCTCTAAATCCGATATTGCTGTTTTTAAAACTGTGTCCCAATTGACAAGTTTTTCTGCTTTATAAATTAATTTTTTTTTGTGTAATTCAACAAAAACTTTAATCACTGATTTTGATAGATTCTCATCCATGGTAAAAGCGTTCCTGGACCAATCACATGAGCACCCGAGTTTTTTGAGTTGATTAATAATAATATCTCCATATTGATTTTTCCATTCCCATACTTTTTGTATAAATTTTTCTCTACCTATTTCATTTTTATTTAAGTTCTCTTTTTCAAGTTTTTTTTCAACTAAAGCTTGGGTAGCTATTCCAGCATGATCAGTTCCAGGTTGCCATAAAGTTTCATAATTATTCATTCGATAATAGCGAACTAAAAGATCCTGAATAGAATTATTTAATGCATGACCCATATGCAAACTTCCAGTTACATTTGGAGGTGGAATAACAATTGAATATTTTTTTGAATTTTTTTTAGGTTTAAATAATTTGTTTTTTTCCCAATAAGAATAAATATTATCTTCTACTTCAGAATGTATATATTTATCACTATTCATGGATTAAGTAGTTTATAATTTATTAATCCAAATTAACAATAATCAAATTATATCGTTATTTAATAGACTAATCACAAATATTTTATATAAAACTCTTTGTAGCTATCTTCTAAAACATCTGGCAACGTGGCGGAATGGTTACGCAGAGGATTGCAAATCCTTGTATCCCGGTTCGATTCCGGGCGTTGCCTCCAAAAAAATTCTTGTTTTAACTTTAAAAAAAAGTAAGTTCAGATTTTATATTCCTCGGTAGCTCAGTTGGTAGAGCAGTTGACTGTTAATCAATTGGTCGCAGGTTCGAGTCCTGCCCGAGGAGCCAAAATTATCCAATTTTAGAAATATTATTACTTGATACTTGTAATGATTTATTAAATTTCAGTTTTTGATCTGCATTTAACTCTAAATATAATTTTACTAAAAAGTTATAGTTTACATTCATGTGGCCTTCTTGAGATTTCTCTAGATTTATTAAATATTCTGAAAAATCCTCAAAAAAATAATTAATTGGTACTTTTAAATAATTTGAGAGTTGTAATAAACGAATTGAGCTAACTCCATTTGTACCTTTTTCATATTTTTGAATTTGTTGAAATGTAACGTTGATTGCTTTTGCTACTTTAGTTTGAGTTAAACCTAAAGCCAACCTTCTAAGCTTAAGCTTATTGCCTAGATGCATATTAAAATTATCTTCCATTAAGACCCCTCTTAATTTTATTAAAAACTTATTCAACTAGTTTTTAATACCTCCTGCAACTATTATCTTTTTTATTTTTTAACTAAAAACCTAGAATATTGGAAATGTGTCAAGCAATACTTATGTGTTTAATTGAGAAAAATTTCTTGATATTTACTACGATTATAGTATCTGACTAAGAAAAAGCTTTGTTCTTTCACTCTTGGGATTGTCAAAAAATTCTTTAGTACCTGCCTTTTCTACAATCATTCCTTCATCCATAAATATCATTTGATCAGCTACTTCTTTTGCAAAACCCATTTCATGAGTGACTACTATCATTGTCATCCCTTGTTTTGCTAAATTTACCATTACATCAAGCACTTCTTTGATCATTTCTGGATCTAGTGCTGACGTTGGCTCATCAAAGAGCATTATTTTTGGTTCCATACACAAAGCTCTTGCTATTGCAGCTCTTTGTTGTTGCCCACCTGACAATTGTCCTGGATATTTTTGAGCTTGATCAATAATCTGAACTCTATCTAAATGTTTTAAAGCTAATTCTTCAGCTTCTTTCTTAGGCATTTTCTTAACCCATATAGGCGCTAGGGTACAATTATCTAAAATTGATAAATGAGGAAATAAATTAAATTGTTGGAAAACCATTCCTACCTCTGCTCTTATTTGTTCTATATTTTTTGTATCTTCTGATAATTCTGTACCATCAACCACTATATCTCCCTCTTGATGCTCCTCTAATCTATTAATACATCTTATTAATGTTGACTTTCCTGAACCTGAAGGACCACAAACAACAATTTTTTCTTTTGGTTTAACCTCTAAATTTATTCCTTTTAAAACTTGAAAATCTCCAAACCATTTATTCACGTTATTTATTTGAATTATATTGTCAGACATTATTTATCGATCAGTTTTATATTTTTGTTCTAAATTATAGCTATATTTACTCATTGCATAACAAATAATCCAGAAGATTATTGCTGCAAAAACATAACCTTCCATTGCAAAACCTAACCATTCTGGATTTGTTTTAGCTAAATTTAACATTCCCACTAATTCTAATAAACCAACAACAAATATTAATGGAGTATCCTTTACTAATGCTAGAAAGGTATTAGCGATTCCAGGTATTACTAATTTTAAAGCTTGGGGTAAAATTACAAAAATATGCATCTTCCAATATCCCATACCTAAAGATTTTGCGGCTTCATATTGACCTCTTGGAAGTGCTTGTAAACCACCCCTTATAACTTCAGCAACATAAGCTGCTTCAAATAAAGAAATAGCTATTATGGCTCTAATTAGTTTATCAATAAAAAAATCTTCTGGTAAAAACATTGGAAACATCACAGCTGACATAAATAAAACTGTTATTAAAGGAACACCTCTCCAAAATTCAATAAAACCTATTGATATGTAACGAATTAATGGGAATCCTGATCTTCTGCCAAGTGCAAAAGCCATCCCTATTGGAAAACAAAAAATTAGACAGAAAAAAGAAATTATGAATGTTAAAGACAGTCCACCCCAAGCCCCAGTTTCAACCCAATTTAAACCTTCAAGCTTTCCTAATTCAATTAGCTCTTCATAAAATATAAAATATTTTAATAAAATATAAATAGAAAAAGGAACAATTAAAAAATAATAAAATTTAAATTTATTAGGTATAAAAAAACCAATTATAATTGATATTATTGCAGCGATTATCCCGTATGAAAAATCAAAAAAAACTGGTCCACCTGAAATAAAGAAAAAAATAAATAAAAATGCTATAAACGGATAAATCACAACATAATATAAAGTTAAATACTTTTTGAATTTATCTGTCGCAAAATATCCAACAGATCCAAGTAATGCTAAAGCTATAAAAGATAAATTAATTCTCCACTGCTCGCCGTTTGGATACATTCCATACATAAAACGTCTTATCCAAACTTTTATATAGGTCCAACAAGCACCTGATCCAGTACAAACATCTTTTGAATTACCTGCAAAATCTGCATCAATGATAAGCCAACTCATAGCCGGAGGTGTGGACTTGATAATTATAAATATTATTAATAAAGATAAAATGGCATTAAAATTATTTGTATTAATATTTTTATTAAAGATATCTAATCTCTTAATACCACTATACTCAATTCTGAGGAAATGAAGACCAATAAAGCCTAAAAACAAAGGCAATATAAAACTTAATGTGTAAGGTAAAAATACTGTCATATTAATATTAAAGAAAGAGTTTAAGAAAACATCTAAAATACTAAAAAAAACTAAAAAAGAACCAAAATATAAAAAAGTATATAAATTAGATTTATCCGGTTTTAAAAAATTTATTTTTGACATTACTTTTCTTGTATTGCTATTTTTTTATTGTACCAGTTCATCAAGATAGAAATTGAAATGCTTAAGCTTAAATAAGTAAACATTGTAATTGACACAATTTCTATGGCCTTACCAGTTTGCATTAAAGCTGTTCCTGCGAAAACTAAAACTATATCTGGATAAGCTATAGCTGCAGCTAATGAAGAGTTTTTAGTAAGATTTAAATATTGATTTGTTGTTGGTGGAATTATTATCCTTAAAGCCTGTGGCATTACAACCAACTTAAGAACTTGATTTGGAGTTAAACCAATAGATGCAGCAGCTTCTTTTTGGCCTTTTCCAACACCTTGAACACCTGCTCTAACACATTCAGCAATGAAAGTTGCTGTGTATAGGGACAAAGCTAATGTTAAAGCAATTAATTCAGGTGGTAAACTTAAACCGCCATCATAAACAAATGATGTTGTAGCCAATTGTTTTAGTTTCGGAATTTCGAATGATAAATCTACTCCACCAATTAAAAAGCTTAAAAGAGGTAAAATTATTAATAATCCAATTGAGATTAATAAAACAGGTGTTTGTTTTCCAAGGTTTTCTTGGACTTTTTTTGCATAAGTTCTAACAAATATAATTGATACGAAAGCTGCAATTATGGAGTAAAAAAAAACATTAAAATTTTCCCACACAAATGCAGGTACGTATAAACCTTTAATGGTAAGGTAAAATACTCCAAAAAATGACTCGGCATCCTGAGGTAAAGGTAAAGTTCTGAGAGCTGCGAAATACCAAAAAAATAGTTGTAATAGTAAAGGAATATTTCTGAAAAACTCAACGTAAAATGCTGCAAATTTATTTATGAGATAATTTGATGAAAGTCTTGCTATACCTACTACTATACCAAGAATTGTCGCTATAATTATACCTATAACTGAAACTAGTATTGTATTTAATAAACCAACTAAATAAGCTCTAAAATAGGAATGAGAGCCGTCATATTCTATTAATGAAAATTGAACATCAAATGAGGCTTCTTGTGATAAAAACCCATAACCAAAATCAATACCTCTATTTTCCATATTGACTTGAGCATTATAAGTGAAAAAACCAAATATAAGAACAACAGCTATAACTGTTATTAGTTGTGGACCTATATCTTTAAGTTTAAAATTCACAGATTGAATAATATAAGAGTTTAAAAAAAAAGGGCTAGATAAATCTAGCCCTTTTTAACTAATTTATTACTTAAATTATCTTGATGGTGGAACGTATAAAATACCACCTTTAGTCCATAATTCATTTGGACCTCTGTCTGGTAAAATACCAGTGTCAGCTATATTTCTCTTATAGCTTTCACCATAATTTCCAACCTGCTTGATAATTCTTAAGTTCCACTCATTGTCTAAACCGAATGCTGCACCCATTTCACCTTCAGCACCAACTAATCTTTTAATAGCCGGATTGTCTGAAGTTTTCATTGAGTCTGCATTAGCCGAAGTAATACCATACTCTTCTGCTTCGATCATAGTATTTAAAGACCATCTTACGATATCTTCCCATACTGCATCACCTTGTCTAACAACTGGACCTAATGGCTCTTTTGAAATAGTTTCTGGTAATACAACATGTTCATCAGGGTTACTCAATTTAATTCTTTGAGCAGCTAAACCTGATTTATCAGTTGTGTAAGTATCACATCTTCCAGCATCATAAGCTGCAACAACCTCGTCAGCTTTTTCAAAAGTAACTGGCTCATAAGAAATTCCTTTTGAGTTGAAGAAGTCTCTCATGTTAAGTTCAGTCGTTGTACCTAAGTTTGTACAAGCTGAAATACCATTTTTGAATTGACCAGTTGAAGTAATACCTGAACTTTTTCTTACCATGAAACCTTGTCCATCGTAAAAGTTTACACCTACAAAAGTAAGCCCGATATCAGCATCTCTAGAAAGAGTCCAAGTTGTGTTTCTAGACAAGATATCAATCTCACCAGAAGTTAAAGCTGTAAATCTTTCTTTAGCACTTAGTGGCGTAAACTTAACTTTGTTTGCATCACCTAGAACTGCAGCAGCTACCGCTCTACATACATCAACATCAACACCAGTCCAATTTCCTGCTGCATCAGCATTAGAAAATCCTGGAAGACCTTGAGATACTCCACATCTTACAAAACCCTTTTTTTGAGTATTTTTAAGTGTTTTAGATTTTTTAGCGGCCATAGTCTCTGTTGTAAAAGTGAACAACACAGCCACCATAGCAACTAAAGAAGTTAATTGTTTTAAGTATTTAAACATATTTCTTCCTATTGTTTATTTATTTGTTAACAAATAATTCAAAATAACTTTTGAATATTCATAATTTAAGCATGTAAGAAATAACTGTTCAAGACAAAATTAATACATACCAGCAGTAATATTGAAGCATAAGAAACCCATTTTGGTCTTTTAATGGCGCGCCCTGGAGGATTCGAACCTCCGACCCTCGGTTTAGAAAACCGATGCTCTATCCAGCTGAGCTAAGGGCGCAATAAAAATCAAATATACATATACAATAATAAACTAATTTTTAAAAAGAAATTTTTTAATAAGAAGTAAAACTGTTAATAATTCTATTCTTCCAACAATCATAAAGATAATGAGAGTATACTTTGAAAAATAATTAAGGTCATAAAAATTGAATTCACTTAAACCATAGATTGAAGAGTTTACAGTGTTCATTAAAGTTAAAATTGATAATTTAAATGAACTTTCAAATTCAATCCCACTTAAGCTCAACATTGAGATCAATATTAAAAAAGACAAAATAAATATTAAAATTGTTAAAAAATATTTATTAATTTCATTTGAATCAAAATTAATTTTTGTAAATATAAGTTTATTCATAAATATGTTCTTTGGTTTACTAAATGATAGAATTTGATTTAAAGAATATTTAAATAATGAGAAAATTTTCACAAATCTTAAGCCAGAACTAGTAGAAAAAAAGGAACCACCTATAATTACAAGAATTAAATAAACAAGAGTAAGATTTGGATTTTCTTTTTCTATCGAAAAACCAATATTAGATATACTGCTAGATATTGATAATAGATTGTTGGAAAATTCATTATTAAAACTAAAAAATAAAAAAAAAACTGTAATAATAATAATTAAATAAATTGTTAAATGTAAATCTTCATACAAGAAATTAATATTTTTTTTTTTGAAAAAAATTAAATTATAAACAAAAAAAATACTAAAAAATGATAGAAGCATTAAAATTGAAACTATGATTATTTGTAAGTTGCCTTTAATAATACTTGAAAGATCATTAACAGGTAAAAAACCACCAGAAGAAATAAGCGTAAAAGCTAAGTTTAAAGAATCAAATGCTCTTATAGAAAAAATATTTAAAATAACAAAAATAAGTAAAGTAAGACAAGAATATAAGAGAAAAATTTTAGTTGCTTGCTTTAAAATTTCAGAACTGTTTAGAGAAAAAAAATTTGTTAATGATTTCTTAAAACTATCATCATATATATCGATTAATAATATAATTGAAAAAAGGAAGTACAGCCCACCTAACCATTGAATTGAAGATCTCCACAAAATTAAGCTTTCATCAATATGTTTGATATTTTCAAATACTGTGAAACCTGTTGAGGTAAAGCCAGAAATTGACTCAAAAAATGAGTTCAAAAAAGTAATATTATAAATACTAAAATAAAATGGTATTGAGAGTATTAATGGCAATAAAATATAACCCAAAAAAACTGTAAGTATTTTTTTATAAATAGTTATTTTTTTTTCAGTTATTTTTAATTTATAAAATATAATTGATATTATTAGTGATGTAATAAAAGTTAAGTAATAAGTATTTAAGTTAAGGTATAAATTAAGATAATACGAATAAATTATATTAAAGAAAGAAAGAAGAAAAATTAACCCAAAAAAAAAGCTTAGGTATCTAATCTGTAAACCAAACATCTATTTAAACTGAGCTCAATCTAAAAATATTTTCTACAAATGAAATCGACTCTTTTTTCGCAATAAAAACAACCTGATCATCAACTTTAAAAATAAAGTTTGAATTAGGAATTATTACCTTTTTGTCTCTTAAAATTGCCCCAATTCTAATTTCTTCAGGAAGATTTGAATTTTTCAATTCCTTATTTATAAGTTCTGAAGTTTCAATAATTTCTGCTTCTATAACCTCATATTCTCCATTTGAAATTGTGTATGCATTTTCTATAGTTCCTTTATGAACATGTTTAAGAATACTTGAAACTGTATTCATTCTTGGATCTATTAAGTCATCAATTTTTAGGGAAGATTGTAAAAGAGAATAATTAGGTTTATTAATTAAGGCCATTGTTCTTTTATCATCTACATCCTTTTTATCTTTAGCAAATTTTTCAACTAAAATGCTAACCATTAAATTATCCTCATCATCGTTAGTTAGTGCTAAAACTGTTTCAGCCTCATCTAAGTTTGCCTCAGTTAATACCTCTTCATCTAATCCATCACCATTAATAACTATTGTATCATTTAACTCATTTGCTAAATATTCCGCACGATTTTTACTTTTCTCAACAATTTTAACCCTCACAGTATCTAAAGTTTCTTCAATATTTTTTGCGAGATTAAAACCAATATTTCCTCCTCCTATTATTAAAATTTTCTTAGATATCCTCTCATCATGACCAAAAGCTTCAAGAGTTTCTTGCATTTGGGACGAATTTATAATTACATAAATTTTATCTCCAGAACTGACAGTGTCTGTTTTTTTTGGTATAAAAAACTTATCTCCTCTATTAATGCCTACAATGTTAGCCTCCAGTTTTGGATATTTTTTAGTGAGTTCATTAAATTTTATACCTATTGATTTGCAGTTATCTTTAATAAGAATTTCTAATAATCTAATTTTATTTTGACAGAAAGGTACACTATCTAAAGCACCTGGAGCTTCAAGTTTTCTTTGAATTGACTTTGCTATTTCAATTTCTGGTGAAATAATTACATCTATAGGCAAATTCTCTTTATTATAAACTTTTGTAAATTTTGGATTTAAGTAATCTTGAGATCTTATCCTAGCTATTTTTTTTGGTATATTGAAAATTGAAAAAGCTATTTGACAAATGAGCATATTGATTTCATCATTTCTTGTTACTGCAATTATCATATCAGTTTCAGCTGCATTAGCCTTTTCAAGTATTGAGGGATAGGTAGCCTTTCCAACTATAGCTTTAACGTCTAAGCTATCATTTATTTTTTGAATATCTTCACTAGATTGGTCTATCACAGTAATTGAGTGACTTTGTTCACTTAATAACTTTGCTATAGTAAATCCAACTCTACCAGCTCCACAAATTATGATATTCATTTAATTAAATTCTTTTATTCCTAAACCTTTAAGCTTTCGGTGTAATGCGCTTCTTTCCATCCCAACAAAGGTGGCTGTTTTTGATATATTTCCATTAAATTTTTTTAGTTGGATAGTTAAATACTCTTTTTCAAATTTTTCTCTAGCTTCTTTTAGTGGTATAGAAAGACTATTTTCTGTTACTTTTTCACTAAAATTATCACTTTTTAATGACTCTTTTACTATATTTGATATTTTTTCTTGTGTTTCAGGTTGTAATATCGCTATTCTTTCTATCAAATTTCTTAGCTCCCTAACATTTCCATGCCATTTGTGGTTTAATATATAACTATCATTCTCATCAATATTTAATTTTTTCATGTTATAGTTTTCTGAAATAACTTTTGAAAAATATTTTATCAAAAGTGGGATATCTGAGATTCTTTCATTTAGAGGTTCAATATTTATCTCAAATACATTTAATCTATGATATAAATCTTCCCTAAAATTTCCTAAGTCAATTTCTTCTTTTAAATTTTTATTTGAAGAACATATTAGTCTAACATTTACATTAATATCATTATTTCCATTTAATCTTTTAAATTTTTGATCAATTAAAACCCTTAAAATTTTTGATTGAATATTCAAGGGTATTTCAGAAACTTGATCAACTAGTAGTGTACCTTTATTAGCTTTTTCTAAAGCTCCATATGAAATTGAACCGTTACTTTTTTCTTCACCAAATAATTCTAGTTCATATTTCTCAGAGTCAAGTAAAGCACCATTAATAATAACGAAGGGTTTATCATTTCGTTTCGAGCTTTTATGAATTTTTCTAGCAATTAATTCCTTTCCTGAACCTGAAGGTCCGTTGATTAAAACTCTACTTTCAGTTAGGGAGATTTTTTTGATCTGATCTCTTATATTAATAATATTTTTACTATTGCCAATTAGCTCATAAGATGAAAATAATTTATTTTCGTATTCCTTGTTTTGAGTTTTAAGTTTTAAGTTTTCTACAGCCCTAGAAACAAAATTTAATAATCTTGCTTGATCAAACGGTTTTTCTACAAATTCAAAAGCACCATGCTTAAGTGAATTAACTGCCATTTCAATATTTGCGTGCCCAGTAATGATAATAACTGGTACGTCATGGTTTTTAGATTTAATGTAAGATAATAATTCTATCCCGTCATTGTCACCTTTATCAAGTTTAACATCTAATATTGCAACATCAGGCATTTTTTTATCAATTTCACCTAAAGCCTGACTAAAATTTGCTGCTAATCTAGTTTCATATCCAGCATCAATAATTAACTCATTAAGAATTTTTCTAATATCTGAATTGTCGTCAACTATTAATATTTCAATTGCCATTTAATACAAAATTAATTTCTACTTTAGCACCATTTGTGATCGCGAAAAATTTAAGTTCACCTCTGTGATCATTTATTATTTTGTTTACTATAGATAATCCTAATCCAGTTCCATATTTTTTTGTAGTGTAATAGGGGTTTAATATTTCACTGAGTTCATTATTGTGACTAAAACCAACACCATTATCTTCCAAAGTAAATTTAATATGCTCATTATTACTGGAAATTTCAATTGATATTTTCTTACTAAAATCAGGTATTTTGTCTGATTTTTGCTGAATACTTTCAATAGAATTTTTAATGAGATTAAAGAAAACTCTTCCCATCTGTTCTTTATCACATTTGAAAATTATTTCTTTATCACTTTGAGACAAATTTATCTTAATTGTTTTATCAATTTGAGATAATAAATTCATATTTTCTTTGATTATCTTAATCAAATCATTATCTTTTAAAGTTGGCTTTGGCATTCTTGCAAAATCTGAGAACTCATTAACTAGATTTTCTATTTGTTTTATTTGATTATCTATAATTTTGAGATTTTCGGAAAAATCATTCTGATCTTTGTCTAAAATTTGACTAAAATACTTTGTTTTAATTCGATCAATAGTTAGTTGTATAGGGGTTAGGGGATTCTTAATTTCATGTGCAAGTTTTCTTGCCAAACTTCCCCAAGCTTCATATCGTTCATTAACAATTAATTTTTCTTGTTGATTTTTTAATCTATTAATCATTTGGTTAAAATTTTTATTTAAGATTTCCATGTCTTTATCGGTTTTAATTTCAGGAACTTTTGTATTTAAATTTCCTTGACCAATCTCAGTAGATGCAAAAATTAAATTATTTATCGACCTAAAGAATCTTGAAGAAAATCTTATAGCAATTGTAATTGATATAAATAGTAATAACGTAACAAGTATTATATAAATTAAAGCAAATGAAATTTTAATACCCGTACTTCTTTCTTCAACAACATAATAAAAATTAATTGCTTCTTGTGATTCACTCAAATAATTTGAAATATTTTTATCTAAATATTTTACTAAATATAAGAATCTATCATCAAATGCCTGTAACCTCATAATTGCAGCAGATATATTTTTTGAAGCATTAATTATTTTTAAGGGGCGATCGTCGTCTAAAACAAGTTTAAGAGCTTTATCAACTGGTGGAACATAATTATCTATTTCTTCTGTCGAAAATAATAATTTTTTATTTTCGTCAATAATATGTATTTGATCAACATCTCTAATTAATTTTTGAGTTTTTAAAAACCGTAAATATTCTTTTTTGTTATCATTTAAAAAATTTGCACTTTTATTAGTATCAAATGCAACCATGATTATATCAGCTTCAATTTTGTTTCTTACTTCCTCAACATAATCTTTAGCTAGTTTATAGGAATTATTTACAACTGTTGTTATCTTTTTATCAAAATATTTTTCTAAAGCGAAAGAAAAAAGGAATAAGGAAAATATTGAAATCAAAATGGAAGGGATTAATGTAAATAACGAAAAATATGTTATATATCTTTTGTTAGACGAGAGGCCGTCTTTATCAATATCGTTTTTAATTGATTTATTTATCTCAGCAAAAATAAAAGCAAATAATAAAAAAAGTAGGAAAATATTTAAAATTAATAAATATTGTAAATTTTTTTGATTTAATTGTACAAAACTTCTATCGATAAATGTTAAAAAAGTTAAAAAACCGATGAATAGTGTGATACTAGATATTGTAATGATGAATATATTTTTTTTCAAAAATTCAATCATGAACTAGAATTATAGCATTTAAATAAATGAACAACTATTTTGTAATATTAGCAGCTGGAAAGGGTAAAAGATTTAACAAAGATAAACCTAAACAATTTTTTACCTATAAAAACATGTCAATTATAGAACATTCAATTCAAAAATCATTGGAATCAGGGTTTTTTAAAAAAATAATAGTTGTCACAAATAACTCGAATATATTGAGAAAATTAATCAACTCCAAGTTAATTACTATTATTAAGGGTGGCAAAGAAAGATCGGACTCCTCTTTAATTGCTTTGAAATATCTTAAAAAATTTAATCCAAAAAATGTTTTTATTCATGATGCTGCAAGACCAAACTTTTCGTTTAAACTATTAAAAAATCTTTTACGAAATTTAAAAAAAAATAAAGCAGTAGTGCCTATTGTGGAGTCAAAAGATTCTATTAAATATAAAATCAGTAACAAAATTTATAATTTGAAAAAAAAAAATGCACTATTAACTCAAACTCCACAAGCATTTAGATATAAAAATTTATATTCAATTGCAACGAAAAACAAAGATAAAATTAGTGATGAGGCCACACTTTTTATAAATAATGATTTAAAGATTAAATTTATTAAAGGTGAAAACCAAAATAAAAAGATTACTTTCAAGGATGACATAATAAGTCCAAAAACTTATTTTGGTATAGGTTTTGATATACATAGGCTTATTAAAAATAAGAAACTATACTTAGGGGGTATTAAAATACCATTCCATTCAGGTCTTAAAGGTCATTCAGACGGGGATGTTATTTTGCACTCAATTATAGACGCTCTTTTAGGAGCCCTAAATAAAAAAGACATAGGAACATACTTTCCAAGTAATACAAAAAAATTTAAGAACATTAGATCTCCAAATATGTTGAGACCTATTTTAGAAATGATCAAAAAACAAAATTATTTAATTAATAATTTAGACATCAATTTAATATGTGAGAGACCTAAAGTTACTATGTATAGAGATAGAATAATTAAATCTTTATCAAATCTTTTATTTTTAGATAAAAATCAAATAAACCTTAAAGGTAAGACTGTTGAAAAATTAGGTTTAATAGGAAAAGAGAAAGCTATAGCTTGTGAGGTTATAATTTCTATTACAAGGTATGATTAAAAGTTTAATTTTAGATAATTAAGGTTTAGTTTATATGTTTTATAAATTAATTTAATAAATGAGCTTACTAATAAAAAAATTAATTAAAAAAAATCTTAAAATTTCTTTTGCAGAGTCTTGTACCGGGGGGAAACTTTCAAGTACAATTACATCATTTAAAGGATCGTCTAGAGTATTTAATTTAGGATTGGTTACTTATTCAAATCAGTCAAAAATCAAAATCTTAAAAGTTAAAAAAAATGTAATAAAAAAATATGGAGCTGTGAGCCATGAATGTTGTAAAGAAATGGTAATAAATTTATCTAAGATTTCTAAAGCAAATATAAATATTTCTGTAACTGGGATAGCTGGACCAGGCGGCGGAACTAAAAAAAAACCTGTTGGTTTAGTTTATATTGGCCTAAAAAAAGGGAAAAAAATTATTATAAAAAAAAATTTATTTAAATCAAAAAAAAGATTATTAATTCAGAAAGCTGCTGTTCAAAAAGCTTTAAGTTTAATTAACTCTGTTATTTAATTTTTTTCAATTTTTGCAAATCTTTGATTACAAAGTAGCTCACAGCCAAAACTATTTTCTTTTGTAAATTCATCTATAGCTCTTTTTACACCTGGAGCGTAAGATAAATTATAATCGTCACACAAGATTGTGCCATTTTTATTTATAACCTCAATACAATGAATTAAATCATTTTTAACAGTTTCATATTCATGTCCACCATCCAGGAAAACATAATCTATTTTAGTCATATCTATATTTCTTAAAATCTTGTTTGAATTACCTTTAATCAAATAGATATTTTTTTTGAATTTTTTTAATAAATCCTCAACAGCCTTTAAGGAATATGGGTCCTGTCTTTTTATATAATTAAAATAAAAATTTTTTAGGGGATTTGAGAACTTTGTATTAGGAATTATTTCTGATTTATTTTCATCATTTTTTTCAAATAGATCTAAACCTATGTATTTAAAATCATCTTTATGAATTTTATAAAGTAATTCACATACATTTCTTGCTGTTACTCCATGAAAGACACCAACTTCTAAAAAAAACTTAGGTTTTTTATTTTCAATTTCATTTAGAAAAAATTCACCATCACCTTTTTGTTTAAGACTGGTTTTCCTAAAATATTTTTTATATTTCATTAAATAAGTAATAAAACCAATAAAATCATCTGCACAAAATTAATGATGACAGACATTGAATGAGAGAATTTAAATTTTTTATCTTGCTTCTCATCTCTATATTTATTAATTAATGGCATTAACAGATAGTTTGAAGTAGCAAATAACAAACTAATTGCTAATATTAAGTAGAAACCAATTCCTAAATTGTTCAAAAATACAAATGTTAATAGAATAATTAAACTTATCCCTAAATTAACATTATAATAAAAAGGAAATATTCTTCTTATAAACTTTCGAGCATTATCTTCATCTAAGGTAGTAAACACTACTGGAGCAATTACAAATGAGAAGAACAGCATAATTCCTAAAATCATTGCTGTTAAATAAATACTAACTTGTTCAGTCATAATTTATTTTTCTATTGAATTTTCTTCTTTCATTAATATCGGTCTTCCATCATGAGCAGTATTAAGAGGTATAATCTTTCCTTTATACTTTGCACATAAAGTGGGAGCACTTCTTACCTCCTCCCCTAACCTTACTTCTAAATCAACAATAACTAATTTTGCATCATCTAATTCTTTTAATATTTTCATATTACACTCCTATAGTTAAAATTTAAAATATATTTATAGTACTACTTCAAAACCCTCAAAGTTAGGATGATCTAAATATAATTCATTATGTTGTCCAGCATTTTTGTGTGCTAACCTAAATGCTTCAGACTTAGTCCAGTTTACAAAATCATCTTTAGAATTCCAAATTGAGTGCGAAGCATACAACGAATATTCTTCATTTTTTTCACCTTTTACTAAATGAAATTCTTTAAAGCCTTGAACTTCGCTTAAGTGTGTGTCTCTTTCTCTCCATACTTTTTCAAATTCATTTTCTTTACCAAGAACTATTTTGAATCTATTCATTGCTATATACATGTTATTATAAATAATTTATTACATCTGTAGGATTTGGTCTTTTTCTTTCTTTAGGTTCCTCTGTCTTATGTCCAATATAAATAAATCCAGATATTTTATCAACTCCAACTCTTCCACCAAGATAAGTTAACATTGTGTCGTTATAAGAATACCATTCGGTTAACCACTGTACTGCATATCCTAATGATTGAGCACAAGATAATAAATTCATACATACTGCTCCTGAAGATAATTGCATTTCCCACAGTGGAATACTTGGATGATCAACTGGGGTTGATAACACTGCTATTACAGCCCCTGCTCTTTGAAGTCTTTTTGATTCAATCTCATGAAAGTATTTATCTGAGTTAGGATTTTTTTTAATATATTCTTTGAAAATTATCTCTTTATCAATTTTAGCTAGTTGTTCACCTTGAATTATAACTAACTTCCAAGGGTTTAAAGCGCCATGATCTGGCACTCTAATACCAGCTTGAATAATTTGATTTAAATGACTTTCCTTAATTGGCTCAGGTGACATTTTTTTTGCCATAACTGATCGTCTTTTTAAATAAAAATCTTCACTTATGCTCACTTAACTACTTTCTTCCGCACGTGTGGTTTTTATTAACTAAATGCTTCTACCCAAGATCCTTGTGTTGAGGCCTTAGAATATTCTGTTGCACGCCCTTCAAAAAAGTTCATATGTTCAACTGCATTCAACATAGTATCTAGCCATCCAAGTGGATTTTTTTGGACATCATAGATAGGTTCTAAGCCTAATTGAGTTAATCTTCTATTTCCAATAAATCTAATGTAGTCTTTAACTTCTTGTGCAGTTAAACCTTCCATTGGACCCATCTCGAACGCTAGATCAATAAAAGCATCTTCATGCTCAATGATAGTTCTGCAAGCTTCATAAAGTTCTTTTTTAAGTTTTGCATTCCATATCTCTGGATTTTCATTTATAAATTCTTTAAAAATCCTTATCATTGAGTTGCAATGAAGAGTTTCGTCTCTTACTGACCAAGTAACTATTTGGCCCATACCTTTCATTTTATTATGTCTAGGAAAATTTAACAGAATTGCAAAACTTGCAAAAAGCTGAAGACCTTCGGTGAATGCACTAAAAACAGCAACTGTTTTAGCAATATCTTCTTTTGAACTCATATCAAAATTTTGCATGTAGTCATATTTATCTTTCATTTCTTTATATTTCATGAAAGCAGAATATTCAGACTCGGGCATTCCAATAGTATCAAGTAAATGAGAGTACGCTGCTATATGAACCGTCTCCATTGAAGCGAAAGCTGTCATCATCATTAAAACTTCTGTTGGTTTAAAGACAGTTGTATAATGTCTTAAATAACAGTTACTAACCTCAACATCTGCTTGAGTAAAAAATCTGAATATTTGAGTTAGTAAATTTTTTTCTGATTGAGTTAAATTCTTTTGCCAATCTCTAACATCGTCTCCTAAAGGCACCTCTTCCGGTAACCAATGAATTCTTTGTTGTGTTAACCATGCATCATAACACCATGGATATCTAAAAGGTTTATAGACTGGATTTTCTACTAATAGCCCCATTTTTTGTGGTTGAACTATTTCCTTGTTAGGCATTTTAATTTTTTCTTTTACTGACATGATAGACACTCCTCGTATTCTTGTTCTTCGGTTGATTGTTTATTTTTAGATTTATATACATTGGCTGTAATATCTGTTGATTTTGCATCATTGATATTTTCAGCTCTTTGAATTGATTTTGATCTGCAGTAATAAAGGCTCTTTAATCCTTTCTTCCAAGCATCAAAATGAATCCTATGTAATTCTTTTTTATGAACGTCTGCTGGTAAAAATAAATTAACTGATTGTGCTTGAGAAATAAATGGCGTTCTATCTCCACTTAACTCAATAATCCATTTCTGATTTAACTCAAAAGCTGTCTTAAAAACATCTTTTTCTAAATCAGTTAAAAAGTCCAAGTGTGAAACTGACCCCTGGTTAGTTGTAATTGTAGACCAAGTTTCATCATTATTTTTTCCATGCCCTTCTAAAATCTCTTCAAGATATCTATTTCTCACATTAAATGACCCTGATAAAGTTTTGTGAGTATAGCTATTTGCTGCAATAGGCTCTACACCTGGAGAGGCTCCACCACAAATAATTGAAATAGAGGCAGTTGGCGCAATTGCAGTTTTATTCGAGAATCTTTCTTGAAAACCATATTCTGCCGCATCTGGACAGGCACCTCTCTCTTCAGCTAAATCTTTTGAAGCTTGATTAACTTGTTCATCAATTTGTTTAAATATTTTTTTGTTCCATGATTTTGCCATCACAGACTCAAGTGGAATTTTATTTTTTTGTAAAAAAGAGTGAAAGCCCATCACTCCCAATCCAACGCTTCTTTCTCTATCAGCAGAATATTTTGCATCCTTAAACTGATCTGGAGCTTTTTTTATAAAATCAGACAAAACATTATCTAAAAATCTCATAACATCTCCAATCATATTTGGATCGTCTTTCCACTCGTCATACTTCTCTAAATTTAAAGATGATAAACAACAAACAGCAGTTCTATCTCTTCCATCCTTATCAATTCCTGTAGGCAAAGTTATTTCACTACATAAGTTTGAAGTTTTAACAGTGAGATTTGCTAATTTGTGATGTTGAGGAATTAACCTATTAACAGTATCAATATAAATAATATAAGGCTCACCCGTTTCAATTCTAGCAGTTAAAAGTCTAATCCATAAATTTCTTGCAGAAACGGTTTGTTGAACTGTACCATCAGCAGGACTCTTCAATGCCCATTGTTCATCTGTTTCAACTGCTCTCATAAAAGCGTCAGAGAGTAAAACACCATGATGTAAATTCAATGCTTTTCTATTTGGATCACCGCCCGTCGGCCTTCTCATTTCTATAAACTCCTCTATTTCAGGATGATCAACTGGAAGATAGCAAGCTGCAGAACCTCTTCTTAATGAACCTTGGCTAATTGCCATCGTGAGGGAGTCCATAACTTTTATAAAAGGAATTATCCCAGAAGTTTTTCCGACTTTACCAATTTTTTCTCCAATCGATCTTAAATTTCCCCAATAACTTCCAATACCTCCACCTTTTGCCGCTAACCAAACATTTTCGCTCCAAAGGTCTAGGATACCACCTAAGCTATCTGATGCTTCATTCAAAAAACAGGAAATTGGTAAACCTCTTTTTGTTCCACCATTGGATAAAACTGGTGTTGCAGGCATAAACCATAAATTACTAATGTAGTTATAAATTCTCTGAGCATGTAAATTATCATCAGCGTATGAGCTGGCAACTCTAGCAAACAAATCTTGAAAAGATTCATTGTGCCCAAGATATCTATCTTTTAAAGTTGCTTTACCAAAGTCAGTTAAATTTGCATCTCTTGAACGATCAATTTTAATAATAATTCCTTTATCATTTTGAAATAATTCTGTTTCATTGTTCAAAGAGAAAAGGTCTGGCCTTCTATCTTTAGGTACCTCTTTAACATCAGGGCTATATTCAGAGACAGCTTTCTTTAATGCTAGTGATAAAATTTTGTTCATAATTAAGTTATTGTATTTTGTTATTTAAGCGAAAACAACTACATGTTGTATGCGCTTAGTATTAATACACTATATAAATAGTAAATCAACAGAACATTTATAGAACATTTTAAAAATAATTCAACTATAAAAAAGAAAAAAAGGTAAGTAGTTAACAGCATGAATCAATCATTAAAAATAGATCCATTTGGATTTCGAGAGTATGACGCACGGTGGGTCTATGAAAAGGACATCAACATACTTGGAATCACAAATCTAGGTAAAGGCTTAGGAACACAAATCATAAAACATACCAAAAAAAAAAATCCAAGAATAATTATTGGACATGATTATAGATCCTATAGTGAAGACATTAAGAGTGCTTTAAAAAAAGGTTTAATTTCAACAGGATGTATTGTTGAAGACATAGGATTATCTCTTTCTCCTATGGTTTATTTTGCACAATTTAATTTAGATGCTGATGCAGTAGCAATGGTTACGGCTAGTCATAATGAAAATGGATGGACTGGAGTTAAAATGGGGATCAAAAAAGGATTAACTCACGCGCCTGAAGAAATGAAAGAATTAAAAGATATAACTTTAAATAAAAAGTTTATAGTCGGTGAGGGAAAAGAAAAAGAAATTAAAAATTTCCAAGAAATATATAAAAAAAACCTAATAGATAAAAATAAAATTAATAAAAAAATAAAAGCTGTTGTAGCTTGTGGTAATGGAACTGCTGGAATTTTTGCACCAGATATTTTACGAGGTATTGGCTGTACCGTAATCGAATTAGACTGCAAACTTGATTGGACATTCCCCAAATATAATCCAAATCCTGAAGATTTAAAAATGCTTCATGAAATTGCTAAAGTAGTGAAAGAAAATGATGCAGACGTAGGCTTTGGATTTGACGGTGATGGAGATAGAGTTGGAGTTATTGACAATGATGGTAATGAAATATTTTCTGATAAAATTGGTTTATTAATTGCTCGAAATTTATCATTCTCTCATAATAATTCTAAATTTATAGTTGATGTAAAATCGACAGGACTTTTTAAAAGTGATGAAATTTTAAGAGAAAATCTTTGTAAAACAATTTATTGGAAAACTGGTCATTCACATATTAAAAGAAAGGTTAATGAAGAAAAAGCCTTAGCAGGTTTTGAGAAAAGTGGTCATTTTTTCTTTAATGAGCCTTTAGGATACGGTTATGACGATGGTATTAATTCTGCTATTCAAGTTTGTCATTTATTAAATAACAAGGATAAAAAAATGAGTGAAATAATGAATGAAATTCCTAATACATTTCAGTCTCCTACTATGGCTCCATTTTGTAAAGATGAAGAGAAGTATCAAGTTGTTGAGGACATGGTAAAACAAATTGAGATAACAAAAAATAAAAAAATAAAAATTGACAACCAAGAAATAAATGAAATTTTAACTGTTAATGGGGTAAGGTTTTCGTTTGAAGATGGATCATGGGGCTTAATAAGAGCATCATCAAATAAACCGTCTCTAGTAGTGGTAACTGAAAGCTCAACTTCTAAGTTGAGAATGAAAAAAATTTTTGAATTTATTGACAACTTGTTAAAAAGGACTGGCAAGATTGGTGACTATGATCAGAAAATGCCAGATGTATAATTTATATTCTTAAAATGTTGAAAAATAACTATTTTGATAAATTTGATAGATATTTTCTATTTTATGTGATTTTTCTTGCATTTACTTCAACTGTTTTCCTTTATTCAAAACACACTGTAGGGAATGATACATCGATATCTGAATGGTTAATAAATTATCAAGGTGGGTTTACAAGGAGAGGTATTATTGGTGAAATTTGTTTTCATTTAGCAGACTTTTTCAAAATTAGTTTGAGATCTGTAATTTTTATATTTCAAACAACTGCTTACTTACTTTATCTATATTTAATCTTTTTATTTTTCAAAAAAATTAAGCATAATGTAATTACTCTATTTGCTATTTTTACTCCAATTTTTTTGCTATATCCTGTTGCAGAAATTGAAGCATTGGGTAGGAAAGAAGTATTTTTATATATTTATTTCTTAAGTTTTTTGTTTTTAACAAATACAAACTCCAATTATAAAAAATATTCTAATTTATATATTATTTTTATTACTCCAATCATATGTTTGATTTATGAACAAATAATACATTTTTTTCCTTTTTTAGTTGCGATTATAGTTTTTCAAAGAAAAATAAAAAATATTTATTCTTTTTTGAATATATGTCTTTTATTTTTACCTTCGATCCTAATTATAGCTTATTTTTTCATAAAGCCATTAGGTGAAGATAGTCACCTACTTATGGAAAAAAGTCTTTTAGATAATTTTAATGAAGTTTGTTACATGTCTTGTAATTTATTAAATAAAAATGATCTCAGTAAATTTGGAGATTTAATAAAATATATTTATGGTGGTAATTCAAATATTGAAATAATGACTTGGATATTTAGATATTTAATCATTATTTTAATTGGTTTTTTTCCTTTATATTTTCTTTCAATACATTCAAAAATTAAGGAAGAAAATATTTTTTCAAATTTTCATTTATCAAATATTTTTCTATTAATACTTTTTTTAAGTTTAACAATCATCCCTCTCTATATTTTTGGAGGAGATTGGGGGCGTTGGACTGGAATGTTAATCACATTTTCTACCATATTTTATTTTTACTTATATAAATTTGATTACATAATTCTAGACCACGAAGGAATGAACAAAAAACTAAAATTTTTTAAAAACAAAAAAAAATTTACTATCTTCATTTTTATCATTTTTGCTTTTGGATGGAATCAAAAAACTCTAATGAAAGGAGATGTGGCAACGAACCCCTTATGGAAAGTACCATATAATACCAGTAAAAAAATCTTTGGATTTGAAAGTTTTAAATTATTTCAAGAATCTCCAATATTAATTTGGCATAAAAAATATATAGAATAAAATTTCATCCCTTTTTTTTATTTGAGATAGTCTGGGATAAAAAATTTTAATAATTGTTTAAATTGATTACAATTAAAGCGAGAAATTTATTGTTGTAATATTTAATTTTTTTCAACTATTACGAGTTTTATATATTTGTGAGAATCACATAATATATTTGATGAGGGTGGTTGAGGGAGACTAAAACCACCCCCCCCTTTTTTTTTCTTAAATAGTTTAAATGGCAGATAAAAAAATTAGATCAGTAGCAAAAACTTTTTCATGGAGACTATTAATATTCATCTACTGGATGATATTTGGCTACGTATTTACAGGATCATTTAAGATTGCTGGAATTTTAGGACTAGGATCAATAATCCCACTTTTCTTTTATTATTTTCATGAAAGATTGTGGAACATGATTAAATGGGGGACAAATAAAGAATAAATTTATAATTTTTTCTTAAGTTGATCTGAGATAATTATTTTTTTGTTATTTATGTAATCTTCGTGATTTTTTTCAATATTTTTAAGTTCATAAAGATAATTTACCATCACACCGAAAGATCTTTTAAATCCAACTTCTGAAACATTGGCATTAATGTTTATATCATCAATAATTGCCCCATTACCTAAATGAAACCTACAAACATCATTGATTGGACGATCTTTTTTATTTCTTTCTTTCGTTAAATAGTGAGCAACTAATTTAATAATTGCATGTTTATTTGATACAATTCGTCCATCCCCAATTTTTAAACTCGTAGATTTTAAAAAAGAAATATTATTGTAAGGTATTTTTCCTAAAATATTTTGAATAATTTTTTCATCTAAAGTTGCAAACCAATCTCTAAATCCTGGAATTGGAGATAGAGTACCGAAATTTTTAATATTTGGTAATTCTTCCTGAATCTCATAAACTACTCTTTTAATTAAAAAATTTCCTAAAGTAACTCTGGAAAGACCCTCTTGACAGTTACTTATAGAATAAAAAGTTGCTGTATCATATTTTTTTGCACCTTCGGCACTTGGTTTCATTATTTCTTGAATAGATTTTCCTAAACCATTAGTAAGTGCTACTTGAACAAATATTATCGGTTCATCTTCAAGTGCTGGATGAAAATAAGAAAAGAATCTTCTATCCTCTCCAAGTCTGCTTTTTAATTCATTCATATCTTTTATTTTATGAACTCTTTCATATTGAATTATTTTTTCTAAGACAGCAGCCTTAGTATCCCATGTAATTTTAGCAAGTTTAAGAAATCCTGGGTTAAACCAAGATCTAAATAATTCTCTTAAATCATTATCTAATGGTTTAAGATCGCGGTTTTCATTTAGTATTTTTAGAAGATCTTCTCTAAGAGAGACAATTGTTGATATCCCATTAGGCGACATATTCATTCTTCTAAATAATTCTCTTCTTTGACCTTCAGATGTAATAAATAATTTAAAAAGATTTTTGTCATTTTGCTCTGATTTGTAAAGATTGATAGCCTCTGTTACCTTAGAATGATTAGGTCTAAATTTTTCATTTATTTTTTTAAAAAATAGTAATTTGTTTTCAGGGTTTAATGTTTGATATAGATCAGTGATATCTCTAGCAACTGTTATTCCAAAGGCAGCTCCTTTATTTGATATTAAATCATCACATAATGATATAATTGACTCTAAATCATTTTTTTTAACTACGCTTTTTTTAAATATTTTTTGGCCAACATCAGCAATTGATGAAATGATTTCTTTTAAGTTAAACATAAAAAACCTTAGTCAAAAATTAGTTTTAATTATTAATTAATTGATAAATACTCAATAAAAGATCTTATTGAAACAATTACTAAAAAGGTTCCAAATATCTTACTTAATAATTTTTTGTTAATTTTATACACTGCTTTTGCACCAATTCTAGCCATAATCATCGTCACGGGAACAAATACTATAAAACCTAGCAAATTTATATATCCTACACTGAAAGGCGTATTAACATTGTTGATTATTTTACCTCCAGTAATCATAGTAATAGTTCCACTTACAGCTATCAAAAAGCCTACTGCTGCAGCTGTACCTATAGATTTTCTTATGTCATATCCAAAAGTTCTCATAAAAGGTACCATCAAAGAACCTCCACCTATGCCAAGAGGAACAG
Organism: uncultured Pelagibacteraceae bacterium; assembly: GCA_902515205.1. GTDB lineage: Bacteria > Pseudomonadota > Alphaproteobacteria > Pelagibacterales > Pelagibacteraceae > Pelagibacter. Next base: position 49,896 of record CABXTU010000002.1, on the reverse strand, counting down.
AAATAAAACCAATAATAATTCCAGATATATTTTTTATTAAATCAGATATTCTTTTTGGATTATCCATTAGTTTTTCTCTAACAAAAATAAAAAATAATCCTACAATGAGAGCAAATATTGAAAAAAATAAAACTAATGTAGGAGTTTTTAAACTCACAGCCAAAAATGTTCCAGCAATAACACCTAAAAGAATAAAAATGCCAAACGACTTTACCATTTTAAAATCGACCGCATCATATTCCATGTGTGTTTTGGTTGAAATGATAGATGTTGGAATAATAATTGCTAAAGATGTTCCAACAGATAAATGCATACGGGTTGAAATATCAAAATCTAAAATTGTAAATGCATAGTACAAGGCTGGCACCATTATAATTCCACCTCCTACTCCTAATAATCCTGCCATAAAACCAGCAACAGCTGCCGCAGATGCAAGTACAATTAATAGATTAATTAAATCAGATACGTTTAATATTTCCATTAAGGGCCGGCTTGATTAGCCTTTTCATTGTTTTGAACAATTGTCATAATATGTTTTGCTTTTTGAAAGTCTGAGTTTCTTGCCATCATGTTATCACTTAAATATCTTTTCCATTCTTTTGATCCTACTTGACCATGATATAATCCAACAGTATGTCTCATAATATGATTTACCTTGGTTCCCAATTTAACTTCTTTACCTAAATATTCTAAGAGTTTTTCAGCAACTTGTTCTCGTGAAGGGCTTTCTTGAGTTTTAAATATTTCTTTTTCAATTTCAGTTAAAGAATAAGGATTTTGATAAATTGATCTACCAATCATCACTCCATCGCAAAAATTTAAATGATTATTTATTTCTTTAATTTTTGTAATACCACCATTAATGATTATTTCTAAATCTGAGTTTTCTTTTTTAATATCATAAACCATGTCATAATTTAATTTTGGAACATTTAAATTTTGTTTTGGTGTCAAACCAGAAAGTATAGCTTTTCTAGCGTGCAAAATAAAAGTTCTTGATCCAGCATCTCTCATCTTGTGAATAAAATTATTAAGATAATCAAATTCCTCGGTATCATCAAAACCAATTCTAGTTTTAGCTGTAACAGGTATTTTGCATGCATTTACCATTGAATTGATACACTCAGCTACCAAATCTGGTTCTTTCATTAAACATGCTCCAAACATATTCTTTTGAACTTTTTTACTAGGACAGCCTAGATTTATATTAATTTCATCATATCCCATATCCTCTGCAATTTTAGCTACTTCCGCTAATTCGTTTTTATCTGATCCCCCTACTTGTAGAGCTAACGGTTTTTCTTCTGGGCTATAAGATAAAATTTTTTTTCTATCTCCATGAATTGCTGATTTGGTGGCTACCATCTCAGAATAAAGCATTACATTTTTACTCATCAGTCTTAAAAAAAAACGATCATGTCTATCAGTACAATCCATCATAGGAGCAACTGAAATTTTTCTATTTATTTTTTTTTTAGAATCCAAGGTCTTTACCCATTATTTTATCAGGTAGCCATGTTACTATCTCAGGAAAAATACATAAAATTACAATAGCTAAAGCCATTATTATCATAAACGGTATAGATCCTTTTAAAATTTCTGACAAACTAACGTCTGGGGTAATTCCTTTTATTATATAAAGATTTAATCCAACTGGAGGAGTAATTAATCCAATCTCCATATTAATCGTAAAAACAATTGCAAACCAATAAGGATCAAACCCCAAGGTTGTTATTACCGGTAATAAAATAGCAGAAGTCATTACTATAACTGCAACAGGGGGTAAAAAGAATCCAGCAATTAAAAGAAATATGTTTATTAAAATAAATACTACCCATTTGTTAGAGCTTAGCTCGACCATACTTTGAGCTAGAGATTGAGTTACATAAAGTTGTGAGAGAGTAAATGCAAAAAGATAAGAGGCAGCAATAATGAACATTATCATTACACTTTCTTTCATTGAAACTTTAACAATATTCCAAATTTTCTTTGGTTGATATATTTTGTAAACAACAGCAATTAATACAAATACCAGGAATGCTCCTACACCAGATGCTTCAGATGGCGTTGCAACTCCTCCATAAAGCACATACAAAACACCAGCTATAATTGCTAAGAAAGGGAGAATTCTTGGTAATACTTCAATTTTTTCTTTTAAAGTTGGTTTTACTCTATTTCTTAAAGCTTTTGCTGCATCTTTATCAATAAAATAACTATGTATGAGAGCCCATATTGCGAACATACCTGCCAACATAAATCCTGGAACCAATCCACATAAAAATAATCTACCAATTGATGTACCTGTTGCAATTCCATAAACAATTAAAACTATACTTGGAGGAATTAAAACTCCCAAGGTGCCTCCAGCTGCTATAGTGCCGGTAGCAATTTGATCAGAATAACCTCTTTTTCTCATTTCCGGTATTCCCATAGTTCCAATAGCTGCACAGGTTGCAGGACTAGAACCGCTTAAAGCTGCAAAAATCGAGCAAGCACCTATATTAGAAATAACCAATCCACCAGGAACTCTCCAAAGCCATCTATCTAAGCCTGTATATAAGTCTTTTCCTGCCGGAGAATTTGCAACAGCCATTCCCATTAAGATAAACATTGGTATGGAAAGCAAAACAAAAGAGTTTAGTCCTGCAAAAAATGTTTCAGCAAAAACATCAAGCATTTGAAAACCCTCAAATGAAACTAATAGAGCTATTGAAACAAAGCTCAAACCAAAAGCAATAGGAATTCCAGAAAAAAGAACTAATAAAGTAAAAACTGCAACAATTAATGCTATAATCAATGGATCCATTTAATTATAATCCTTTTCATCAGTTAATTTTATTATTTCTGCTATGTATTGAAATATCATTAATAAAGCTCCTAGCATCATTGATGAATAAGGTATCCACAATGGCGGATCCCATACAGTACCTGTAGAGTAATTTTTAGTAAACGCTTCCTCTACCATTATAAATCCAAAATAAAATAAAATTAAAAAAAACAATAAACTTATAGAAGATGTAAAAATTTTTAATCTAACTACATTCTTTTTCGATAAAAAATCGTAAATCCACTCCATACTTACATGAGCTTTTTCACTAAGGACGTATACACTGCCTATAAATGTTGAGGCAACTAATAACATGGTGACAAGTTCTGTTTGCCATGTAATTGCTCTTTGAAAAAAATATCTTTCAAAAACAAGCTCAACGATTACTAAGATTGATAAAAGTAATGCCAATACAGCAAAAGCGCCACAAGCTTTAGCTATCAAATCACAAAATTGAAGATACTTTTTTTTCATAAAAAAAACCCCTATTTAATTAGAATAAATAGGGGTTCTTTATATATTATTTTATTTAACTGCTAAAGCCATTTCCATCAGCTTATCACCACCTGAAACTTTATCAGCAAATGCTTTATGAGAAGATTTTTTCGCAATCTCTACCCATGCAGCATGATCTTTTGCATCCATGTAAACTAATTTTACACCAGCAGCTTTATAAGCATCTTCAAACTTTTTATCTAAGTTTTCTACTTGTGCAGTCATATATTTTTCTGCAACTTTTCCTGCAGCCATTAATGCATTTTGTTGCTTAGAATTTAAAGCATCAAAAGATTTTTTTGACATCAAAATTGGTTCATACATAAACCATAAACCAAATTTTCCTGGAGGAGTTGCACACGATACTTGTTCATAAATTTTGTAACTTACAAAACTTCCTGAACTAGTGTTAGCGCCTGTTAATACACCTGTTTGTAAACCTGTGTAAATTTCAGATGATGGCATACTTTGTATCCCTGCACCTGCAGCTTCTAACATTTGGTTAAATGCTTTTCCTGCTGCTCTCATAACCTGACCTTTAGCATCGCTAGGATTTTTGATACATTTTGTTTTAGAAGCAAAACCACCACCTAACCAAGCATCAGATAAAACTACAACACCCGCATCATTAATGATTTTTTTAATTTCAGTCATCATTGGACCTTTATTAAATCTTAATGCATGGTCATGATTTTTTACTGTTCCAGGCATTAAAGTTGCATCAAATTCAGGATGAAATTTAGAAGCATAGGCTAATGGGAATGCGGAAATATCCAACTGACCAGTAGTCATTGGTTTCCACTGTTCTTTTGGTTTATATAAAGATTTTGCTGGATAAATTCTTATGTCTATTCCAACGTTTGCTTTTTTAACCTCGTCAGCAATGATTTGAACCATTTCATGACGTGGGTCATATGATCCATCAGCTCTTGGAGTACCTGGCCATTGGTGACTTGCTTTTAAAGTTGTAGCGTAAGCAGAACCAATAGTAGTGAATACAAAAACTAATGAAGTTAAATATAAAGATATCTTTTTTAACATTATTATTTCCCTCTATTGTTATTTTTATTAATTCAATTAAAATGAACTTATTAATAAGAGTCAAGTCGACAAAAACACAAAATAAACGATGAAATATGGACGGACCTTTAAATAATTTACTAGTTGTTGATTTAACTAGAGTATTAGTAGGTCCTTATTGTACTATGATACTTTCTGATCTAGGTGCAAGGGTAATAAAAGTAGAAGCTCCTGAAATTGGAGATGATTCAAGAAAGTTTGGGCCATTTGTTGAAGATTACTCAGCATATTTTATGTCTTTAAACAGAGGAAAAGAAAGTATTGCTCTTAATTTAAAAGACAATGATGATAAAAAAATTTTTGACAAAATTTTAGCTAAGGCAGATATTTTAGTTGAAAATTTTAAACCAGGCACTTTAGAAAAATGGGGTTATGGTTGGAAACAAGTAAATAAAAAATTTCCCAAATTAATTTATGCTTCAGCTTCTGGATTTGGACAAACAGGTCCCTTAAAAGAATTACCAGCTTATGATATGGTAGTTCAAGGTATGGGTGGTTTGATGAGCGTGACTGGTCAACCTAACTCAGAACCTACAAGAGTTGGTACTTCTATAGGCGATATTACAGCAGGACTATTTACTGCCATTGGAATTAATGCTGCACTTTATGATAGACAAAAAACTGGGAAAGGAATGTATATTGATGTTTCAATGCTTGATTGCCAGATAGCGATTTTAGAAAATGCAATTGCAAGATATTTAGCAAAAAATGAGATCCCTGAGCCCATGGGGTCACGTCATCCCTCTATTGCTCCTTTTGAGGCTTTTAAAACTAAAGATAGTCACATTATTATTGCTGCAGGAAACGATAAATTATTTGAAAAACTTTGCAATATTTTAAATATGAAAGAAGTAAATAAGGACTCAAAATTTTATGATAATTCATCTAGAGCCAAAAATATGGACGAACTTAAAAAAATTCTTGAGGATAAGTTAAAAGTTAAAGAAACTAATGAATGGGTCAAGATAATGGAAAAAGAAAAAATTCCCTGTGGTCCAATTTTTAATATTAAAGAAGCAGTTGAAAACCCTCAGGTTGCGTCTAGAAATATGATCGTTAAAGCTTATCATAAAGTAATAGGAGATTTCAAATTAGCCGGAAATCCTATTAAGATGTCATCTTATAAAGATGAAAAAACTAGAGGAGATATTCCAGATCTTGATGAGCATAGACAAAAAATATTAAATGAATTTAATTAAAGAAATATATGTTAGATAAGAAAAAATTTTATATTAACGGTGAATGGGTAGATCCTATTAATCAAAATAATCATGAAGTTATAAACCCCTCAACAGAGGAAGTATGTGCAATAATTTCACTAGGCAGCTCTGCCGACACTGATTTAGCAGTAAAATATGCTAAGAAAGCTTTTGATGATTGGAAAGAAACTTCAAAAGAAGAAAGAATTAAATTATTAGAAAAATTATTAGAAATTTACAATTCAAGATGGGATGATATGACAAACGCTATATCTACTGAATTAGGTTGTCCTAAGGATTGGTGTTCGGCAAACCAAACTTCTTCAGGTGCATCCCACATAGAAGACTTTATAAAAAGATTAAAAGAATTTAATTTTGAACCTGGTTTTGGTAAAGACTCTATCAATCATATTATATACGAACCGATAGGTGTTTGCGGATTAATAACACCTTGGAATTGGCCTATTAATCAGATTGCTTTAAAGGTCATACCTGCACTTGCTACTGGTTGTACAATGATCTTAAAACCATCTGAAATTGCCCCGCTTTCGGGAATGTTGTTTGCAGAAATGATACATGAATCTGGCTTTCCAAAGGGAGTTTTCAATTTAATAAATGGAGATGGCTTGGGAGTTGGAACAGATCTTTCAAAACATCCTGATATTGATATGGTCTCTTTTACTGGTTCAACAAGAGCAGGAAAGCTAATTACTAAAAATGCTGCTGATACAATAAAGAGAGTATGTTTAGAACTTGGGGGCAAAGGAGGAAATATTGTTTTTGCAGACTCTTATCTAGATGCTGTTAGAGATGGCATTAGAAATATTATGAGTAATTCAGGTCAATCATGTGATGCGCCTACTAGAATGTTGGTTGAAAAATCTATTTATGAGAGAGCCATTAAGGAAGCAGCTGATGAAGCTAATAAAATAAAAGTAGATTTAGCAAGTAAATCTGGTGACCACATTGGCCCTGTCATTTCAAAAGTTCAATTTGATAAAATTCAAAGTTTAATCCAAAGCGGCATAGATGAGGGAGCTACATTAGTGGCAGGTGGCCCTGACAAACCTGGTGATTTTAAAAAAGGTTATTTTATAAAACCCACAGTTTTTACTGATGTTAAAAATTCAATGAGAATTGCAAAAGAAGAAATATTTGGCCCTGTGCTTTCAATTATACCTTTTGAGAATGAAGATGAGGCGATTAAAATTACAAATGATACAGAATATGGCCTTGGTAATTATCTACAAACTGAGGATAGCGAGAAAGCTAAGAGAGTCTCAAAAAAATTAAGATCTGGTATAGTTTATGTAAATCATAAGTCAGCTGACTCTGGAACGCCTTTTGGTGGATATAGACAATCTGGTAATGGTCGTGAAGGAGGTAATTGGGGATTGCACGAATATTTAGAAGTTAAAACAATTACTGAATGGAAATAATTGAGTGAGGACGCAAAAATGATTGGTTATGTAATGGTTGGGACTAATAAACTTGATAATGCAATTGAATTTTATGATGAGTTGCTAGAAGTTTTAGGTTTAACAAGAGTAGATAAAGATGAAGTTTGTGCAGGATATGCATCCAAGGAAGGTTCAGACGCAATAGAATTTTATGTAACTTTGCCAGTTAATAAAAAAGAGGCAACCATTGGTAATGGATCACAAGTATCTTTTATTACAACTTCAAGATCAGTAGTTGATAAATTTCATGAAGTTGGAATTAAAGCTGGTGGAAAAAGTGAAGGGAAAGGTGGTGAAAGACCAGAAGGCTCTGGAGTATATTATTCTTATATAAGAGATATAGATGGAAATAAAATTTGTGCGTTCACAAATAGTAAAACTTAATGACATATAATATTGTTAAAGAAAAATTAGATAATGGAAAATTAGTAATTTTAGATGGAGCTATGGGATCTGAGCTTGAAAAAAATGGAGCTCAAATGGACAAAAAATTATGGTGTGGAACATCCTCAATTAAATTTCCAGAAATAGTAAGAAAAGTCCACGAAGATTATATTGAAGCTGGGGCAGACGTCATAACAACTAATACTTATGCATCAACTCCTATTTCTATGAAAAATTATGGTTTTGAAAACTCTATTGAAGAATACAATAAAAAAAGTGTTCTAATAGCAAAAAAAGCAGCTGAAAATTCAAACAAAGATATTGCTATAGCTGGAAGCGTGTCAGCTTCAGGAAGTTTTTATAAACTTGGAATAAAAACGATGATACCAAATTTTAATGAACAATTAAAAATTTTGACTGAAGAAGGAGTAGATTTAATTATCTTAGAGGCAATGTCTTCTCAAGCAGAAATTGTTCAAGCCATGATAGAATGTTCTACAAAAGTAAAAGTGCCAGTTTGGCTCGCAATATCTTGTGTGATTGATAATAATTCAAATCAGATAATGTTGGGTTATAACGATTCAATAGACGCACCTCCTGAAGTTTATGAAAATTTTGAAAAATCTTTAAAAAAATTTAGTCAACTTCACGAAGGCCCAATATTAATAGCTCATTCAAATATTGATGTGACAGGAAAAGCCGTAAAAATTGCAAAAAAAATTTTTAATGGAATAATCGGAGCATATCCTAACGTAGGTTTTTATGAAAAGCCTCACTGGATTTATGAAGATAATATGAAGCCAGAAGATTATTTGATTCAAGCAAAATCTTGGGTTGAAAATGGTTCCCAAATAATTGGTGGATGTTGTGGTATAGGTCCCGATTTAATTAAGTCTTTATCCAATCTCAAATTATAAATGAATAACACAGAGAATATTTTTAATAATGCTAAAAGTGAAATTGAAAAATTATGGAATAACAATAGTGTTCTTTCTAATTTTGTAGAATTTCCTAAAAATTTATTTCTTAAGAATTTTGATAAAAACAGAATCCCAGCAACTGATAAACTTTTGAATTGGAACTCAAATTTGGATACCAAACTGATAGAATTACACAACTCTATTAGTAATTTATCTCCTTATGTTAATTGGGAACAGGGATATAAAGAAAATGAAGTTGGAAAAGATTTTTTAAATAAATATGGTTTTTTTGAAATAATTGGTCCCTCCGGGCATTTTAAAACTTCCGAAATGGCTTTGTATGTAAATTATTTATGTAAAAATACTTATTATCCTTGGCATAATCATGACGCAGAAGAGTTATATTTTATAGTTTCTGGTAAGGCAAAGTTTGAAAGTAAAGATCAAAATACAGAAATTCTTTCAACTACTAATACTAGATTACATAAAAGTTTTGAGTCTCATGCAATTACGACAAGTGAAAAGCCAGTTTTGAGTTTTGTGATTTGGAAAAATAAATTCGAAGATGTTTCTAAATTAACGAAAGATTAATTCAAATTTTTACTTACTAACGTCTTCTTTTGGTGATAAAACTACCGCTACTACTCCACCAATAACTATCAAAGAACACCCTGTTATCTGACGCCAACCAAATGGTTCATCCGTAAGGATGCTTGAACTAACAGCACCTACTATAATTTCTGACAAAAATAGAATTGAACATATCCCTGCTCCTATCTGGGTTGGTGCCCAGAGAATTACAATACCAGTGGGAATAAAATAAAAAATTGATAAAAGAATTAAGAAAGTGGTCATTGACACAAATGCGTCAGTGGTTGGCACAGGACCAAGATAATCTACGAGTAAGAGACCAGCTGCAATATTAAATAATGTTCCATAAAAGAAAAAACCAAAAATGATTGGAAATACTCCATCGGTTTTAATTACCTCAAGCCTAATCATTCCTCCAGCAAACATAACCCCACCTAAAAGAGCTATCCAGTCTCCAGCATTAACTGGCAAAGGAATGTTACCACCTTGTCCAAAAACTACCCATAAACCTCCAAGTGCTAAACTTAAACTTACAATTCGTTGCCAACCATGTTTTTTCTTTAAAAAAATTATTTCAAAAATAGTTGTCCAAACGGGTGTCATATAAAACATTATTAATGCTCTTACTACATCCGTTAAAAGAAAGCTTAATGCGTATAATATAAAACCTCCACCAATTAAAATTCCCATAGCTGGCAATTCTAACCCAGTCCCTTTTCTTTTACTTAACCTCCAAACTGCAATAGGTAATAATAATAATGTACCAATGATCATTTGAGATATTGTGCCCCAACCTCCTGTAAGACCACCATCTTCGAGAATTCTTTGTGGTAACCAATAAATTCCCCAAGCTCCAGCTGATATAGCTAAAGCAATTGAAATTTTATAATGGTGTGGGTGTCTCATATCAGTTATTTTAATTTAGGTTTAATCTTACTGTAATTAAAAGCATCTTCATATTTAATTGCAAAAGAAAATAACTTTAAATCATCCTTATTCCTTCCAATAATCTGTATCCCCATTGGCATACCATTTTTATTAAAGCCAACCGGAATAGTTAAAGTAGGTAAATCTAAAAGACTAGATAGAATAAAAACTTCTAGCCAACGATGATATGTGTCTAATTCAATATTATTAATTTCTTTTGGAAACTGTAAATTTTTATCAAAAGGACAAACTTGAGCTGATGGTAAAGCTAAAAAGTCGAAATTCCCAAAAACTAAATTTATTTCTTTTAAACATTTCTGTTTTTGCTCAATAGCTAATTGTAAATCTTCCGAATTTATTTCCTTACCTTTATTATATTCCCAGATTGCTTGGTAAGTCATAGAACCAATATCTGAAATATTCATTGCTAAAGTATCTTCATAAATACCTTTTGCTCTTAATGTTGTCCAACTTTTCCACAGAAAATCACTATTTATTTTAGGTTTAAGTTCCTCTACTTTAATGTTTATTTTTTCTAATTCCCTTAATTTATTTTCACAAATTTCCAATATTTCTTTTTCTATGTTGTACTCTCCATTCATGTTTGACAACCAACCAACTCTGAATTTTGAAAATTCTTTATCACTTATCTTTTGATTTTTAAATAATCCTTCTATATCAAATGAAAATCTATCTAATGAATCGCTCCCAACAATTTCATCTAATAAGATACACATATCATTAGGATTTCTGGCAAAACATCCTGGTGTTGTAAGTATTGGTAAATTATTTTTTTGTCCTGTGCGATCTGTTGAAATTAAACCTGGTGTGGGTCTAAAACCATAAATGTTTGCATAAGCCGCAGGCCCACGGCATGATCCCATCTGATCAGTTCCATCAGCAAATGGCAATAATCCAGCAGCAACTGCTGAACTTGCACCACCACTTGATCCGGCTGCAGATTTTGACAAATCATAAACATTTGAAGTCGGTCCAAAAAGCCTATTTATAGTATGTCCTCCAACACCTAGTTCTGCAGTATTAGTTTTTCCTATAACAATTACTCCTTTATCGATTAATCGGTTTACGAATAAAGAATTTTTTTTTGGTTGGTTATTTTTTTTTCCAGGAAAACCATAAGTTGTTTTAAAACCAACTACATCAGTAAGATCTTTAATTGCTATAGGTAGTCCATTTAAAGGCTTTTCAATTTGTTTGTTATTATCTTTTTCGATTGCATCTTTAATTAATAATTCTCGATCTTTTTGAAGAACAATAGCATTTAAATGAGGATTTAGTTTTTCAATTTTATCTAAATAATACTCTAAAACTTCTTTAACTGAAATTTGGCGACTTCTAATATTTTTTTGAATTTCATTAACTGATTGATTTTCTAACATAAAAGCTTATCGAGCTTTTTTAATACTTTGCGAAACCATCTCCTTCATATCCTCGAATGAAGCTTTTTTAGGATTAGTTGCATATGCCTGATCTTTCATACTTTTTTCTGCAATCCTCTCTATACAATCCTCTGTAACTCCAATTTCACTTAAACTTTTTGGTATTTGAAGTCTATCTAATATTTTTTCAATATTATTTATAAAAGACTCAACTGAATGCTTTTCAAATTGCATAGCTTCTGACATACGCTTAACCTTTTCGTCCATGCCTGATAGATTATATTTAAGCACAACTGGCAATATAATTGCGTTAGTTAAACCATGTTGCGTATTAAATTCTGCTCCCACCATGTGTGATATAGCATGAACATTTCCTAATCCTTTTAAGAAAGCTATTCCTCCTAAGTAAGAACCAATATGCATTCCACCTCTTGCAACTATATTGTTTGGTTCTTCAACTGCTAAGTACAAAGATTTTGAAATCAAGGATAAACTTTCTAATGCTGATCCATCACAGAGAGGATTAAACCCTGGCACACAATAACCCTCTATTGCATGAACCATTGCATCCACTCCTGTCCAAGCTGTCAAAGAAGATGGTAATCCTAAAGTTAATTCAGGATCAACTAAAGCTAAAACTGGTCTTGCATCTGGATGCCACATACAAAATTTCATTCCTTCCTTTAGGTAGGTAACCATTGCTGTAATTTCAGTTTCTGCACCAGTACCTGCTGTGGTTGGTATAGTTATTATCTTTGGAAATGGGTTATCTTTACCTACTTTAGGAGGAGTAAGCTCAAATTCAAAATCTCTGAGTGGTATTTCATTATTTGCTGTGAGGCATATTAATTTACCACCATCCATTGCACTACCTCCACCAATAGCAATGATTGAGTCATGATTTCCATCTTTAAATTTTTTACGGCCAACTGATACTTCATCCTCTCTTGGATTAGGAGATATATCAGAAAAAAGATCTGACTTTATATTAGCTTTAAGTAGTAGTCCTTTTAATTCAGTAATAAAAGGTAGTTTGATGCTTCCATTATCAGTTACAATTAGAGGATTTTTAATTCCAAATTTAGAACAATGATCACCAATTTCCTTAAATCTACCAGGGCCATAAGCCGTATTAGTTGGAAAAGTCCAATCTTGTTTGGATAAGATGTCTGTTTCGTTAAGCTGAAAATTTTGCATTTTATAAAAACAATTTAATTATATACTATTAATTACATCAAAAAGTAAATGAAGAAATCATCCATTAAATCTAGTTCAAGAATTATTTATCTCTCGGTTGGAGCTATGATACTTGGGGTTCTTTTTATTGATATTTATGGAATAATTATCAAATTTTTAGGCGATGCTTACTCTACAAATCAAGTAGTTTTATTTAGAAATTTATTTGCAATTATACCCTTATTATTATTAATTTTTTATACCAATGAAAATTTAAAGATATTTAAGAAAATAACCAAAAAATTTATTATTCTTTGCTTCATTAGAGGTCAATGTTTTTTGTTTATGAATGTTTTTTATTTTATTGCAATCAATAATATGGATTTTGCTACTGCATCAACATTAACATTCTCAGCAACTTTCTTCATTGTAATTTTATCTATACTCTTCTTAAACGATAAAGTTGGTATTTATCGATGGTCTGCGGTATTTATAGGATTTATTGGAGTTGCTCTGATAATGAAACCAACCAGTGAAGTATTTTCTTATTACTCTATTTATCCGGTTATGGTTGGTCTATTATATTCAATTGCAATTATAATTCTCAAATTTATTCCAGAATATAATTCAACAGCAAAGATTCAATTTTATTCTTTAATATCATCTATAATTGGTGCAGTTGTTCTTCTAGCAATTACACTTGATACTAAATTTATTCAAAGTTATCGTGATTTATTAATGCTAGTATCTATTGGTTTTTTAGGTGGATCTGCAGGAATCCTTTTTATTTATGCTTATAGATTAATGGAAGCTAGTAAGCTTGCTGTATTCGAATATTTAGCAATACCCTCGTCCTTTTTTCTTGGTTGGCTTTTTTTTGACGAAACACCAATTGATCAACTTTTTCCAGGAGTGTTTGGAATTATTGTGGCAGGAATGATTATTATTTGGAGAGATAAAAAAAATAAAAAGACTTTAAAGATAAGTAAAAAAGTTTATTAAACTTTTGATTTCATAGATTGCATGACAATGGATCTGTCAATCTCACCAAGTAGTTTACCTGATGAGGAACAAACTACCGGATAAGCTTGATCTCCCTCACTTAGTTTATCAATTAAAGTTTCAATTTTTGAGTTATCCTCTATGCAGTTCTCTTTTTTTTCAAATTGACTCTTTGTTTCAGCGCCACATTCTTTTCTCATTACTTTGCCTGCGCTCAGAACCTTATATTTGGGAACATCCTCACAAAAATCTTTTACATATTGATCTTTTGGATTAGAAACTATTTCCTCTGGAGTTCCGATTTGTGAAATCTCACCATCTTTCATTATAGCTATATGATCTCCCATTTTTATAGCTTCTAAAAAATCATGAGTAATAAAAACCATAGTCCTTTGAAGTTTTTCTTGAATTTTTAGAAGTTCGTCTTGCATTTCTCTTCTTATAAGAGGATCTAAAGCAGAAAAAGGTTCATCAAAAATTAAAATTTCTGGATCTACTGCAAGTGCCCTTGCTAATCCGACACGTTGTTGCATACCACCAGAAAGCTCTCTTGGATAATTATTTTGCCAACCGTCTAATCCAACCATCTTTAAAACTTCCATAGACTTTTCTAATCTTATATCTTTTTTTGTTCCTCTTACTTCAAGTCCATACCCAATATTTTCAATAACAGTCCTGTGAGGAAAAAGTCCAAAGTGTTGAAACACCATACTCATTTTATTTCTTCTAAGTTCTAATAAGTCTCTAGAATTCATTTTAGTAACTTCAACATCATCCATTTTAACAGTGCCAGAAGTGGGTTCAATAAGTCTTGAAATACATCTTACTAAAGTTGATTTTCCACTACCAGATAATCCCATTACAACAAAGGTTTCACCTTTTTGAATTGAAAAACTTACATCTTTGACAGCAACTACATGGCCAGTTTTTTTTTGAACTTCTTTAATTGATAAATTTTTATCTAAATTCTTTATTATTCGTTTCTCATCTGGGCCAAATAACTTCCATATATTAGTACAAGTAATCTTTTGCTCTTTATCCATGCTCAAAGCTTACAATTTATTGCTAAAATACACAATATTTTACTTTAAAAATAAATTTAATTATTCTAATTTCATAAATATGTCTAGTAGTAACGAAATTTTAAAAAAAACTAATCACTCTAAAAATATTATTACATATACTGTTGTTGGACTTATTTTTTTTATAGCTCTTTTTCTTTCTTCTCAAAGTGATGGACCTTCAAAATTTCCAAAAGAGATAACTGATCAATTTACATTTACTGCATGGGTGAACGAAGGAGAGGATTTTTTAAAAAAAAACTATAGATGGATAACTAAAATAATAGCTAATTATATTAAAGCTAGTTATTACTTTGTTGAAGATTTTTTACTTGAGTCTCCTTGGATTTTGATAACAGCAATTATTTTTTTACCATGTATGATTGCAGGAGGTTTAAGATTAGGACTTTATTCTTTGTTTGTAATTTACTTTTGGGGTGCAACCGGAATGTGGGAGCCTTCGCTTCAAACCGTAGCATTAATGGGATTATCGGTAATACTTTGTGTTTTTTTTGGATTTATTTTGGGAGTTTTATGTTCTCAAAGCGATAGGTTTGATAATTTCATGAAACCAATTTTGGATACAATGCAAGTGATGCCTGCTTTTGTCTATTTATTTCCAGCAGTATTTTTTTTTGGTATTGGAGGTGCCCCGGCAATTCTTGCTACGATGATTTACGCAATGCCTCCAATTATAAGATTAACTAATACTGGTATTAGACAAGTGCCAGCTCAGACTATAGAGAGCGCAACATCGTTTGGTTCGACTAAGTTACAACTTTTATTTAAAATAAAAATTCCATTATCTTTGCCAAGCTTAATGATGGGGATCAATCAGGTTATAATGATGGCACTTGCATTAGTTGTTCTAGCTTGTTTTATTGGGGCTGAAGGAATTGGTGGTCAAGTATGGCAAGCAATTAGAAGATTAGATGTTGGCTGGGCAATGGAAGGAGGACTTTGTATTTTATTTATGGCTATAATGTTTGATAGATTTAGTATGGCTTTTAGTAAAACTGAAGAACGATTACCATCAGACGTACAAAAATTCTATTTACTTCCCCAAGGTTGGGCAAAATACCAAGTAGCTAGATTTTTTGAAAAACCCTTAAGTATTACGCATGATATAACAAAATATATCTGTTTATTTATAACAAACTTAATTGCTTACTTTTTTAAATCTTTAATCTCAATATTTAGCAAGATATCAGCAGAAAATATTAGAGAATTTATAAGTAAACGATATTACATAATTCCATCTTTTTTAGTTTTTTTCTTAATAGTTTTAGTTGACACATATTTTTTAAAGATTGGTTCATTTCCCGAGGAATGGAGATTGTCTATTAGACAGCCAATTACCAATGCTGTGGAAAGTTTAACGGTAAACCCTGGTTTTATTTCATTTGCAAAAAGTTTAAGAGCTTTTGTTTATCTCAATTTATTACGGCCATTAGATGTTTTTTTTACTCATATACCTTGGTGGTATACTATGGCAGTGTTTGTAGCATTAGGATTCATAACTGTTGGAATAAGATTTGCAATTATAACTGCTCTGTTATTACTTTTTATTGGGGCATGTGGAATCTGGTCCCAGTCGATGATAACACTCTCTTCTGTTTTAGTTTCAGTTGCATTATGTTTTGTCATTGGTGTTCCTCTTGGAATAATCGCATCATATAATGAAAGATTTAGAAACATTCAAAATGTAGTTCTAGATGCAATGCAGACACTTCCTTACTTCTGTTATTTAATTCCTGTTCTAATGTTTTTTGGAGGTGGTATTGTATCGGCAGTTTTAGCTACTGTTATTTATTCTATTCCCCCTATAATAAGACTTACTTCATTAGGTTTAACGCAAGTATCTGGCACATATTCTGAGGTTTCAAGATCCTTTGGTGGGACACTAATTCAAACTTTAAACAAAGTTAAATTTCCACTGGCAGTACCAAGTTTGGTAATTGGTTTCAATCAAACTGTTATTTTAGCGTTTGCAATGCAGATAGTAACCCCCCTTATAGGTGGAAAAGGTTTGGGTTTAGAGGTTTTTAATGGGCTTGCGAGATCAGATACTGGCAGAGGTCTTGCCGCTGGAATAGGTATCGTTCTTTTGGCTATAATTATTGATAGAATTACCCTTGCTTGGACAAAAAAACAGAGGAATGCTCTAGGTCTTTAAAAAAAAACCAATTTATTTAACAATAATGCCATTTTTGCCCGGTTTACATTTGTATAACTTTTGATCTACAATAAGTTTTTAAATTTAAGGGAGGAAACTTAATGAAATTAACTAAAAAAATATCAGCACTACTTTTATCTATGGTGCTTCTAATCGGAAGTTTAGGGCAAGCGAATGCTGCTAAAAGACTTCACGCAGCTATTGCAGATTGGACAGGTGGTATAATTACTTGTGAAGTAGCAGTGGCTATTCTTGAAAGAGAATATGGTTATAAAGTTAAACAAACAGTATTTCCATCAGGAACTGGTTTATGGGAAGCAATTGCAGCAGGAGAAATTGATTTTGCTTGTGAAAGCTGGCCAAGTTATGCTGAGGCGGACTCTGTAATGTTAAATGAAGATCTTATTTACGAAGGTAAAGTCGTTGGATCTTATAGTGGAGACGGAAGTGTAGATCTTTTAGGTACATCAGGAATTATTGGATTATCTGATTATTGGATCCCAAGATACGCTGCTGAAGAATTTGGTATCAAAACTTGGAAAGATCTAAATAAACATAAAGCTAAATTTGCTACTATAGAAACTGGAAAAAGAGGCAGACTTATTGGATGTCCTGTAGCTGGTTGGAACTGTCATGATCAAAAAAGACTTGATATTTTAGGAATTGACTTTCAAGCAGATGAACTTGGAACTGAAGCTGCAGCTATTGCTGAAGCAAAAGCAGCTTACATGAGAAAAGAACCATTTATGTTATACCTATGGTCACCTCACTGGTTCTTTGGTGAATTTGACATGGTAGGAGTTCAGCTTCCAGATCACAAAGTTTGTGACCCTGATACATTTACAGAAGCAGGTAACTGGAAAGATTGTGGAAAAAAAGGTTGGCCAGGAACTGGTTGGGCTAAAGATTACACAATGAATTATGGTAATCCAGCTGTGTTTGCTAAAGCTGAAAATGCAGAAGCTAAGAAGTTCTTCGAAAACATGTCTTTACAAAATATTGACCAAGCTAAAATGTTAGTTGAAGTTGATATTAAGAAAAGACCTGTAAAAGAAGTTGTTTCAGAGTGGTTAGACAACAATCCAGATAAATGGAAGCCTTGGCTTAAATAAACTTTCAAAATATTAAAAATTAAAGGCCCTTTTTATAAAGGGCCTTTTTTTTATTTAGATTTTTTAAGAAAACTCAATCTTCCAATTATTTCATCACGATCCATATAATATCCTTGAAGATGGCGATGACCAGAATTCGGATCATATTCAGTTCGACCATGTAAAATTCTTCTGTTGTTAAAAGAAAAAATATCTCCTGGAGCAAGCCTAAAATTTATTTGAAATTTATCATCATGTAAAAGATTACCAAATCTATGGTGAGCTTCATAAACTTCTCTCATTAAACTTGGATGGCAATCTAAAGCATCCATAGTTGCAACACTAAATCTTATATCATTAAAATCGCCATCCTTAGTTAAAGAAATTGCTGGAGCATAAAAACTTCTATGAGCCTCCTGGGTGTAATCTTTATCTCTAAACTTAAGTGGTATTTTTACTAATGTTTCAAAAATTTTTTTTTCATTATTTTTTAGATAATTAGCAACAGCAAAAGCATCCACTGCAGAAGAATTACCACCTTTAGCTGAATTTACTAGACAATGTAGAAATTGATAACCAGGTGGATTTTCAAACCAGGGTAGATCCATGTGATTTCTCAAAGCATGTGCTGTATAAGCAGAATTATTTGGTTTAGGAATATTTATTACTTCAAAAGGTGTTTTAAAAAAAGTTTCTCGAGTGTGGCTAATCCTGTTTAAAACTTTAAATGCTGATTTTTCTCCAGTTGGTGAATTTTTAACAATAGCAATACCTTTATGATGTAATAGTTCTAACCACTTAATCAGGCCCTCTTTGGAATCTATGATTTCATCATGCTCAATACTTATTGATTTTAAACTTTTTTGCAAAGAACAATCCCATAACTGATAAGGAGATAAATATTCTTTTTTATTATTAATAGTATAGCAATTTTTTCTAAGCCATTCTTGATCATAATAACTTGTATGATTACCTGCGCTCCAAACAACCTCAAGTTTTCCATCATCATTTATTTTACATTTTCTTGCTTCAATATTTAAAGGAACATCAAGAATATTAAACATTCTATGATTTGAGTTTTTGTCATGAGCGGTTGGACAATTATCTCTTAGCCATAAGTAATTGAAATTACTTTGTTCACCATCACTCCACTTAATAGATAAATTTTTTTCTTTTTTTTCAATTAGGCTAATTTTAACCATTATTAAATTCTTAATATTTTTTTTAGGTTTTTCAATATTTTTTTAGTCATAATATTCTTGTTTTTTACTCTCATACAATATTTAATTGATACCTTGATGAATAATACCTTAAAAAATAAAAAAATTTTAATATCAGCTGGAGCTTCTGGCATTGGTTGGGCAACTGCAAAGCTTTGTTTAGGAAAAGGTGCAACTGTTTTCTTATGTGATATTGAACAAAAGTATTTACGCAAAATTAAAAAACACAGTCAAATTAACAAAAAACTATTTATTTATCACTGTGATGCTTCAAGTGAAGGTGATGTATTTCAACTATTTAAAAAAATTTCAAAAAAAACTAAAAAGTTAGACTGTTTAATAAATAATGTTGGTGTTGCAGGACCAACAGGTACAATTGAAAAGTTGTCCTCTATGCATTGGGAGAAGACACTCAAGATAAATGTTATTAGTCATTTTTATTTCACAAAACTTGCTATTCCAATGTTAAAAAAAAATAAAGGAGGGTCAATTATCAATATGTCTTCAGGAGCAGGTATAATGGGTTTCCCTCTAAGATCACCTTATGCAGCAAGTAAATGGGCTGTCATAGGAATAACTAAAACCTTAGCAATGGAACTAGGAAAATTTAAAATAAGAGTTAATGCTATATGTCCTGGAACTATAAAAGGTGATCGTATGGTTAGAGTAATAAGAGATAAAGCAAGGTTTTTGAAAATTTCAAAAAAATCTATTGAGAAAGAATTTATCTCCATGGCATCAATAAATAGTTGGGTTTATGAGGAAGATATTGGATATATGTGTAGCTTTTTAATATCTGATGATGCCAGAAGGATCTCTGGTCAAGTGATAGGGGTTGATGGTAATGCAACTAGACTGGATTAATTTCTAATTTTATTTTCATATTTTTTTCTCAGTTTAAGTAAATCAACTAAATATTCATCTCTAATATTTGAAATTTTGGCTACTGATTTTCCTTTAGATTGTTTTTTTGTTCCAGAAACTAACCTATTGATAAGTTTTTTTGTTAACATTGGAGATTTTAATTTTGTCCATGGAAGTTTTAAAGCAGGTCCAAATTGTTCAAGCATATGTTTCATTCCAGCTTTTCCTCCAGCTAAATGAAAAGTTAAAAAGGTTCCCATCAAAGACCATCTAAGACCTGGGCCATCCTCAATAGCTCTATCTAAATCCTCTGTACTTGCTTGGCCTTCATTTATAATATGTAATCCCTCTCTCCATAAAGCTTCCTGAAGTCTATCTGCTAAATATCCTGGTAATTCTTTTTTTACCATAATGGGACTCATTGATAAAGATTTGAAAAATTTTTTAGCTTTATTTATAAAAACCTTTTTTGTTTTTTTACCTGGAACTATTTCGATACCTGGCAATAAGTAAACAGGATTAAAAGGATGCCCTATCAGGCCTCTTTGAGGATTTTTACATTTTGAATATATTCTTGAAGGAAGTAAACCAGATGAGCTAGAGGATATAATGCTGGATGGTTTTGAAAATAAACCAATTTGCTTCATCAATTTAATTTTCATATTGTAGTTTTCTGGTACACATTCAAAAATAAACTCTGCATTTACTAATGCTTCATCTAATTTTGTGAAAAATAACAAGTTACTTAGATTAAATTTATTTTTAGAATAAATCTTTTTTATAAAAGGCTTTGTTCTTTTAATTTCTTTTATTAAATCATCTTTATTTTTAAGATTTATATCATATGCTCTAACTCTCTTTCCGTGAGCCAAACATCTGATTATCCAACCTGTTCCTATAACTCCTGTCCCTATAACAGCAACATCTTTAATTTTTGACATTACTTGTGTTTTACAAGTTTTAATTTCTCTCTTGTTTCTTTAGGTGTCATTATAGATGCTCCTAAATCCTCTACAATTCTTCTAGCTTTATCAACTAATTGAGGATTTGTGGCAAGCTTACCTTTTGATATATATAAATTATCTTCTAAGCCTACTCTCGGATTTCCGCCCATTATGACTGTTTGAGCAACATAAGGCATTTCATTTCTTGAAATTGCAAATCCAGACCACACTGCCTCTTTAGGCATTATATCTTTCATTGCTTGCATAGCTAATGGTGTTGCGGGTGCTCCCCAGGGTATTCCTAAACACATCTGAAACATTGGAGGGTCACTCAATAAACCCTCATTATATAGTTGTGCACCAAACCACATGTTGCCAAGATCAAACGCTTCGATCTCTGGTTTTACTTTTATTTCTTTTAACTTTTTTGCTGCTCTACGGAGATCTCTTGGTGTATTTACCGTTATTACAGAACCATCACCAAAGTTTAAAGTTCCACAATCTAGTGTACATATTTCTGGTAGAAACTGTTCTGCATTTGAAATTCTTTCCATAACATTGGCCATATCAGTTAAAGGTCCAAACTCTAGAGGATTTTTTTCTCCAATATCTAAATCTCCACCCATGCCCGTTGTAAGATTTAGTACAACATCTGTATCGGATGATCTAACTCTATCTACTACCTCTTTATAAAGTTCTAGTCTTCTACTAGGGGTACCGTCCACTTCCCTAACGTGAATGTGTGCTATTGCTGCTCCAGCTTTGGCTGCTTCAATTGAAGCTTTTGCTATTTGTTCTGGGGTTTTTGGTAAGTCCGGATGTTTACTAGCGGTATCACCTGAACCTGTAATAGCACATGAAATAAATACTTTATTGTTCATTTTTTTTTAAAAATTATATTATCATATCATTTTAAATAATAGGATATAATATTTAAATGGATTTAAATAAAATTAAGGTTAGACGGAGTTTTATATTCACACCGGGTCTTAACCCAGATATGTTTCCAAAAGCTTTAACATCAGGTGCTGATATGGTTTGTATAGAGCTGGAAGATGGAATAGCTATTAAAGATAAAGATCAAGCTCGGAAAAATACAATAAATGCTTTAAAGACACTTGAGGTTAAAGATGATGTAGAATTGGTTATAAGAATAAATTGTCAAAGAACAAAATTTGGGCTCTTAGATTTAGAAGCATTTATTTCAAGTAAACTAAAAATTAAAGCTTTAATGTTACCAAAGGTTAAAACGCCTGATGAGATCACTTATATAGATGATCTACTGACTGATTGTGATTTAGATACTGATCTTCATGTTATAATGGAAACAAATGAAGCTCTAGAAAATATATATAATATTGCTCATTCTAGTAAAAGAATAGTAGCTCTATACTTTGGAGGAGTTGATATGGCAGCTGAGCTTAGAGTTCCAAATAATTATCAAAATTTGATCTACGCAAGATCTAAATTAGTGCACGCTGGTGCTAGTGCTGGATTAGATGTTATAGATGTTCCTTATTTAGATTTAGAGGATATGAATGGTATGAAAAAAGAGTCAGAGCTTGTTAGAGACTTGGGATTTACTGGAAAAGGATCTATTCACCCAAAACAAATAAATATTTTAAATGAAATTTTTACACCCTCCAAAGATGAAATTGATAAAGCTAAAAAAATTGTAGATCAATTTAATTCATCAAACACAGGATTAGTTGTAATTGATGGTAAACTAATTGAAAAACCTGTGCTGAGAGAAATGCAAAGAAAAATATTAATTGCAGATAAAATAAATAAATGATTATTTTAAGCGAAGATAAAAATAAAAAAGCTAAAATATAATGACAAATTTTATACCAAATTGTATTCTTTTATTATGGAAATAAATTTACTTTCAGGCGCATTAGGAGCAGAAGTTAATGGTATTGATCTTAAAAACACTTCGAAAGAAAATTGGGAGAAAGTGAATTCTTTAATGCTAGAACATAAAGTAGTTTTTTTTAGAAATCAGGACATTTCTTCTGATGAACACATGCAATTAGCGAAACACTTTGGTCCTCTTGAGAAACATGTATATGTTAAAGCTCGAGAAAATTATCCTGAAATTTTAAGGATAATTAAAGCATCAGATGAGAAACATCAATGGGGTGAAGGTTGGCATACTGATGTCAGTTATAATCCAAAGCCTACAAAAGTAATTATATTAAGATCACATAAAATTCCACCTGTCGGGGGAGATACAATGTTTTCAAATATGGAATTAGCATATGCAACTTTAGACGATGAAATTAAAAATAAAATAAAAGATAAAAAAGCAATACATAGCTCGTTGGGTGCAGCAGCATTTACTGAAAGTTATAAAAAGATGGAAGGTAATGGTAATCTAAAGGAATATTCAAATATTCATCCTGTCGTAAGAGTGCATCCTGAAACAGGTAATAAAATTCTATTTGTAAATTCAATGTACACAAAAAAAATATTAAATATGAATGAAAAAGAGAGTAATGAGACACTAAAAAAAATCTTTAAACATCAAGAAAGATTAGACTTTACTTGTAGAATAAAATGGACAGAAAACGCTGTTGCAATTTGGGATAACAGATCTCTTCTTCATCAAGGTCTGAGTGATTTCTTTCCTGGCAGAGGCTTAGGTTATGAGAGAGTAATGGATAGAATTGCAATAGAGGGCGATCACCCAAAATAAAATTATTACCTTGAAATTTGATTATTTAATTATTGGAGCAGGTACAGCTGGAAGTGTTATCGCAAACAGATTATCAGAAAAAAACCAAAATACAGTTGCTATTTTTGAGGCAGGTAAAGAAAGCGATATTTGGAAAGTAAACATGCCGCTTGCTATCCTTTATGCAATGCACGATCCAAAATATAATTACAAATATTATACAGAACCTGAGCCTTACCTAAATAACCGAAAATTATTTTGTCCTAGAGGAAAAATGGTTGGTGGGTGCTCAGCACATAATGGAATGGTTTATGTTAGAGGGAATAAAAATGATTATGAAAGATGGGCATCATTTGGATTAAAAAATTGGAGTTATGAAAAGGTTTTACCTTTTTTTAAAAAAATTGAAACCTGGTCAGAGGGCGAAAATGAATTTAGAGGTGGCAATGGTATACTTCCAATTAATCAATCCAAAAATAAAAATCCTTTATTTAGAGCTTTTTTAAATTCTGCTAAAGAAGCAGGATATAAACTAAATGATGATATGAATGGTGAAGACCAAGAAGGATTTGGTATGTATGATGTCACAATTCACAAAGGAGAAAGAGCAAGTGCATCTAAATATTATTTAAATCCAGCAAAAAAAAGAGATAACTTAAAAGTTTTTACAAATTCTTTTGTAGAAAAAATAATTTTTGATGGAAAAAAAGCAATTGGTATTGAAGTTAAGATTAAAGATAAAATTGAAAAGATTTATGCAAATAAAGAAATCATACTTAGTGGTGGCTCAATAAATTCACCCCATTTACTGATGATTTCTGGAATAGGACCTGCAGATCATTTAAAAGAAAAAGGTATAAAAGTAATTCATAATCTAAAAGGAGTTGGAAAGAACCTTCAAGATCATTTAGAAACTTATATTCAACAGGAATGTAAAACGCGGGATACTCTATACTCATATGTTAATAAACTAAGCATGCTAAAGATAGGTATTCAATGGTTTTTAAATAAAAGTGGCCCATGTGCAACTTCTTTTTTGGAAGCGGGAGGATTTTGTAAATCATCAGATGATAAGAAATATCCAAACATACAATTTCATTTTTTTCCTGCCTTTGTAATAGATCATGGAAATGAAGATCCCGACAGACATGGTTATCAACTTCATGCAAGTTTAAATCAACCAAAAAGTAGAGGTTATATAGCTCTTAAAAGTGCTAATCCTTATGATTATCCTAAAATTCAATTTAATTATTTAGAGAAAGAGTACGATTTAAATGAGACTGTTAAATGTGTAAAGGTAGCAAGAAAAATATTAAGTCAAAATTCAATGAAACCCTTTGCGGGTAAAGAAATTGGTCCTGGAGAAAATGCTGAAGCAGACAGTGATATTATCGAGTACATTAGATCAAAAGCTGAAACTGCGTATCATCCATCATGTACTCTGAAAATGGGTATAGATGATATGTCGGTTGTCGATGAAAAATTAAAAATTTATGGATTAGAGAACATTAGAGTTGCCGATGCTTCCATAATGCCTGAAATAACAAGTGGTAACCTTAATGCTCCTACTTTGATGATTGGAGAAAGAGCTTCAGATTTTATTCTCAACTCATGAACAAAGTTCAGGACAACACTAAAGGAATAATATTTATATTACTAGGCATGGCAACGTTTTCAATTCAAGACGCTTTAATAAAATTTATCTATAATGATGCAGCATTATACGAACTTTACTTTGGTAGAACTTTAGCAGCAATAATACTTTTAATTAGTTATCTTAAATTATCAAATAAAAAAATTTATCTTAAAACTCACTATCCTTTATTGACAACTATAAGAGTTATTTGTTTTTTTTTTGGATTTAGTTTTTTTTATATTTCATTAACATACATGACACTTGCAACAGCAAATGCGTTATTTTTTTGTTGTCCATTCTTTGTTTCGATTCTTGCAATAATTTTTTTAAAAGAAAAAATTGGTATTAGAAGGTGGTCTGCTATTATTACTGGTTTTATTGGCGTGTATATTGTCTTAAATCCTGACTTTAGTAATTTTAATTATATGAAATTGGCACCTATAGCCTGTGCGCTTTGCTATGCGATATCAATGACGATTACGAAAATTACGTCTGATAAAGATAATGTGTATACTCAAATGTTGCACTTATACATTGGAGCAATAATTATAAGTATATTATTTTTTATTTTTACAGGAAAAGGTCAATTTGATAATTTTAATGATCCTACTTTTCAATTTATTTTTAGGGAATGGTTTACTAATCCTTCTTATGCTTGGCCATTTATCATTAGTATGGGTTTAATAAGTGTCTTAGCATTCTATTTTATTTTAAATGCTTATAGCATTGCTTCTCCTTCAGTGGTGTCATTGTTTGAATATTCGTTGATAATATGGGCAATTTTAATTGGATATATATTATTTGATAATATTCCTTCAATAAGGACATTGTTTGGTGCAATAATAATCATTTTTGCTGGAATATATATCTATTTAAGAGAAAAAGTTAATGAACAACTTATTGTAAGCGATAACCCAATAAGATAAAAAAAATTAGATTTTGTTATGAGTTTGTAGGCTCTGTGTCATCAGGGTTTTGTTTAGTTGTTTGTTCTTCCGACTCAACAACTTCATCTAATGAAACCTCATCTTGATCATTTGTATTTTCTTCATTAGCTTGAACATCTATTTCTGGCTTTGCTGTTTCTGATAATTCCGCTAAATCATCTTTTGAAATTTGAATTTTTTCAGGAGCTCTTCTTGCTCTTTTAGAGGGTAAAATTGGTGCTCCACTTTTAGAAATTTCTCCTTTGTAGAGACTTTCAAAATCATCACCTACATCCTCATAATCTTCAGGGTTGTCATCAACTTGCTCAACATGTTTCCTTAATTTGTAAATGGCACTTTCAGTTAAATCTGAAACTTTAATATTTTCCTCTGCAATCTCTCTTAATGATATTACAGTATTCTTATCATTTTCTTTATCGAGAGTAGGTTCAGTACCCGAGTTTAATTGGGTCGCTCTTTCTTTTGCAACTAAAACTAATTCGTAGGGACTATCTACTTTTTCTATACAATCTTCAACTGTTACTCTAGCCATGCGCAGTATCTATACAGTGAAAATAAAAAAATCAAGGAGATTTTTAAATATACTTAGGTTTAAGCTTATTTTTCACAAGAAAGAGCATGATAATTGAAATAAAGATATAAACGAAAGATATTAAAGCAATTCCTTCAATAGAGTATCCTTTATCTATTAATAGGCCAAATAAAGCAGTTCCAAATGCTGTTGAAAATACCATCAAAGCGGTTGTTAATGCCTTAATAGATCCTATAAATTTAACTCCATAAATTTCAGCCCATGTTGATGAACCTAACACATTAGCAAGTCCATTAGAGACTCCTATTAATCCCAAAAAAATAAATGCCGATAAAGGAGTATCAAAATTAAATAAAACTAAAGTTGATAATAATAAAGGAATATTCATAAAAATAAGTAATTTTCTACTTGTAAATTTATCAATTAAAAAACCTGAAGCTAACAAAGTAATTACTGATAAAACAGAATAAACCATAAATGATTGGGCGATAACAAAAGTACCCCATTCTTTAGACTCTGTTATGAAAGATTGATAAACAAATACACCAGTTGCTATCCAAGGCATAGCCAACATATTTAAACAAACAATATAGAACCTGTAATCTTTAAGCACTTCTATCCTTTTCCACTGTTTAATATTTTTTTTATTTAATTTATTTTCAGAATAATCTTCTCTTGACTCAAAATTCAAATTTTTTATTAACAAGAATGAAATAATTGGTAAAAAAATCAAAATTAAGATCGAAATTGAGATCCACAGATTTTGCCAAGTAGTTATGGTCAATAAATATACTATTAAAACCGGTAAAATAAATTCTGCTGTTGATAAACCAAACCAGCAAGTACTAAGAGCTTTTCCCCTTGATTTTGTAAAATATCTTGTAATTGTTGTTGTTGCAGTATGAGACATCATTCCTTGTCCCGAAAGTCTCATTAGAAATATTGCGATAAACAAAAAGGTTATAGATGAAATTTTTGAAAAGAAAAAACTAGAAAAAGATAGAAGAATTGTTACAAAAAAAGCAAATTTGAAAATATCTATGTCATCTATTTTTTTTCCAACCCAAATAAAAATAAAACTACTGAGCAAAGTTGCAGCAGCATAAATTGATCCAAATTGTCCCTGTGTAATAGAAAGCGTATTACGAATGCTTGAATTGAATAGGCCTAGAAAAAAACTCTGTCCAAAACATGAAAAAAATGTAAATATAAAACCAAATATAATTACTTTTAAATTTAAACTCTTAAACATATAAAAAAAATTATGACTTGTAATGTTGCTTTCATAGGTCTTGGTGTTATGGGCTACCCAATGGCTGGTTATATATCAAAAGCTGGTCACAATGTAACTGTTTTTAATAGAACTAAATCTAAAGCTGAAAAATGGGTAAGTGAACACAAAGGCAAAATAGCTGTAACACCTGCTGAAGCTGCAAAAGATGCTAAATATATTTTTACCTGTGTTGGAAATGATAATGATTTAAGAGAAGTTACTTTTGGTGATAATGGTGTTTTTAAAACAATTAAAAAAGGATCTGTTTATGTAGATAACACAACTGCCTCTGCAACAATTGCCAGAGAAATTTATGAGTATGCAAAAAAAAATGGTTTTGGTTCTTTAGATGCTCCTGTATCTGGTGGACAAGCTGGTGCAGAAAATGGAGCTTTGACAGTTATGATAGGTGGAGATAAATCAGACTTTGACAAAGCAAAAGATAAAATTGATTGTTATAGTAAAAAAATGAAACTACTTGGAAGTGCTGGTAATGGACAGCTTGCAAAGATGGTAAATCAAATCTGTATTGCTGGGTTAGTTCAAGGTTTATCTGAAGCTATTAATTTTGGAATGAAGGCTGGACTAAATATGGAAGATGTTATTGAAGTTATTTCAAAAGGTGCTGCCCAATCCTGGCAGATGGAAAATAGATACAAAACTATGATTGATGACAAATTTGATTTTGGTTTCGCAGTAGATTGGATGAGAAAAGATCTTAAGATTGCAATGGAAGAAGCTAAAAATAATGGTTCACTATTACCTGTAACTGAGTTAGTAGATAAGTACTACGGTGAGGTTCAGGGTATGGGTGGAAATCGTTGGGATACTTCAAGCTTAATCAAAAGATTTAGAAAGTAGAACTGTATGCAACCAGCATACTATGAAAATCTAGAAGAAATTCAAAATAAATATTGGTCTATGCTAGATGATGCAATAACTAATAGAGGTTCGCAGTTTAGAATACCTGTTTTCATTTGTGCTCATCAAAATGAAGTTGATGGTAGAATAGTTGTCTTACGTAAATCAGATAGGGAAAATAATCTATTACAATTTCACACAGATTTAAGATCTCCTAAGGTAGATATTCTTAAGAAAAATAAGAATGCCTCTCTGGTTTTTTATGACAAAGAACAAAAGATCCAATTAAGAGTTAAAGTAGAGTGTGAGGTTAATAATCAAAATTCTATAACCGAAGAGTCCTGGAAAAAAACTCAGCATATAAGTAGACGTTGCTATTTAACTGATAGCCCTCCGGGATCCACATCAAATAATCCAACATCGGGAATGATATCCAAATTAGAAGATTTTGATTATACTATGGAACAAAGTGAAGAAGGTTATAAAAACTTTACTGTGATTAAATGTAAAATTAAATCTGTTGAATGGTTATATCTTGCTGCCAAAGGACATCGAAGAGCCAAGTTTGACTTTGAAAAAAACAAGAATGATTGGTTAGTTCCTTAAATTATTTTTCAATAGCCGCTAATTTTTTCTTTAATCTTAAAGGTAAATTTGCAAACCACTGTTTCTCTTTGCCTGACTCTGGTAAGACAGCCCCGTATTCAATCATTTGAGCTGGGGGAAGATCGTCAATATAAACCCATACTTGGGTCTCATCTAATTTGGAATTTTTTACTAATACATGTTTTAAATCTGAAATTAATTTGTCTTTAACCTCTTTTGATCGACCTGCTCTAATTTGACCAAGTAAAAATAAAGATGGCTCCTTCACTTTTTTTCCACCCATAAAATGATTATTTTTTTTTGTTTTATTAAATATTACTTGTGCAAAATATGTATTCGCACCAGTTACTTGATTATGAACTTTTGTAATTCCTGCAGCTAATTTTTTTTGTTGTTTTGAGGATAAATTGAAGTTTGAATTTGTGACTGTATATGTCGGCATTTTAATTAAGAAATTCTTTCTTAAAAAATTTTACAAACTTAGATTTAAAGACTCCACCCTTGTCACCCCCAATATGTGCGCCCCTTTTTATACACTTGTCAGTCCACCATGATTTGGCCCATTTATAATTTGGATCAGTTGAACTAGTTGTTCCATCATCATTAGTAAAAAAACCCGGACAATTGGTAAATACCATACCTTCTTTTTCCCATTCTTCTTCATAGTTAGCTGTAAAACCATGATGCCATCCTTTTTTAACTGTAACCTCGATGTTTCCACCATTAGCTTTAATTTTTTTACCTAGTTCAACACATGGTTCTGCTGCTGTATAATCGTCAGCACCACCTAAAACCATCCAAGTTTTTGTCTCTGGTGTTGGTGTTGGATTTTTGAACATACCAATGCTCCAACATGGTGGTGATCTAGGTTGAGCAGCTGCAAAAAATAAATTTTTATCAATAAGTGCATCTCTTAACTTTTTTTCTGAAGCCATAATAGAAATTGCACCTCCTCTTGACCAACCTGTTATTCCCACTTTATTAATATTTATTTTAGGATCTTCTGAAACGTGTTTAAGAGCCATAAAAGTATCAATAAAAGTAGACCAATGTGGGACCTTTTGTTGATTTGCATGAGTTGTATAAGTTCCTCGAGGGGCAAAATTATCTATAAACATAACTGCAATTCCTTTTTTCTGTAAAGATTTGGCGGCTAGTCTATTGAACTTAAACCATTTATCAGTAAATAAAAGTGGGCCACCACTCGCATGAGCAAACATTACTAGAGGGAAAGGTCCTTCACCTTTTTTAGGATATGCTATAAATGCATCTATTTCTAATGGAGATTTTTTATAAGTTCCATCTTTAATATCCATATAATTTTTTGCGTTATATGAATTGATTTTAATCATTTCACCATTTTTAAAATATTTAAATAATTTATCTAAAGGAGATTTTAAAGGAGCTGCTATTAATGACGAATTAATTGTAAATAGAGAAATTAATAATATAAATATTTTTTTCATTTAATTAAAATACAGATTTAGAATATTTTTTCCAGTTATCTTGATAATGTTTAGTATTTTCAAATACAGCTTTTTTTTCTTTTTCTGTGATTTCTCTCACTATTTTACCTGGGGAGCCAATCACTAATGAGTTATCTGGTATTTCTTTATTCTCTGTAATCAAAGCTTTAGCACCAATAATACAATTTTTTCCTATTTTTGCGTTATTTAAAATTACCGCACCAATGCCAATCAAACTATTATCCCCTATTGTACATCCATGAAGCATAACTAAATGACCGACTGTTACATCTTTTCCAACTTTTAACGGATAACCTGGATCAGTATGCAAAACACATCCATCTTGGACATTTGACCCCTCGCCTATATGAATATTTTCAATATCTCCTCTTAGAGTAGCATTAAACCATATACTAGAATTTTTTTCTAATGTAACATCGCCTATAATAGTTGCATTAGGCGCTACCCAATTTTCGCCAGAGTTTTTTGGTTTTTTATCTTTTAAATCGTAAAACATAATTTATATATTATTACATTATGCCAATAAAAACTCCAATATGTGATTTTGGTCAAAAGGCCCATGACTTTAAGCTTAAATCAACGGAGGGTAAAATCCTTTCTTTAGCAGATGTCAAAGGTGAAAAAGGAACATTAATTATGTTTATATGTAATCATTGCCCATATGTTAAAGCTATAACAAAAGACATTATTGAAGATTGTAATGAATTAAAAAAAATTGGTGTAAATTCTGTAGCTATTTGCGCTAATGATGCTGAAAATTATCCAGAGGACTCATTTGAAAATATGATTAAATTTTCAAAAGAAAATCAATTTAATTTTCCATATTTAAATGACGAAACTCAAGAAATTGCAAAAACTTATGATGCAGTGTGTACTCCAGATTTTTTTGGTTATAATAAAAATTTAGAACTTCAGTACAGAGGTAGATTGAGAGAACTTAAGAAACTTATCCCTGTTAGAAATAGAGAAAGTGACTTACTCAAAGCCATGAAACAAATATCAGAAACAGGAAATGGACCTGAAAATCAAATACCTAGTGCTGGATGTGGTATTAAGTGGAAAACCAATTAATGTATCTTATTGTTACTAGAACTTTTCCACCAGAATTAGGTGGGATGCAAAGTTTGATGTGGGGTTTATCCCGTGAAATGTCAAAAAATTTCATGATTAAAGTTTTTGCAGATTATCATGAAGATCACAAGAATTTTGATGAACAAGCTAATTTTTCAATTGAAAGAGTTGGTGGAATAAAATTTCTAAGGAAAATAAGAAAAGCTCAATTAATAAATGAATTTTTAAAAGAAAATAAAGTTGAGGGGATCATTGCTGATCACTGGAAAAGTTTAGAGTTGATAAAAACTGATAAAAAAAAGTATTGTTTAGTTCATGGTAAGGAAATCAATCATCCTTTAGGAAGCTCACTAAATAGAAGGGTTATAAAAGTTCTTAATAATGTAGAAAAAGTAATTGCAAATTCTGAGTATACAAAGGATTTAGCAATAAATAATGGTGTAGAACAAGAAAAAGTTATAGTTATAAATCCTGGAGCTGATCCAGTTCAAGAGTTAAATAAAAAATCTCTTGAAAAAGTTGAAAGTCTTTTAAAAGTAAAAACACCTAGACTAATTACTGTTTCTAGATTTGATAAAAGAAAAAATCATGAAAAGATAATTATGGCACTGAGAAATTTAAAACAATTGTACCCTGATATTGTTTATATTTGTATTGGTTATGGCGACGAAGAAGAAAATATAAAAAAATTAGTTGAAGAATTAGATCTAACGTCACAAGTAATGTTCTTTAAAAATATAAATTATGATTTAAAAAATGCATTAATAGCTAAATCAAATATCTTTGTTATGCCATCTATATTATATAAAACTTCAGTGGAAGGTTTTGGTATAGCTTATATAGAGGCTGCTCAATATGGAATTCCATCTATCGGTGGAAAAGATGGTGGCGCAGCTGATGCAATTGAACATGAAAAAACTGGATTGATTTGTGATGGAAATAACTTAGATGCTGTCTATTCATCTATTAATTTGATGTTAGAAAATAAAAAATATTTGGAGTATGGTAAAATTGCTAAAGATACGGTCTCAAAGTTTTATTGGTCTAACATAATAGAGAAATATAAAAATATATTTAACTAAGATTGTTTACGCTGAAGATTTACATATAGTGTCGTGTTAATGTACAATAATAAATTAGCTATTTTTTTAATAATCACTTCTGTTTTTTTTGGAACTGTAATGCTCTCTTTCTTAAAAGTAGCTCAAGAAGATGTTAACGTTTATGTAGCCGGTTTTTTTAGATTTTTTTTAGGGTTAGTAATAATTTTGCCCTACATAATTAAAAAAAAAGATGCTGTATTAAAAACAACCCATCTTAAACAACATTTCTTAAGGGCAATACTTGGTTTACCAGCAATGCTTTTATATTTTTCTGCTCTAGTGCTACTTCCTATTGAGAAACTTACCGCAATATCTTTTGTTGTTCCATTAATTGTAACGATACTTGCAGTTTTTTTTTTAGGAGAAAAGATTTATATATATCGAACTTTAGCATTAATACTTGGATTCAGTGGAATGTTAATAATTATTCGACCTGGTTTTGTAGATATATCTATTGGTGTTTATATGGTTTTATTTTCAGCATTACTTTGGTCAATTAATATAATTATAACTAAAAAAATTTCTAAAAATGATAGCGCAATTACAATTTTAGCGTATCAATCTATCTTTATGAGCTTACTAAGTTTTTTTATTGTTTTATTTTTTTGGGAAATGCCCAGCTTAAAAACATTTATCTATTTAATCTTAGCAGCAATTTGTGGAACAGTTTTACATTTAACTCTCAACCATGCATTTAAATTAGTTGATGTAAGTATGACTCAACCTTATTCTTTTTTAAATTTAATTTTTGCATCTATTATTGGATATTTTGTATTTGATGAAGTTCCAGATCTGCATACTTGGGTTGGTGCAATTATAATATTTACTGGTGTATTAATAATTTCTTATAGAGAAATGAAGCTAGAAAAAGAAATAATTAGAAAAAGAGTTGATATTAATAATTAATTTTAAGATTTTTAGAAAAAAACTAAGTTAAAGAATTAATTAATCTTTCTAAAACTTTTTCTGCACTTAAGTTATTTAAATCTGTTACCTCAATAGCTTTAAAGTTTTCTCTTTCAATACTGACTTTGTAAGCTGTTGTATGTTTTCCAAATAAAGTTAAACCTTTTGCTCCAACATGAGCTGCAATATGTGCTGGTCCTGTATCATTTGCTATAACAAAAGTACTATTTTTGACTAGAGATGTTAATTGTGAAATATCGAGTGCTTTTCCATTATCTAATAAAATCTGAGCATTAATTTCCTTTGCGTCATTTATTTCTGTAGGACCCGGAGCGGTAACAATCTTGTATTCATTGCCAAATTTATCTGAAATAAGTTTTATAAGATCATTATAATAAGGCCATTTCTTAATATGCAGGTGAGGTGAACAAAAAGGAAATAATAAAATAAATTTTTCTAGTTTAAAGTGGTTTTTAATATCACTGATTCCAGAACAAGCCCAACTAAAATCAGGATTTAAGGTATTAGATGTTTTTAGTCCTGAGGTTTGTAATTGATGATTAAATCTATCTAGAACAGAATGTTTATCAAATTCTTTTTTATTTATCACTTCAGGCAAAGTTGTAATTGAACTAGACCATGTTTCTTTTTTTGCCTTAGGAAAAAGAATATTCTTATAAAAATTTGTTCTAGAGGAATTTTGTAAATCAAACACTTTTGAAAAACTATATTTCTTAAGTTCTCTCATCAAAAAATACAAGTAAATCAAATTATACCTGGGTAATCTTTTATCTAGAATTACCTCATGAATAAATGGATTTTTTTTGAATACTTTTAAATAAGTTTTTGTAGTTAATAAATAAATTCGATTATTTTTGTGATTTTCATATATGTCTTGAATTGCGCCACTTGCTTGAACTATATCTCCTAAAGAACCATGTTTGATAATTAAAATATTAGACATATTTTTTATATGATATCACAGTATTTTATTTAATGAATAATTTTAAACTATTTGATTCAATTAAAACTATATTTCTTTTCAAGAAATTTTATTAAATTATGAAAAATAAAAGTCATAAATAAATAAATTCCACCAGCAACTATAAAGACCTCTACAGGTTTAAATGTTGTTGAAATTATATATTTTGCAACCCCTGTAAGATCCATAATCGTAACTGTGCTAGCTAATGAAGTACCCTTCATCATTAAAATAATTTCATTTCCATAAGCTGGTAACGATTGTCTAATCGCTATTGGAATTTGTATTTTATAAAAGATAATTTTATTTGGTATTCCTAAACTTTTACCAGCTTCAACTATACCTGGTTTAATTGTTTGAAACGCTGATCGTAATATTTCTGAAGTATAGGCACCTGTGTTCAATGAAAACGCAATTATTGCACACCAATAAGGTTCTTTTAAAATTACCCATAAAAATGTTGATCTTAGGAATTCTATTTGGCCTAAACCAAAATAAATAATAAAAATTTGAACAAGTAGAGGTGTTCCTCTAAATACATATGAATAACCATATGCAAATTTATTAGTAATTATATTCTTATTTAATCTTAAAATTGCAAAAATTAATCCTATAAATAAACCAATAAAAAGAGACACTGATAAAAGTTTTAGTGTAATGACAGTTGCACTTAATAATTTTGGGAAACTATTAGTCATCAATTCAAAATCCATCAGTACCCCCTATTATATTTGAGTTCTAATTTATTAATTAGTTTCATACTTAAGTATGTTAGTATTAAATATAAAACTGCTGCAAAAGAATAGAAAAATAATGGATCTCTTGTTGATCCTGCGGCAATATAAGATTGTCTCATTATTTCAACCAAACCAGTTACAGAAATCAAAGAAGTATCTTTAAGTGTTATTTGCCAAACATTGCTTAGGTTTGGAATAGCTAATCTTAATGTTTGAGGTAAAATAATTTTGAAAAATTTTCCAAATTTATTAAGTCCAAGTACATTAGCAGCTTCAAACTGACCTTTATCAATTGATTGGATTGCTCCTCTAAACACCTCAGTTGAATATGCACCAGAAATTATCCCTATTGCAAAAGCACCTGTTATAAATGCATTTATTTCAATATATTCATTGTAACCAAATATTGAAGCAACAAACATAACTGCACCAGTTCCCCCAAAAAAGAAAAGATAAATTACCAAAAGTTCAGGAACACCTCTAATTATTGTTGTATAAGAATTAGCTAAAAAATTTAAAAATCTATTTTTAGATAATTTTAAAGGAGTAAAAATTAATGCGAAAAGAAAGCCAATAAACATTGCTGTCACTGAAACAGCTATTGTCATCAGGGTTGCATAAAATAACTCATCACCCCAACCAGTATCTCCAAATGCTAGAAGTTCCATAAAGATTGGCGACTATACATTATAGTCGCCAAATCTAAAATTTAATTACATAGAAGCGTCGAAACCAAACCACTTAGTAGCAATTCTACTAATGTCACCGTTTTTTCTCGCTTTATCAATTGCCTTGTTAAATGCATTTAAGAGTTCAGTATCATCTTTTCTAATACCAACTCCAACACCGTTACCAAAAGCACCACCAGAGAAAGTTGGTCCAGTTAAAACAACTGGTTTTCCAGATTTTTCTGCATAATCACTAAATGCAACAGCAGCGGCTAATGCAGCATCACATCTTCCTGATGCTAAATCCAAATTAACTTCATCTTGTGTTTTATAAGTTCGTACATTTACTTTACCAACATCACCAGAGTCTAAAAAGTTTTGATGAATTGTAGCAGTTTGTGTACAAACTGTTTTTCCAGCTAAAGCAGCCGTAAGAGTTTTTAATGCTTTTTTTGCACCAGAATTTGGTTTAGTTAAATTAATTCCAGCTGGAGTATCTAAACCTTCAAGACTTGAACCTTTCATCACAGCTAATGATGCAACTTCATCTGCATAACCTTGAGAAAAACTTATTGCTTTTTGTCTTTCTGCAGTAATTGACATACCTGCCATTATTGCATCAAATTTTCTCATGATTAAAGCTGGAATCATTCCATCCCAATCTTGCTCAACAATTGTACATTGTTTTCCCATGTATCTACAAAGTGACCAGGCTAATTCAACTTCAAATCCAATTAACTTACCTGCTTCATTTTTTGAGTTCCATGGAGGATAAGCTCCCTCTGTTCCGATTCTTATTTTATCAGCATTAGCGTTTCCTATTACTAATAGAGAAATTAAAACTGAAAAAATAGTTTTTTTAAATATATTCATTGTCATCTCCTTTAATAAAAAAAATTAGTATTTCATAATTTAGGGGTATTAAAAAGAAAAAATTAATGATTTATTGATGAGGAAAAATTCCAAGAACAATCAAAACTAGGTATATAAACTCTCGATAAACTAGTATTTCCAAAATAATGATGAAATACATTCAGCCAATTTTCAACTTGAAGAGGTTTTTTGTCCTGACTTCCTACTTGTGCAGTAATAACCCCTTTGGGTTTTAAAATTCTTACTAAAGAGTCCATATTTTTTGCTGCTAAATCAATACAAAATTGATCATCATTTAAGTCAACAAATATGTGATCATAGCAATCCTCTTTAACTGATTTAATATTTTGAAATGCATCTCCCCATACACATTTTACAGAATTTTTTTCAGTGGCTTTTTTTCCGATATTTCCTAAGTGTTTATTGCAAACTTCAACTACTTCAGGATCTAGTTCATACCAATCTATAAAATTAAATTTTTTAGATATACATTCCCTTGCAACTCCTCCATCGCCTCCACCAATTATTGCAGCTCTATCATTGTTTTTATTTAAATTTAATCCCCCTCCAACAAAAGTTGAACTGTATAAATGCTCATCAGATGCAGCTACTTGAATTTCACCGTCAATGAATAAAGATTTACCAAATTGCTCTAGTTCTAAAATTTCTATATGTTGACCGACTTTAGATTTAAAATCTTCTAAAACTTCATTAACTACATATGATTTTTGTAATCCAGGCGAGCTATAAATATCATGATAAAGAGACCTTGTATCTCTATCAAATTTTTTTTTTACTATTCTTTTATGCTTAAACTCTTTTTTGATTATATTAACTGCAACAGTTGGGCTAATTTTTCCACATGTAAAAAAATCAAAACTAATTATTCCCTTCTCTGGGAATGTATGAAAGCTAATATGACTTTCTGCTAATAAAGCTAAAATGGTAAAACCTTGTGGTTCAAATTTATATTTTGAAATTTTTAGAATAGTTACGTTAGCAGCTTTGGCAATTTTATTTATAACATCTTCGAAGATTGAGGGATCGTATTCCTTTGTTGCACCTATAATATCTAAAGTAATGTGCTCTCCTACTTTAATCATCTTACCCTTTTTTATAATTTTTTGCTTTATCCAAAACTTTCTTCATTTCTTCAAAAGAGAGAATCTTGGGCTTTCCTAACTTTAGAGCAATAGTGTATTGATGACAAATATTTTCTACCTCTTGAGCTAGTTCAAATGCATCTTCTAAATTTTTTGCAAAAGCAACCTGTCCGTGATTAGACATTAAGCAAGCACTTCTGTTTTCTAAAGCTCTAACAACATTTTTGGATAACTCCTCTGTTCCAAAAGTAGCGTATTCAGCACATTTAATGTCATCTCCTCCTGCAAGAGCAATCATATAATGAAAAGGTGGAATTGATTTTCTGTGTGAAGATACAGCCGTTGCGTGTGGAGAGTGAGCATGGACTATTGCATCTGCTTCTTCTTTGTTTACATAAATATCCCGATGAATTCTCCATTCGGACGATGGTTTGTTGGTTGATTTGTTATTTTCTGGCTCTTCATTTAAGTACAGAAAGACAATATCTTCAGGTTTTAATGTTTCATATTTTTTTCCTGATGGAGTAACTAGATATCCCTCTTTATCATCCTCCACAACTCTCAAAGAAATATTACCTGATCTTAATGGTGAAAGGTTTGTCGAGTTTAGTTTTAATGAATATTCAATAATTTGGTTTCTTAAGTCTAGATTTTTCATTTGAATAATTTCCTTAGTCCCACTGAAGATGCTTCACATAACCCTTTTTCTGTAATTAGCCCTGTAACATATTTTGCAGGTGTTACATCAAAAGCTAAATTCATAGCATTGCTTTTTTCTGGATATATTTGTACTTTTTTAATATTTCCTTCTTCATCTAGGCCTTCCATATGTGATAATTCTTCCGAATTTCTCTCCTCTATTGGAATATCTTTATGATTTTTAATATTCCAATCAATTGTTGAACTTGGAAGAGCTACATAAAAAGGAATATTGTTATCATGTGCTGCTAAAGCTTTTAGATAGGTTCCAACTTTATTACAAACGTCTCCATTGGCTAAAGTTCTATCAGTACCAACAATACACATATCAACTTCACCTCTTTGCATTAAAATTCCTCCAGTATTGTCAGCAATAATTGTATTATTTATTCCTTCTTCATTTAGCTCGTATGATGTTAGGTTAGCACCTTGGTTTCTCGGTCGAGTTTCATCAGCCCAAACATGGACAGGAATTCCTTTTTTGTGAGCATGGTAAATTGGAGAAGTTGCGGTACCCCAATTTATTGTTGCGAGCCAACCTGCATTACAATGAGTTAAAATATTTACTGTATCTTTTTTTTTATTATAAATTTCCTCTATAATTTTAAGACCATTTAATCCAATATTTTCACAAAAATTTATATCTTCTTGACAAATTTCTTTTGCCTCGATCAAAGCTATATCTAAAATTTTATCACTATTAACGCCTGATAATTTTTTCATCATTCTATCAACAGCCCATTTCAGATTTATGGCTGTTGGTCTTGAGTTAATTAAATTTTCTGCAGATTTCTTTAAAAATGATTGATCATTATTTTCAAGAATAGATAAGACTAACCCATAAGCTGCTGTAGCACCGATTAAAGGTGCACCTCTTACTTCCATTACTTTTATAGCATTGATTGCATCTCCAACTTTTTTTAAATCTTTTATTATAAATTTGTGTGGAAGTTTTGTTTGATCAATAATTTTAACAATATTATTTTCAAACCAAATTGTGCGATATTCTTTTCCTTTTATTCTCATTTATTTAAAACTCTACCAGCAACAGTTTTGAGTTTTTCTATAGTTTTTTTTGTTCTTTTTTCTGGAGTAGTAATAATTGCTACATCTAAACAATTATTAGTTGGATCTTTTGGATCAATATGATTTTCAAAATTTTCTATTAAATTTTTTATCACATTCTTGGCTTTTACAGCATTACCTAACAGAACTTTAACTACTTTTTGAACATCAACATTTTCATGATCTGGATGCCAACAATCATAATCTGTAACCATCGAAACAGATGCATATCTTATCTCTGCCTCTCTTGCTAACTTTGCCTCTGGCATGTTAGTCATTCCAATTACATCAGCTTTCCAGGATCTATATAGGTTAGATTCTGCCAAGGTTGAAAACTGTGGTCCTTCCATCACAACATATGTACCATTTCTTTGATATTCTATATTTTCTTTTTTTATTGCTTCTTCACAAGCATTCATCAATCCCTTTGAAGTTGGAAGTGCCATAGAAACATGAGCAACTATTTCTTCATCAAAAAATGTTTTCTCTCTTGCAAAAGTTCTATCTATAAACTGATCTATAATTAAAAATTTTCCAGGAGTAAGATTTTTTTTTAAAGATCCTACAGCAGAAACAGAAACAATATCTGTAACCCCTAACTGTTTTAATGCGTCTATATTTGCTCTAAAATTTATTTTTGTGGGCGATATAAAATGCCCTTTACCATGTCGTGGTAAAAAATATACTTCTTTACTTTTATAATTGGTTTTTAATATTTGATCAGAAGGTTTTCCCCAAGGAGTATTAATATCTAATAATTCTCTATTTCTAAACTCCTCAACATCGTAAAGTCCACTTCCGCCTATAATTGCTAATTTATTTATTGTCATGTTTAAAAATTAATTTATTTATAGTTTTATAAATAACTATTATGAATTTAAAAGAATATATTAGATCTATTCAGGATTATCCAAAAAAAGGTATATTATTTAGAGATATCACAACTCTAATTAAAGATGAAAAAGCTTTTTCTGAAACGATAAATCAAATAGTAGAAAGATCAAAAAAAGTAAATTTTAATAAGATCGCTGCTATCGAATCCAGAGGTTTTGTTTTTGCCTCAGCAGTATCCTATATCTTAAAAAAACCCTTTATAATGCTAAGAAAAAAAAATAAACTACCTGCAGATGTTCATTCAGTGGATTTTGAATTAGAATATGGAACTGCCACAATCGAAATTCACAAAGATTCTATTCAAAAAAGTGATAATGTTATCATAATTGACGATTTAATTGCTACAGGAGGTACTGCGGAAGCTGCTGCAAAACTAATAGAGATCTCAGGAGGAAAAGTAGCTAGTTTTATATTTGTAATTAATCTTTTTGATTTAAAAGGTTCGGACAATTTGATGAAAAAAGGTTATAAAGTTGATAATTTAATTGAGTTTCCAGGCCATTAATAATTAAGATGAATAAAATTATTGTTACAGGTGGATTAGGCTTTATTGGTAGTAATCTAATAAATTTATTAATTAGTAAAAATTATTACGTAATTAATGTAGATAAAATTTCTTATTCTTCAAATTTTTATAATACTAAAGAATTTAAAAATTCAAAAAATTATAAATTTATTAAATGTGACATTGTAGATAACAAACTTAAAAAAATTATATTCAAATATAAACCTATTGGAATATTTAATCTTGCAGCTGAAACTCATGTTGATAGATCAATAGATAATCCTAATAATTTTATTCAAAGTAATATTTTAGGTGTTTTTAATTTATTAGAGCATTTTAAAGAATACTCTAAAAAATATAATTCTAAACTTATTCATATATCTACTGATGAGGTTTATGGTGATATTTTAAATGGTAGGTCGTCAGAAAATTACGCTTATCAACCAAGCTCACCTTATGCAGCTAGTAAAGCAGCATCTGACCATTTAGTGAGCTCTTATGTCAGAACATACAAGATACCTGCAATCGTTACAAACTGTTCTAACAATTATGGACCTAAACAACATCCTGAAAAATTAATACCTAAACTTATTTACAATATTTTAAATAACAAACCATTACCAATTTACGGTAATGGTAAGAATTCTAGAGAGTGGATATATGTTAAAGATCATTGTGAAGCATTAATTAAGGTTTTTAAGAAAGGTAAAATTGGAGAATTTTATAATATTGGATCTAATAAAAATTTAAACAATCTACAGGTCTCAAAAGAATTAATTAAAATTTCTGGGAAAAAAATCAAAATTGGAAAGAGAGTTAAAATTTTATTTATAAAAGACCGACCAGGTCATGATGTAAGATATGCCTTAAATAGTGGAAAAATAAAGAGTAAATTGGGCTGGAAAGCAAGAACAAATTTTAGACAAGGAATTAAATTAACTTTTGATTGGTACTTTAAAAACAAAAATTATTATAAGTCTTTATCAAAAAAAGATATTGTTAAAAGATTGGGTAAAGGATGATAAAAAAGGGAATTATTTTAGCAGGTGGTAAGGGAACTAGAATGAGCCCGCTTACTAAAGCGGTTAATAAACAACTTCTTCCAATTTATGACAAACCGCTAATTTTTTATCCTTTATCAATTTTAATGTTAGCAAAAATTAAAGATATATTAATCATTGTTAATAAGGGTCAGCTAGATCAGTACAAAAAACTTTTACCTAACGGAAATAATTTAGGAATAAAAATTTCTTACATAGAACAGAAAAAACCAAGAGGTTTACCTGATGCTTTTGTTGTAGGCGAAAGATTTATTGGAAAAGATAATGTTGCGATGATTTTGGGTGATAATTTTTTTTACAGTCAAAGTCTTACTAATAAATTAATAGAAAACACTAAACTCAAAAATGGCGCAAAGGTTATATTACATAAAGTTCAAAAACCAGAGCTTTATGGAGTTGCAAAAGTAAACAAGAATAACAAGATTTTAGCTATAAAAGAAAAACCAAAAAAATTTCTTTCAGACCTTGCAATAACGGGATTATATTTTTTTGATAATAAAGTTGTTAAGTATGCAAAAAATTTAAAACCCTCTCAAAGGGGTGAAGTTGAAATTGTAGATTTGTTAAATATATATAGGTCAAAAAAAAAATTAACTGCCCAATTAATTGGTAGGGGTGGTGCGTGGTTAGACACTGGCTCTATAGATGATTTTTATAAAACTTCATCTTTTGTTTCTGCTATTGAAAATAGACAAGGATTAAAAATTGCTTGTATTGAAGAAATTGCTTTAAACAATGGATGGATAACTAAGAAACAGATATTAAGTTTAATAAAGTTTTACGGCAACTGTGATTATTCAAAATATCTTAGAAATTTGATTAAAAAATAAGAAATTAAATTATGGTAGTTTATTTTTTAGAGAAATTAAGAAAAATAATAAAATCAATAGGAAAAAAGGAAAAAAAATTGATTAATTTTATCAATTACCTAAAATATACAAAAAAAAAAACTTTTTATGATCTAAAAGATGAAAATTTTGATTTTTTTAATACAAATACAGAAAAAATTAAAATTGCTGCAGTAATAACCTTTTTTTTTAGAGAAGATAAAATCCAAAATCTAGTAAAAGTTTGTGATGGTCTTAGTAATTTATCTGATGAAAATGAAATTCATATTTTTACAAACAATATAACCTCAATCCAAGCTGAAAAATTAAAAAAAGAAATTAAAATTGATATAAATTTGATAACAATAGATGAACCCGTTCATGACAGATTGCTACCTTGGTATCACATTAATTTAATGAAAAAATTATACTTTAATGAAGATATCACTCATTTTTTATATTTAGAGGATGATATATATTTAAATAAATCTAATTTCAATTACTGGTTAAATAGTAGAAAAATTTTGAAAAAATTTGGATTAATTCCAGGTTTCATTAGAACAGAAAATAACAAGTCTG
This sequence comes from uncultured Pelagibacteraceae bacterium, assembly GCA_902515205.1. Taxonomy (GTDB): domain Bacteria; phylum Pseudomonadota; class Alphaproteobacteria; order Pelagibacterales; family Pelagibacteraceae; genus Pelagibacter. The sequence continues at coordinate 5,987 of CABXTU010000002.1, read as the reverse complement.
ATAATCAACTGTACGCGATAGATTTTTTAAAAAAAAGTAATTTTAATTCATTACCTAAAATTAAAATAAACAAAGATTACAATTTTGTAAATAATGAGTTTCCTTATCAAGGTATGTACTTATATGACCGAGATTTAATGAGAGAATACTTATCTGGACCTTCTAGTAATCCGGATTGTGGCCATGGTGCGTTTAATGTAAATTTTATCGATGATAGAATGATAAATTTAGATTTAATGGCAAAAGCAAATATTGGTTTAACATATATAAATCCTCCGTATGGTTTTTTTAATCGAATAGTAATACCATTTGAAATAAAGAAAAAAAGAATTGCTAAATTTTGTGAGATTCGACATTTATCAAATAGATATTCTAATTCACAATCGTCTTTTGGAAATGTAAAACTTGAGGATGCAGTTCAATAGATAATAATTAAATTATTTCTATATCTGGTAGTGGAAAAATTAATTTTCCACCATTTTTTAAAAATTTCTGTTCTCTTTTGATTATATGATCTTTAAAATGCCAAGGGAGCACAAGTAAAAAATCTGGTTTTTTCTTTTTAGCTTTTTTTTCAGAAATTATTTTAATATTTGAGCCTGGAGTAAACTTATTAAATTTAAATTTATTAACCTCAGCAATATAATCTAATATATTGGAGCCTATATTGCAGTATTGAAGAATAACATTACCCTTTGTAGAAGCCCCGTATCCAATAATTTTTTTATTTTGTTTTTTTAAAGTTAATAATAATTTTTTTAACAAAATTTTATGATTTTGGCATTCTTTGAAAAAGAGTTTATGTTTTATGATTTCATTGTAGTTGTTCACCCTCTCACTCTCAAGAACCCAGTTTATTAAATGTGTGCTCTCCTTATATTTTGAATTTTTTTTTGTTATATCAAGCTCAATACTTCCTCCATTTATTTGATTAAAAGACAAATTTACAATCTTTAATCCTGCATTATCAAGTAGGTACTTTAATGATTTTAAAGAATAATATTCGAGATGTTCGTGACAAATTGTGTCATAAGATCTGTTTTTAATCATCATGGGCATATAACTAAGTTCGATATGCCAAATTCCATTATTATATAATAATGAATTAATTTCTTTTGCAAAATTTAAGGGATCAGGTAAATCGTAAAACATAGAAATTGAAGTTATTAGATTAAACTTTTTTTTTTTAAAATGCTTTGCTGAAAAAAAGAAAGGGATTTGATTTATATCTTTTCTATAAAATCTACTAAATTTTTTTATTGTTGGGTCACAACCATAAAGGTTAAAATTTTTATTGAAAAATGATAGAAAAGTTCCATCGTTACTCCCTATATCTAAAATATTATTTTTAAATATAATATTGTATCTATTTTTTAAATTTAAAGCTTTGAGTTTTAAATGAGATATCATTGATTTATTGAGAGAAGACATATACCCATAGTTATCGCCATACATTTCATTAGCGTCAAAATTATTCTCTAATTGTAATAATTTACATTTATTACAAATTACCATACTAAGGTCACCCTTAGAAATTTTCGCATTTTTTTTTGGTGGAAAAATACCAGTAAAAGTTTGTTTACCTAAAGTGTAAAGTTTAGTTAAACTCTTACTTTTGCAAGATCTACATTTCTTAATTTTCATAAATGTTGTAATTTTACTATAATTTATAATGAAAAAAAACATAATCATTACAGGAGGTAGTGGTCAAGATGCTAAAATTTTAAGTCAAGCAGTAAAAAATTACAAAATTAATTTTTTAATTAAAAAAAAAGATAAATACTTTAGCAAAAAAAGAAATGTTAATTATTCTAAAATAAATTTACTTGAATATAAAAGTATTTATTCTCATATAAAAAAGACTAAACCTTTAGCGATAATTCATTTAGCATCAAAAAATAATTCTACAAATAAAAAAAAACAAAATTACAATTTAGATTATAAAAAAAATCTTTTAATGACTAAAAATTTAATTTTAGCAATTAAAGATAATAATAAAAAAATAAAATTTATATTTGCAGGTTCTTCATTAATGTTTAAAAAGAAAAAAGGTATTGTGACTGAAGAGTCAAAATTTGAAGCAACTTGTTTATATTCAAAATATAAAATTGACTCTCATAAATTAATTATCAAATATAAAAAGAAATATGGATTAAATGCTTGCTCTGCAATTCTATTTAATCATGACTCAATCCATAGAAATAAAAAATTTTTATTACCGAGAATTATCAGATACTTAAAAAATAAAAACTTCAAAAAAATTAATGAAATTTATAAAGAAAATATTTATGGGGATTTTTCACATGCCGAAGACATTTGTCAAGGAATGCTTAGACTAATTAAATTAAAAAAAATGCCAGATAAGATAATTTTATCATCTAATAAATTAAGTTCTATTAACACACTTATTAGATATGGCCTAAACCTTTATAATTACAAAACAACAATAAGAAATGACATTAAAATAAAAAAAAATCTTCTAGTTGGAAATAATTCTTTCGCAAAAAAAATTTTACATTGGAGTCCAAAAAAAAATGTTTTTTTAGCTTTTAAAGAACTTCTGAATAAAACTTGATTTTTTTTTTATTAAACTAATTTCTTTCCATTTTTTTGAAGTACCAATCCACTGACCCAATTTTTTATTAAATAAACTCATTGAATAATCAAGTCTATCATCTTTATATAAATATAATTTTTTAGATTTTATATTTAATGTCTCTATTAATTGCCTAAAAGAACTTTCAATTAAATGAAGTTCACGGGCGTTTTCTAAAATTAATCCATAATCAAATATTAAATTATTGTTATCATTTCTAATAATTTTAAATTTCTTATTAAATTTATTAGTATCTATAATTAAGCCGCGGTTAATATCGTCATGAACAAATATAAATTTTTTATTATTACCTACTAATTTTTTTAGTAATTTTTTTTCCCTTTTTAAATCTCTTTTCCAAAAAGTTTTTTCAAATCTATAATTATAGGGTAAACCAAACTGCTTATAAAAATTTACAGTGCAATGCCAGGGGTTTGACTTAAAGTTTGGATTTAGTTTATTTGTTGAGTGATAAAAATCGTGACCTATTTTTATTATTTCAAAATCACTATTTTCATTTTTTAAATACTTTTGTATCTCTTTTTTTTCATATTTAGGATTATTTGATATTTTTATGATTTTAATTTTATTGAGATCTCTATACATGAATTTGATGGAATTAACGTGCATTTGTTTACAAAAAATATTAAAAAATTTGATTTTTGGATTGAGTTCAACTAGATATCTCACAAGACCATTGTTGGAAATCATGTCACCTAAACCCAGATGCTGATATAAAAAAATATTCATTAAATTACTAATATAATATAATAAGAAATATGCCAAAAAAAATTTTAACTGAAATTTCTGTTGGAGAGTTATTAGATAAAATTTCAATACTTGAAATTAAAATAAAGAATATCAAGGATACAAATAAATTAATTCATATATATAAAGAGTATAAAATCCTTTCTAAAATAAAGAAAAAATTTAAGATAAAAAAAATTGTTCACAGTTACTATAATCAACTAAAAAAAATTAATACTAATTTATGGAACATTGAGAATAAGATTCGAAAACACGAAAAACTAAAGAAATTTAATAAAAATTTTATTCATCTGGCAAGAAAAGTGTATTTCACTAATGACAAAAGATCTCAAATAAAATTCAAAATAAATAAATCAATGAATTCAAATATTATAGAAATGAAAAGTTATTCCAAATATAATAAATGAAGCCTTCCAAAAAAAAAATTATACGCCTATTAGAAAACATTTCAGAAAAATATCTTGGAAATTATATCCACTTGACAATTTTATTTATTAGATATTTTAATAAATTTAAACGCTCTATAAATAGAAATAAGACATACAATAAATTTTCTAACAATTTAGATTTTATCAATCAGTTCGAATATAAGATTACCTCACAAAATAATGAGGACGGAATTATTGAATATATATTCAGTAAGATTCCGAATAATAAAATATTTGTAGAAATAGGATTTAGTTTTTACGAAAATAATACGTTAAATTTGATAAAAAATGGATGGAGCGGTACTTTAATTGATTTTCATATTAAGGAAAATATTTTATTTAAAAGGTTTGTAAATTTTTTTTTTCCTAAATCAAAAATTAAAGTACTAACAAAAAAAATAACTAAGGATAATATTAATTTGATTTTAGAAACAAACTTAAAAATACCTGAGGTTGATTTTTTTTCTTTGGATGTAGATGGGAATGATTATTGGATTTTAGAAAAGATGTCTTTGAAAAATTTTAAATGTATTTGTTTAGAATACAATCATTGGATGGGTAATGAAGTTAAAAAATCAATTCCTTATAATGAAGACTTTAAATTTGAAGATAATGGTTTTTTTGGGGCTTCGTTACTCGCATTTCATGATCTTTTAAAAATAAAAGATTTTGACCTAATAGCTATAGACAGCTCAGGCACTAATGCCTTTTTTGTAAATAGAAAATATTCTAGTTGTTTTGAGATTTTAGATCCTATTAAAAGTTTTAAATCTAGTCCGTATTTATATTCTAATAAAAAAAGAAGTGAAATTAGATCAAAAATTAAAACTTTTAATTTTGTTGATGTTTGAAAAGTTTGGTAGCGGGAAGTGGGATCGAACCACTGACCTCGGGCTTATGAGTCCCGCGCTCTAACCAACTGAGCTACCCCGCCATTTAGTGTACAATGATTTATAGTATTAAAAAAAATTCTTTCAATATTAATTAAAAATTGTAAATAAATATAGGTTTTAATGTAAATTTTTATTGAAAAATCAAAATTCCGAATAAAATTAAACATGAGGATACTGCGGCTGAAAAGTAAATTTTTTTTTTCTTTTCATTTTTTTGACTAAGTTTTACTCGATTTAACAATATATTAATGTTTGTACTTTTATTATTTTTAAAATCAAAATCTTTATGTAGATATTTTGAAACAAATTTTTTTTTTAAATTGAAAGCGATAGTTTTCATAACCTAATTAAACCATCGAATTGCGTTTTTAGCAATCAAAATTAAATAGATAAATAAATTCCGAAAAAAGCTAATACAATTATCAATAATGTTAAAATAAAAATATTTTTTTTCAATTCTAATTTTTCAGCTTTTTGCATTTTTGATTTTAAGATATTTATATCTACTTTATTTGACTTTTTTTTGTTCAGGATTAAAGGCTTTTCAGTATTGTTATCATTAGTGGGGGTCTCTAAATTAGAGTTTACTTCAGCAAAGCCTTCATTTTTAGTCATTCAAATAGAAACTAATCATTTTATAAATTAAATAGCAATTTCATTGAAGTTCAAAATGGGTCACATTAAAATTGACAAGTGTTCATTTTGAGTTTCAAATGTGATTTTACAAACTATGACACTTCAGCAAATAGATTTTTCCAAGGTTCTAAATGATGAGCAAGTTTATGATCATATGATGGCTAATTATGATCAATTAGGTAAAGACTGGATTGCTCACCAATGGAGATGGATGAATGCAGTTTATCGAGCTTTCAAAGATCATTATAAGTATATGATTATCATTTCATTAGTAGAAAAAACTTTACAGTTTTATGATCAAATGAATATTAAATTGTCATATGATCAATTTTACTCAAAATCATTTCTTCAAATAGATAAATTCAGTATCTCTGAACTATGTGAAAAGCTTCAGTTACCAAAAGAAACTGTCCGAAGGAAGGTTTTAGAACTTGAAAAGTTAGGAGTTCTAAAGAGACAAAAAAAACGAATTATAATTGATCGAAGATCTTTTAGTTTTATTAAACCAGAAAATCAAATGAAATACACAGCTAAGTATATCATACAAATTTCACAGATTCTTAGTAAAGAAAAGCTTTATTCAAAAAAATTAGAAAATAAGTTTGTCGAAAATATACTGAAGAAAAATTTTTCTATAACTTGGAGATGGTTTTATAGGATGCAAAT
>CABXTU010000001.1 GCA_902515205.1 uncultured Pelagibacteraceae bacterium | reverse complement strand
AAGAAGCAAGAAGACAAACAGAAAATGCAGGTAGAAGCATTAGTAGAGGAGCCAGAAGAATTTTCTCAGATGTCCGACTTAAAACCAACATAGAGCTATTAGGTAAATCTCTTTCCGGTATAAATATTTACAAATTTAGTTATATAGGAAGTTCTATTGAATATTCAGGTGTAATGGCGCAGGAGGTACCTTGGGCTACAGAAATGCATACTAGCGGATATTTAATGGTTGATTATAATAAAGTTGACGTTGTTTTTGAAAGGCTAAACTAAAAACTATAGATATCAGGACCAAATAATAGACTTTTAATACCTAGTTTTGCTAGATTCTGTGTCATTCTATCAGTAGTAAAATCAGTATTTTGTATTATATGAAACCATATATTAGGTGAAAAAAATCAATATTAAGTATATTTAATTAAAGTTACTGATGTCAGAAAAAAAAACAAATAGAAGAGATTTCTTATTCACTGCTACATATGCTGTAGGAGCAGTAGGGGTAGGAGCTGTAGTTTGGCCTATGATAGATCAAATGAATCCAGATGCCTCAGTTAAAGCTTTAGCTAGTACAGAAGTGGATGTTAGTTCTTTGAACCCAGGAAAAACAATTACTGTTCTCTGGAGAGGAAAACCAGTTTTTATAAGACGAAGGACACAAGAAGAAATAGCAGAAGCCAAATCAGTAAAATTAGAAGATTTAAAGGATCCTCAAAAGGACGAAGATCGAGCTAAGGATCCGGAGTGGTTAGTTATGCTTGGAGTATGTACTCATTTGGGATGTGTTCCTTTAGACCAAAAAGGTGATTACAATGGTTGGTTTTGTCCATGTCATGGCTCTCATTATGATACTTCTGGGAGAATTAGAAAAGGTCCAGCACCAACAAACATGGAAATTCCTAAATATGAATTTGTTAACGCTAACACAATTAAGATTGGATAAAAAATAATGAGTGATCACGAATATACACCTAAATCAAACTTTGGAAAATGGTTTAATGATAGACTGCCATTACTTACGTTAGCAAATCATTTAACTGATTATCCTACACCGAAAAATTTAAATTACTGGTGGACCTTTGGTGGGATATTAACCTTCTGTTTAATTACACAAATAGTTACAGGTTTAGTTTTAGCTATGCATTATATCGCTCATGCTGATATGGCATTTGATAGTGTAGAACATATAATGAGAGATGTTAACTATGGTTGGTTGATTAGATATATTCACGCAAATGGAGCATCAATGTTTTTTTTAGCAGTTTATATTCATATATTTAGATCTCTATTCTACGGTTCTTACAAAGCTCCAAGAGAAATAATTTGGATTATAGGTATTATCATTTACCTTTTAATGATGGCGGCCGCATTTATGGGTTATGTTCTTCCTTGGGGTCAAATGAGTTTCTGGGGTGCAACAGTTATTACAAATTTATTCAGCGCTATACCTTTTGTTGGTGAAGGTATTGTAACATGGTTATGGGGTGGTTATTCTGTAGACAATCCAACATTAACAAGATTTTTTACCCTTCATTATTTAATCCCTTTTTTAATATTAGGATTAGTAGTTCTTCATATTTGGGCACTACATGTTCCTGGTAATAATAATCCTGTAGGAATAGATGTTAAAAAACCATCAAAGGATACAGTACCATTTCATCCTTATATTGTAATTAAGGATGGTTTCGCTTTATTGATGTTTATGATTGTCTTTGCGTTCTTTGTCTTCTATTCGCCAAATATTTTAGGTCATGCAGATAATTATATTGAAGCTGATCCATTAGTAACGCCAGCTCATATTGTTCCCGAATGGTACTTATTACCATTTTATGCAATTTTAAGATCAGTTCCTGATAAACTTTTAGGAGTAGTTGCTATGCTATCTGCTATCTTTATTTTAGCAGCTTTACCTTGGCTGGATACTTCTAAAATTAGGTCAGCAGTATTTAGACCATTATATAGACAATTTTATTGGATCCTGGTTGCTGATGTTTTAATTTTAGGTTATGTGGGGGCAATGCCTGCGGAAGGGCTATATTTATTAATAGCCAGAGTAGCAACGGCATATTATTTTTTACATTTCTTAGTAGTACTACCACTCTTAGGATATAAAGAAAAAACTCTTCCTATACCTTTGAGTATTACAGAACCTGTATTGGGTGGATCTCCAAATTTAGCTACTGCAAAAAATGATGAAAGATTAAACAAATAAGTGAAAAATTTTTTTAGAATATTATTCTTAATTACGCTATTTGTTGGATTTCAATATAATTCTAATGCAGCTGAGAAGATAGAATATTTGAAAACTGATTGGAGTTTTAAAGGTCTTTTCGGAAAATTTGATAGAGCTTCACTTCAAAGAGGGTATCAAGTTTATACAGAGGTATGTTCATCTTGTCATTCAATGAAATATTTAAGCTATAGAAATTTAGCAGAAAAAGGTGGACCCGAATTTACAGAAGTACAAGCAAAAGCAATTGCAGCATCTTTTGAGGTTACAGATGGTCCTAATGCAGACGGTGACATGTTTACAAGACCAGGAAAATTATCTGATAAATTTGTTATGCCATATGAAAACACAAAAGCTGCTCAAGCAGCAAATGGGGGTGCATATCCACCTGATATGTCAGTTTTGGTTAAAGCAAGAGGAGGAGGAGTAGATTATATTTATTCTCTTCTTCAAGGATATGAAGATCCACCTTCAGGTGTTACTCTAGATGACGGAGTTTATTATAACAAATTTATGTATGGTAACAAAATAAAAATGGCCAATCAACTATCTGATGGTCTAGTTGAATATGGGGATGGAACAAATTCAACTGTTGAACAAATGTCGAAAGACGTAACTACATTTTTAATGTGGGCAGCTGAACCACATTTGGAGTCAAGACATAGAATGGGTTTTAAAGCTATCGTATATTTGATAATTCTCACGATCTTAGTTTATTTTAGTATGAAAAAAATTTGGTCAGGTATTAAAACGGAAGTTTAAAACATCCCCATCTTTAACAATATAATCTTTTCCCTCTAATCTCATTTTACCATTGGCTTTAGATTTTACCCAACCATCATTGGAAATAAAATCATCATATGAAACTGTTTCGACTTTAATAAAGCCCTTTTCAAAGTCAGTATGAATTTCACCAGCAGCTTTTGGTGCTGTGCAATTTTTTTGAATTGTCCAAGCTCGACTTTCTTCTGGACCAGATGTAAAATAAGTATCAAGTTCCAAAATTTTATAACCTTTTTGAGCCAATAAATTTAATCCTGTTTCCTTTAGACCAATCATTTCCATATAATTTTTCTTTTCAACAATATCTAATTCATTAATTTGATTTTCGATATCTGCAGAAACTATTAAAGTATTTTCCTGTCCAAATTTATCAATAAATTTTTTTGTATAATTATTTCCACTATGAACACTTTGTTCATCTACATTACAAACAAAAATCTTAGGTTTTAAAGATAATAAACCACTTAAATTCAGTTGTTTTCTGTTAAAGTCATTTTTTAAAATAGAAATATCTTTATCATTATTGATACAATCCAAAGCTGTTTCAAGGATTGCTAATTGTTCCTCATCGATATTTTTCTTATTATTTTTTTCCAATCTTTTTTGAATAGATTCAAGATCTGCAAGCATCATCTCAGTTTCAATAATTTCGAGGTCTCTGATCGGATCTACAGTTAGATTTACATTTTGAATATCTACTGAGTCAAAGCATCTAGTCATATGTATAATTGCATCAACTTCCCTTATATGTGAAAGGAATTTATTTCCTAACCCCTCTCCTTTAGATGCCCCTTTTACTAACCCGGCAATATCAACAAATGAAATAGTTGTATTAATAATTTTTTTTGAATTTGATACTTTAGCTAAATTTTTTAATCTTTTGTCAGGCACAGGTACCACACCAACATTAGGATCAATGGTGCAAAATGGAAAATTGGCTGCTTGTGCTTTACTAGAATTAGTTAGAGCATTAAACAATGTTGATTTCCCCACATTAGGCAATCCAACTATTCCGCACTTAAAACTCATTATTTATTATTTACTGTGCTAGAAAATAAATCTAATTTTTTTTCAACAAGAATTAAAATTGAGTCGGTTATGTCTTTAGATATTTTTTTAATTCCAACAGACTCATCCTCATCAAAATTTTGTAAAACATAATCAGATACCTCAATATTACTCTTAGGTTTTCCAATTCCAATCCTTACTCGAGAGTAATCTTTACCTATAAATTTATCAATTGAAGCTATTCCATTGTGACCTGCACTCGATCCACCAAATTTAGCTTTTATTTTCCCAAATTCTAAGTCAAGATCATCATGAAAAACAATTATATCTTCCACATCTATCTTAAAGTACTCAATTAATTCTCTGATACAAACTCCAGAGTTGTTCATAAATGTCAAAGGCTTTATTGCATAAACTTTTTCTTTTCCAATATTTCCAGTTGTAAGAAGACCCTTGAACTTTGGTTTTTGTTTTGAGAGACCAAATTCGTTATTTATCGAGTCTATAATTTTAAATCCAACATTATGTCTATTGTTTTCACTGTCAGGTGTTGGATTGCCTAATCCTACAAATAAAAGCATAAATAATGGAATTATATTTTCAATTTTGATTGATTATTTTTTTTCTTCAGCAGGTTTTTTTTCTGTAGTTTTTTTATCGTCACCTTCTTTTTTATCATCTTTAGAGCCATCCGCTGCTGATTTTTCCGCATCTGCAGATACTTCAGTTCCTTCAGTTCCTTCTCCACCTTCAGCTGTTTCCGCCTCAGCTGGTTTCTCTGGCTCTTTCATAACAGTTGGTGCAGCCAATGTTGCTATGACAAAGTCTCTACCTCGAATAGTAGGCTCTACATCAGCTTCTAATTTTACTGAGGATATTTTGAAACTTTCTCCAATATCTATACCATCAAGATCTAAAGTAATACTCTCAGGTATTTTTTCGCTTGGGCATTTTAATTCTACTTGTCTTCTAACTATGTTAAGAACACCTCCTCTTTTTAGACCAGGAGATTTATCTTGGTTGATAAAATTTACCGGAACATTAATTTTAATCTTAACACCTGGCAAGACTCTTAAAAAATCAACATGAGTCGGTTCATCACTTAAGATGTGATATTTAACCTCTCTTGGCAGTACATTTTGAGACTTCCCTTCTAAATTTAGACTAATTATATTTGATAAAAAATTTTCTTTTTCAATTAAAACTTTTAATAACTTCTTTGAGATGGATATTTTTTGATTTTCGTTTTTGCCTCCATAAATAATTGCAGGTACATTTCCACTATTTCTAATAGTATTTAGCTGCCCTTTTGTGCAGTTACTTCTAATGTTAGCTTCAAGTGAACTCATAAAACAAAGTTTTGTAACCCATGTTTATAAATAATCAAGGTAATTATTTAAATAAATCAGATACTGATGTGGAATTTGAAATCCTTTTTATGGCTTCGCCCATAAGGCCAGAAATAGGTAAAACTTCTATGTTTTTAACATTTTTTGTTTTTTCAAGGTTATCTATAGTGTCAGTGATTACTAAATTTTTTATCACAGATTTTTTGATTTTTTTCACTGCATCACCACTTAATACTCCATGAGTAATATACACATAAACCTCTTTAGCCCCACGGGCTTTTAAAGCCATAGCAGCGTTTACAATCGTTCCACCGGAGTCAATTATATCGTCTACTATTATGCAAGTCTGATTTTTAACATCACCGATTACGTTCATAACTTGTGATTGGCCTGGCTTTGGTCTTCTTTTGTCAACTATAGCAAGACCCGCATTTAAAAGTTTTCCAAGTGCTCTTGCTCTTTCTGTTCCTCCAACATCTGGGGCAACACAAATTATTTTTTTACTTTTAACTTTTCTTTTTACATGTCTTGCAAAAATAGGAGTAGCAAATAGGTTATCTACTGGAATATCAAAAAAACCTTGAATTTGACCTGCATGCAAATCAACAGTAACAACTCTATCCGCACCAGCTTTTGTTATTAAGTTGGATACAAGTTTTGCAGAAATAGATGTTCTAGGTACAACTTTTCTGTCTTGTCTAGCGTATCCAAAATAAGGAATTACAGCTGTTATATTTTTAGCGGATGATCTTTTCAGTGCATCTATAACCAGCAATAATTCCATCAAGTTATCATTAGCAGGAGATGAAATAGACTGTATAATAAAAATACTATTTCCTCTAATATTTTCATTTATCTCAACATAAATTTCACCATCAGAAAATTTCTTAATACTTGAATTCACGAGCTTAGATTTTAAATATTTAGCTATGTTTTTACTAAGAAGTTTATTGCTATTTCCAGTTAGTAATTTCATTGAAAAATTTAATTAATCATAATTATTGAAATATTTCTACCATAATCATCATGATTTTGTCTTAAAGATCTCCTTGCACTGAATAAGTTATTTTTTGGATCGTAAGTATCTTTATCAATTATATCAATTTTTTTTAATCCCAAATTTCTTAATTGAGTATAAACATACTTATTTAGGCTAAAATATGTTCTTTTTTTAATTTCTTTAAAAAAAATTTCATTTCTTTTATTTTGTCTTAGAAATTTACTCTTAAAATCTTTTTTAATCTCATAATTTTTTTGGTTTATACATGGTCCTATTGCTGCTATGAGATTTCTCGGTTTACTTCCATTTCTGAGTAAAAATTTGATAACCTTTTGTACAATTCCTTTTAAGGCACCTTTCCAACCAGCGTGAATTGCAGATATAATTTTAAGTTTTTTGTCATATATTAATATTGGCAAACAGTCAGCAGTTAAAACACCTATCATAATTCCTTTTTCTTTTGTTATTAAAGCATCACCTAATTTTCTATTTTTATAATTTAACTTTTTTTTATCAAAATAATGAAATTTATTACTATGTATTTGGTTTAATAAAATAATTTTTTTATATGATGAGCTGATTTTTTTGCAAGCAATTTTCAAATTTTTATTTATATTTTTTTTGTTGTCTAATGATCCTTTTCCACAATTCAAACTTTTATATATCCCTGTCGATTTACCTCCCTTTCTGTTAAAGAAACAATGGCTAATAGAATTATATTTTGATAATTTTTTTGAGTAGTACATTATTCAAATCCAAAAAAATCACTATTTTTACTTTTAAAAGCAAGTATTACTTTAAATAAATTTCCCATTAAATCTTTGTGTAAAAGTCTCATAAGTGTATGAGACATATAATTCAATTGTTTTACAGTCATATTTTTTTCTAAAATTTTAGCTCTTTCAATTATTCCTAATTTTTCTAAAAAAAACTTTTGAGAAACAATTTTCTTCACATCCAATTTTTTTTTTTTGAAATATTCCTCTAAGAGAGGAAAATTTACTAAGGAGGTAATATCTGCCTTACCAAGGTTTTTAAAAAAATTATTCATATTAATTTTTTTATTTTTCATTACAGCTTGTAAAGTACTTTTATTATGAATATTTAGATATCCGTAATCAATAAGCAAAATACCTCCTGATTGTTTATTGATTTTTTCAATCATTTTGTCTAATTCAATTAGACCCAATTTGGGATATTCAATGAATTTCAATCCTTTTAGAGATTTAAATGTTTTTATTTTTTTTTCGTCTTCTAGGGATGCTTTTTGATAAGTTTCATTAAATTCTGAATTATGATTAATCATATAGCATTTTTCAAACAATGAATTTTTTTTGTATAAAAATTGTTTAACTGGAATTGCATCAAAAAATTCATTACCAAAAAATATAATTGGCCCTTTAGTAATTTTATTAAAATTTCTAATCCATTTGATTTTTGACCCTTTTAATTTTTTTTTTTGTGTTTTTATAAGAAGATCACTTTTTTCATATAAATAAATATTTATTGATTTATTAATTTCAGGGAATTTTTTTACTGTTTCAACTAAGACTTTTGAGAGACTCCCGTCCCCAGGTCCAAGTTCAATAAAGTTAAAAATTTTTGGTTTGTCTAATTTTTCCCAAGCTGAAATAATCCATATTCCAATTATCTCAGAAAATAAATTAGAAATAGTTGGTGCAGTAACAAAATCACCACGGCCACCAAAAGGTATTTTTTTTGTATAATAACCTTTATTTGGTTCATAAAGAATTTTTTCAACAAATTCATCTACGGGTGTTAATTTGTTTAACTCTAAATTAAAATATTCAGGGTTATAGATCATTCTTTTTTCTATATAGAATTAGTCCTAATAAAATCATAAAAGCACTTAAAAGCATACCCATTGTAAGTGATCTAAATAAATATCCTAATTGGACATCAGGTTCTCTAAAAAGTTCTGAAAAAATTCTAAAAGTACCATATAAAATTAAAAAGTTACAAGAACATGTTCCAGTCCTATAATTCTTTTTATAAAAAGTATGCATCAATAATAAAAATAAAATAAGTCCCTCTAATAAAGCTTCATATAATTGAGAAGGGTGTCTATAAAGATTATCTACTTGAACAAATTTTACTGCCCAAGGAAGATTTGTTTCTATACCATATAACTCAGAATTTATAAAGTTTGCTATTCTTCCAAAAAAAATTCCTATAGGTGCAACAATGGCAACTACATCTAAGTATTTAAATGGGTTATGATTATTTTTTTTTGCAAACCAAACACTAACAAAGATAATTCCAATTAATCCTCCATGAAATGACATTCCACCTTGCCAAATTTTTAATATATCAATTAGGTTATTTGAGTAATAGTTGAAGTTATAAAAAAAAACATAACCTAATCTTCCCCCCACAATTATACCTAAAATTAAATATGTTAAGTAATCATCAAATCTCTCTTTTATTTGATTATCAAATATAAGAAGTTTTTTACTCAAAAACCAACCAAACAATATTCCAATTATATACGCTAAAGAATACCACCTTATTTCTACTGAAAAAATTTGAAAAGCAACTGGGTCAAAATTATTAATGAACATTTATAAATATAATTATAAACTATAATTATAATAAGTTATTAAATAAATATATGAAAAATTCAAAGTTTGTATTAGAAAAATTTGCCAAGATATTTGAACAAGGTTTGGTATCCTCAAAAGATCTAGCTAATGAACTGATTAATATTTTAAAATCAAAAAGGGATGAGATTGTTTTTAAAATGAGATTAACTAGTAAAGATGAATTTGAAGTTTTATCAAAAAGAGTAGAGAACTTAGAAAAAAAGATTAAGTTGTCTCAAGTTCCAAAAAAAAAAACTAAAAAGGTAAAAAAATCTTAACTCCCAATCCATTCATTGACGATTTCTCTAATTTAATGTTCCCACCGTGAGATTTTATTATGTCCGAAGCTATCGACAATCCTAAACCTACACTCGATTTAGTTTCTCCCCTTCCTTTATCAATTTTATAAAATGGTTTAAATACATTTTCATATTCTTCTTGCGGTATACCAGGTCCGTTGTCTTCAATGTTAATAAACAAATTTTTGTTATTACTACTAAGTTCAACTTTTGTCTTTTCACTATACTTAATGGCATTGTCTATTAAGTTATTAATACTTCTTTTAATCAAATTTTTTCTTCCAATTATATTAATTCCAGGAATAATATTTGATGAAATATTTGTATTATCGTATTTTTCAATTAAATTTACAATAAGTTCACTTAAGTTAAATTTTTCATCTTTTTCTAAATAATTAGAACTAGTAAATTGAAGATATTCGTTTAGCATTTTTTCCATTTCATTTATATCTTCAGATAATTTTTCAGTTAGATTTTTATCTTTTATAAAAGTAATTTGTAGTTTCATCCTGGTTAAAGGAGTTCTTAAATCGTGACTTATCCCGGATAACATTTCAGATCTTTGATTTAAATGCCTTACTATTCTTTTTCTCATCTTATCAAATTCGAATCCAGCCTGCCTTATTTCGGCAGCTCCCGATGGTTTGAATTCCTCAATATCCTCACCTCTTCCGAATCTTTCAGCAGCTTTTGCGAGGTTAGATATTGGTCTTGTTTGATTTTTCAAAAATATTAATGAAATGAAAACCACTATCATAGCAGGAACTGTAATCCAAAGTGCAAAAATACGTGCTGATGAACTTGTAACTCTATCCTTAGGAACAAGAAATCTAAAATATCCAGATTGATAACTAATTCTTAAATCAATTAACTCTTTATAGCTCGTTGTGTCAAACCAATATTCTTGAAAATTGAATCTTGATTTTAATTCTCTTCTTAATGTTCTATCTATTGGGCTAAACCATCGTTCGTCAAAATTATAATCAAAATTATCGTCTTCTATAAAATCAATATTTAAATCTTGGTAAACAGAAAAAAGATTCATGATTTCATTTTTATTATATTTTTCATCATTATAAACTTCGATAAATGTATTAATTTCATTTACTAAAGCTCTAGTCATTCCTTTATTTGTTTTTATCCAAAGACTATCAAAAAAAACAAATGTTATTATTAATTGTAAAACAATAACTGGAACTGCAACAATTAATAAAGCTCTATAGAATAATCTTTTTGGAAGAAAATCTTTAAGAAGTTTATTCAATCCATAAAACATATCCTTCTCCTCTAATTGTTTGTAAAAATTTTGGATTTTTTGGATCCATTTCTATCTTCTTTCTTAATCTTGTAATAATTACATCAATAGACCTTTCTTTATCTAAATTTGTTAATAAACCTATATCTTCTCTTGAAAATGTTTTTCCAGGATTATTAATCATTTTTTCTAATATCATTTTTTCTGTATTATTAATTTTAAATTCCTTATTGTTTTTAGAAATTAATAGTTTATTTAAATCAATTTTTATATTTTCAAATTCTATGATTCTTTTAAAATTAATTTTTTTTGTCTTTTTGATTATATTCTCAATTCTTAAAATTAATTCTCTCGGTTCAAATGGTTTTGGTAAATAATCATCTGCACCAACTTCTAATCCTTCTATTCTCTCATTTGCCTCACCTTTAGCTGTCAATAAGATGACAGGTGTTTCTAGTGTCTTTTTATTTTCCTCAATAAATTCTAGTCCATTTTTTCCAGGCATCATTATATCTAAAATAATTAAATCAAATTCAATTATCTTTATTTTTTCTAAAGCATCCTCTGCACTAATTGCTGTAGTAACCAAATAGTTATTCTCATTTAAATATTTTTTTACTAATGATCTGATACCATCATCATCGTCTACCACAAGTATATGTGCTATGAGATTATCCATTAATAATTTTTTTTAGAACGTTATCAAAATTTATAACTTCTTCAGAACTTGAGTTTAATAAAGCTTTATAAATTCTTTTTTTTTGTGTCTCAAAAATTTCATTGAATAATTTTTTTCCCTTTTCATTCAAATAGACATGTTTAATTCTCGTATCTTGGTTGTCTTTTTTAAATATAACTATTTCTAATTTAATAAGATCTTTAAACACTCTATTTAAACTTTGTTTAGTAACTCTTAATTTATACAAAAGTTCTGATATTGAAATCCCTTCATACATAGATAGTAAATGAATTACTTTTTGATGGGCCAAACCTATAGAATATTTATTTAGAACTTTTTTTGAATCTGAAAAGGTTTCTCTATATCCTACAAACAATTTTTCTATCAATTCTTTTAATTGATCATCCTTAAGATATAAAAGTTCTTTCATTATAGGTAAGTTATATTGACATATTATAGATACAAAGATATTTTTCAGTAAGAATTTTTAAATTTCATAAAATGATACCTTACGATAAAAGATCTGGCAAAATATGGTACAATGGCGAATTGGTTGATTGGTCAGATGTTAAAGTGCATGTTTTAAGCCATGGATTACATTATGCTAGCTGTGTTTTTGAAGGTGAGCGAGTTTATGATGGATCTATTTTTAAATTAGAGGAACATACTTCAAGACTATTTTATTCTGCAAAAAGAATGGGATTTGAAATTCCATATAGTGAAGATGAAATTAATATGGCATCAAAAAAAATAATTACCACTCAAAAAGTAGAAAATGGTTATGTGAGGCCTGTAGCTTGGAGGGGAAGTGAAATGATGGCTATCTCTGCACAACAAACTAAAATTCATGTAGCTATAGCAACTTGGGAATGGGGATCTTATTTTGATCCCAAACTTAAAATTGAAGGAATAAAATTAAATATATCTAGTTGGAGAAGACCAGCACCCAATACAATTCCTTGGGACACTAAAGCATCTGGTCTTTATATGATTTGCACACTCTCTAAACATGAAGCTGAAAAACAAGGTTATACAGACTCACTAATGTTAGATCATGAAGAGAATATTGCAGAAGCAACTGGTGCAAATGTTTTTTTTAAGGACAAAAATGGAGAATTACATACACCAATTCCAGATTCATTTTTAGATGGTATTACTAGAAGAACCGTAATTGAAATTGCAAAATCAAAAAATATTAAAGTTCATGAAAGAAAAATTAAACCCGAAGAGCTTAAAAATTTTGTTGGATGTTTTTTAACAGGAACGGCTGCAGAGGTAACACCTGTATCGTGTATAGCCGAAAATCAATTTAAAGTTTGTGATTTAATAATAGATTTAAATGAGAGTTATCAATCAGTTGTTAAAAAGAAAAAAACAGCTGCCTAATCTTTGTTATCTTCTGATATTGCATGATCTATTCCTTTACGCATATAATCGTATCCAGTAAAAAGAGTTAAAACTGCTGAAAGCCATAGAAGAATTATACCAATTGTTTGTGCATTATAATCTTGAAAATTAATAATTTTATTTCCAGTTTCTCCAGAAAGTAAAAGTGCAATTGAAACCATTTGTAAAACTGTTTTTAATTTTGCAAGACTTGAAACGGGTAGTTTAATTTTCCCTTTTGCCAAAAACTCTCTTAAACCAGATATCAAAATTTCACGTGTTAAAATTATTATTGCTGCTATGACTTCATAATGACGTATTGTTCCATCCATTACTAAAAGAA
Organism: uncultured Pelagibacteraceae bacterium; assembly: GCA_902515205.1. Classification (GTDB taxonomy): domain Bacteria; phylum Pseudomonadota; class Alphaproteobacteria; order Pelagibacterales; family Pelagibacteraceae; genus Pelagibacter. Next base: position 132,571 of record CABXTU010000001.1, on the reverse strand, counting down.
TTAAAGCTGTCGCTACAATTATCTTGTCTGCAATTGGATCTAACAATTCACCTAATTTTGACTCTTGTCCAAGTAATCTTGCTAACATTCCATCTAGGAAATCAGTAAATGAAGCAACAATAAAGAGAATTAAAGCAGTCAAATCTCCATAAAAACCTGGCAAATAAAATGCTAATACAAAAAATGGAACTATTAGTATCCGTCCTATAGTTAATATATTTGGTATTTTTCTAAGCATAAAAATTTTTATTCATGAAAAAAGTTATATATCTTTTTTGCAACTTTTACCTCAACACCTTCAACCGATTTTATTTCATCAAGACTTGCAGACTCTACTGCCCGAGCAGAGCCAAAATGGTTCAATAGAGCTCTTTTTCTAATAGAGCCAATACCTTCTATTTGATCAAGTAAAGATTTACTAATTCCTTTTTTTCTTTTAGCCCTATGAGCGCTTATTGCAAAACGATGTGATTCATCTCGAATTCGTTGAAGAAAGAAAAGAGTAGAATCATTTTTGGTAAATTTAAATTCTTTTCCATTGTAAAAAAAGGTTTCATTACCACTATTCCTAAATTTACCCTTTGCTATCGCAATGATAGGTATATCGTGTAGTCCTAATTCATTTAAAGTCTCTCTTGCTACAGAATACTGTCCTTTTCCACCATCTACAATAACCAAATCTGGAAAAGATAAGTAGTTATCTTTTTCTTGAACAGCCCTTTTAAATCTTCTATTCAATACCTCTCGCATCATTCCGTAATCGTCTTGTTCATTTTTTTTATTTTTTATATTAAATTTTCTGTATCTTTTTTTTATAAATCCCTCATCTCCGTATGTAATTAAAGCACCAACACTATTGGTTCCTTGAATATGACTGTTATCATAAACCTCAATTAGATTAATATTTGTTTCTAAATTAAACTTACTTACAACAGCATCAAATAATTCTCGATTATTCTGACTTTCATAAAGTTTTCGATTTAAACTATCTTTAGCGTTTTTTATTGCTTGATTAATTACTTTTAATTTTGATCCTTTTTTTGCGACAGAGATATTAATTTGTTTACTTTCTTTTTGAGAAAGAGTTTTTTCTATTAAAATTTTTTCTTTAATATCCTCAGATAAAATTATTGATGATGGTACACTCTTGTTTTCATAAAATTGAGAGACAAATGAATTTAATATATTACATAATTTTTCATCTGGATCATGTTTAGGAAAAAAAGCTTGATTGCCCCAATTCTGTTTTGATCTGTAAAAAAAAACTTGAATACAAGTTTTGCCAGACTCTTTATATCCTGCGATTACATCAGCTTCGATTAAATTAGCTTCATTAATTCTTTGTGAAGATTGAATAATATTTAAAGATTTTATCCTATCTCTTAAAATTGTTGCTTTTTCAAAGTCTAAATTATCACTAGCTTTTTCCATCTGGTCAGAAAGACTTTTTTGTATCTTCCTTGATTTCCCAGATACAAATTCTATTGCATCATCTACTGTTTTTTTATACTCCTCTTTTTCTATATACCCGACACAAGGTCCAGAGCATCTTTTAATTTGATACAAAATACAAGGACGTTCTCTATTTTTGAAAACTGTATCATCACAAACTCTTAAGTGAAAAATCTTCTGTATCATTTTAATTGTCCAATTAGCTGATCCTGCTGATGCAAAAGGACAAAAATAAAAACCTTCACCTGTTTTCTTTCCACGGTGTCTTTTAATTTGTGGCCATTTGTCTTTATTACTAATAAAGATAAACGGAAAAGATTTGTCGTCTCTTAATAGAATGTTAAACTTAGGTTTATGTTTTTTAATTAAGTTTGCTTCAAGAAGTAATGCCTCACTTTCATTTGAAGTAGTTGTTATCTCGAGTTTCCTGGTTTGAGATAACATTCTCTCTGTTCTAATAATATGATTCTTTTCAGCTATATAACTTTTTAGTCTATTTGGTAAATTTTTTGCTTTGCCGACGTAGAGAATATCTCCTTTTTCATTAAGCATCCTGTATACCCCAGGGAGTTTAGGAATAAGTGTGAGCTCTTTTTTAATTACTTCTTTTCCAATATCAGAACTTATCATGACTTCTCTTTTTGGTAATTTGAATACCAACTGATGAACAATCTTTTAAAATTTCTAACTTCTCAATTTTTAACATTATTTTACCAATCCTTTTGTCTTTAAATAATTCATCAAAAACTGACTCAGCTAGGGACTCTAAAAAATTATAATGTTTCTTTTTGACTAGTTTTGTTATTAATTTAACGACTGTTCCGTAGTTTACTATAGACTTTATATCTTTATCATTAGTTGGTTTTTTATCTTCATAATCAATTTCAAGGCTAAATTTAACTTTTTGAGGTTTTTCTTTTTCAAAATTATAGTATCCAAGTTTTAAATCTAAAATTAATTCATTAATAAGAATTTTTTTCTCATAATTAAATAGGCTTTTGGATTTATTAATTTTAACAATTTTAAGATTATTTTTTTTCATATTATTTTAGCCTTGAGGCTATATATTCTTTAATTAGAGGATGATAATGCATAAAACAATTAGCATAGTTTATTATATGTGCATTTTTTAATGGTTCTTCCCAATTTGATCCAGCTGTATTGCATTTTTTTCCATTAATTTTTTTCTTTTCAGAAACCACAACTCTCTTAAAGTTTGGAACATCATCCATCCAATCAGAGGTTAATCCTTCAAATTGATCCATAGGATGAGTGAAAATTAAAATTGGTGCATTTCCTTTTTTAATTATATCAATCTGTGCTTGTCTCCATTCAGCCATACCAGGATACTTTTTATGAAATTTTTCCATAGCTTTTTCATATCCGACTTTCTTTACTTTATATTTTTTGGATAAATCCCAAAAACACCCAGGCATTAACGATATACCTCCACCTACTTCTTTCATATATTTTGCTGTTAACCTTAGTGTTGCCCATCCTCCACAAGAATGACCTGACATAAAGATTTGTTTTTTAGGGACACCCAAGTTAACAAATTTTTTAATAACCTCCAAATTACCCTCAACTCTTCGATCCATTTTTGAAGTTCCTGGATAAGGACCTTCCCATTTTTTCATCCACATTCCTATTTTTCCTAATTTAGCTCCTAAATCGCCTTCAAGTTGGCCTTGGCAGTGAATATAAACCATAATTTCCTTACCATTTATTTTATCACCAGCTAGCTGGGCCCAATTTCTAAGCTCTCTTATCCAGAAGCAATCTTTTAATTTTACATCATTTCCGTTAGAACCATGATTGTATATTATTATTATTTTATCTTCAGGATTATTTACTTTAAAATTTTCATTAATTTTAATTTTATCTTTCCATTTATTTGTTGGTATTAAAAAACCATCTTTTTTTATACTTTCGTTTGAACTAGCAACATTGCTGCCTAATATTAAAATAAGTATGATAAGAGGTAAAAATTTTTTCATTCTTTCCCCCCCATAATATCCGGTGTTTGCCAATTTAGGTTTTGACCACTATCAATTGCTAAAACTTGACCTGTAATAGAACTATTTTTAATAAAAAAGTCAACAGCACTACAGATCTCGTTAACATTAACTTGCTGTCTTAATGGTGTAGCAAAATACTGTTTTTTGAAGTGTCTTTGAGTTTGTCTTTTGTTTTTAATTGTTGGACCTGGAGCTATGCCGTTGACACGTATCTTTGGAGCTAAGCTCATTGCACTAGTTTTAGTGAGAGTATAAAGACCTGTTTTACTTAATGTATATGAAAAAAAGTAAGGTGTTAATTTGAAGACTCTTTGATCAATAATGTTAATTATATTATTATTTTTTCCTCTGGTATTTTTTGCAAAACCCTTAGATAGCAATGCTGGCGCTTTAAGATTTGCATTTAAATGAAGATCCCAACCTTTAACTGAAAAGTTTTCTAATTTATCGTTTTCAAATAGGGAGGCATTATTAATTAAACAGTCAAAATATTTTAATTTGAATTTTGAAAATTTGATAATTTTATCTACATCATTTTTGCTACCTAGATCTGCTTTTACTAAATAAACAATAGTACCGTTCTTTTTTAACTCTTCTTTAAGCTTTTCTGCCTTTGATTTTGATTTGTTATAGTGAATTACAATTTCAATCTTTGGTCCTGATAATTTTTTTGCTATTGCAGCACCTATTCTGGTTGCTCCTCCAGTAATAATTATTTTCCGTGCTTCCATTTTTTATCTCTTTTTTTTGTTACTTTAGTCCCTGGCATACCCATAGTTGATCTACCTTTTGGGTAAAGTTTGTTTTTTACATCATACTGTCTTATTTTAGGGTTTAATGTAATTTCTAATTCTGTGCTTTCTAATTTTCTAATTTCATCTCTAATTTTTGCAGCTTCTTCAAACTCAAGATTAGAGGCGGCTTCCTTCATCTTTTTATCTAGAGCTTTAAGATGCTTTTTTAAATTTCCACCAACATTTGAGCCTTCACTAATTTTAACGTAATCTTTTTCATAAACGCTCTCTAAAATATCACTGATTTCTTTTTTGACTGATTTAGCATCTATTTTATATTTTTTGTTGTAATCTAATTGAATTTTTCTTCTTCTATCTGTTTCTTGAATTGCTTTTTTAATACTTTTAGTTTCTTTATCAGCATACAAAATTACTTTACCATCAACATTTCTTGCTGCTCTCCCGATTGTTTGAATTAGAGAGGTTTCTGATCTCAAAAAACCTTCTTTATCTGCATCTAAAATTCCCACTAAAGCACATTCAGGTATATCTAAACCCTCTCTTAATAAATTTATTCCAACAAGCACATCAAAAACGCCCATACGTAAATCTCTCATGATTTCTATTCTTTCTAACGTATCGATATCTGAGTGCAGATATCTAACCTTAACTCCATTCTCATGAAGGTATTCAGTTAAATCCTCAGCCATTTTTTTTGTTAGCGTTGTTACTAAAACTCTGTGATTATTTTCAATTACTTTTTTACATTCATGCATTAAATCATCCACTTGGTTTTTTGCTGGTCTTATTTCAACTGGTGGATCAATTAATCCAGTAGGTCTAATTACTTGATCAATAAATTTACCTTTTGTTTGCTCTAATTCCCATGGTCCGGGTGTTGCTGACACAAATACAGTTTGAGTTCTCATTAAATCCCATTCTTCAAATTTTAATGGTCTGTTATCCATGCAAGATGGAAGTCTAAATCCATATTCAGCTAAAGTACTTTTTCTTGATCTATCACCTTTATACATTCCGTTTAACTGTGGGACTGTGACATGGCACTCGTCAACAAAAATTAAAGTATTATCTGGAAAATACTCGAAAAGAGTAGGAGGTGGTTCACCTGGTTTTCTTCCTGATAAAAATCTGGAATAATTTTCAATTCCAGCACAAGATCCAGTTGCTTCTATCATTTCAAGATCAAATTTAGTTCTTTCCTCTAATCTTTGTGCTTCAAGTAATTTACTTTCAGCCTTATGTTTTTTTAAAGTAATTTCTAACTCCTTTTTAATATTGATGATTGCTTGTTCAATAGTTGGTTTAGGAGTGATGTAATGGCTATTGGCATAAACTTTAATCAAACTAAGCTCTCTAACCTGATCACCAGTTAAAGGATCAAATTCCTCTATTTTTTCAAGTTTATCTCCAAATAAACTTAATCTCCAAGCTCTATCCTCTAAATGAGATGGAAAAATTTCTAAGTATTCACCTCGAGCTCTAAATGTGCCTCTATAAAAATTTTGATCATTACGTTTATATTGAAGTGCTACTAAAGATTTAATTATTTGCTCTCTATTATATTCATAATTTTTTTGAAGGGTTAATGTCATTTTACTATATGCTTCAACTGAGCCTAAACCATATATACATGATACACTTGCAACTATTAAAACATCATCTCTTTCAAGGAGAGATCTTGTTGCTGAATGTCTCATTCGATCTATTTGTTCATTGATAGATGCCTCTTTTTCGATGTAGGTATCTGATCTAGGTACATAAGCCTCAGGAGTGTAATAGTCATAATAAGACACAAAATACTCAACTGCATTATCTGGAAAAAAATTTTTCATCTCACCATAAAGTTGAGCAGCCAGGGTTTTATTAGGGGCCAAAATTAAAGCTGGTCTATTTGTAGCTTCAATAACCTTTGCCATTGTAAATGTTTTTCCAGAACCAGTAACTCCAAGCAGAACTTGATTAAATGCCTCTTTGTTAGCTCCATTTACTAATTTTTTAATAGCTTCTGGCTGATCGCCTGCGGGTTTAAAATCTGATTTAATTTTAAATTTTTTTCCACCTTCAAGTTTTCCACTGATTTTTGGATTTTTACTCTGAATATCTGTAATTAAATCTTGATAAGTATTTTCCATATATTAAGAAAGTAGTAGAATTAAATTATATTTCAATGAGCATAATATCAGACAGTTTAAAGAGAATTAAACCATCTCCCACAATAGCTGTAACTCAAAAGGCAAGAGAATTAAGAGCAGCAGGAAAAGATGTAATTGGTCTTGGTGCTGGAGAGCCAGATTTTGATACTCCAGAAAATATTAAAAATGCAGCGATTAAAGCTATTAAAAAAGGAGACACTAAATATACTGCTGTAGATGGTACCCCAGCATTAAAAAAAGCTGTTATTAGAAAATTCAAAAGAGAAAATAAACTTAATTTTTCAACTGATCAAATAACAGTAGGTACTGGGGGCAAGCAAGTCCTCTACAATGCTTTTATGGCAACTTTAAATAAAGGTGATGAAGTTATCATTCCAGCACCTTTTTGGGTTTCTTATCCAGATATGGTTTTGTTAGCTGGAGGAAGACCAAAAATAATTAAATGTACAGAGAAAGAGGGTTTTAAACTTACAGTAAAAAAACTTAAAAAAGCAATTTCGAAAAAAACAAAATGGGTAATCCTCAATTCACCATCCAATCCGACAGGAGCAGGATATACTAAAAAAGAAATTCAAGATTTAGCAAAGGTTCTAATTAGAAATAAAAAAGTATATATCTTAAGTGATGATATTTATGAACATGTTAGATATGATAATTTTAATTTTTTCACAATAGCTCAACTCTCAAAACTTAAAAATAGAACACTAACAATGAATGGTGTTAGTAAATCTTATGCAATGACAGGGTGGAGAATAGGGTATGCAGCAGGTCCAAAAGATATAATTAAAGCGATTGGTAAAATTCAATCTCAATCCACCTCAAACCCCTCTTCTATAAGTCAAGCAGCTGCTGTTGAAGCATTGAATGGAAAACAGGATTTTATTAAAAAAAGGTCTAACGCATTTAAACAAAGAAGAGATTTTGTAGTTAAAAGTTTAAATAATATCAAAGGAATTAGTTGCCTAAAACCAAATGGAGCATTTTATGTTTTTCCAAGCTGCAAAGGTCTATTAAATAAAAAAACAAAATTAAAAACTGATACTGATTTTGTTCAAAAGTTGCTTGAAAAATCTAATGTAGCAGTTGTTCAGGGATCAGCATTTGGCTTAGATGGATATTTTAGAATTTCTTATGCAACTTCAATGAAAAATTTAAAAAAAGCTATGGATAGAATTAAATCTTTTTGTGAAAGTTTAGAATAAACAATTTTATTTTTGCTCTAATATTTTTTTAGCTAAATCAGTTTTTTTTATCCAAGATTTTGGGATAGTACCCAATCCTTTTAAAGCAGCAAAATAAGCTCCAATAAAATTAACTCTAGAACAGTTACAGCCACCAGCTTTAATAGTTTTTAAAATAGCCCCTTTATAATTTGTGGAATTAATAATTGAATGAATTGAGCTATTAAATGTTCCTGGATAGCTACAAGCCATGCCTAATTTTTTAACCACAAGAGGGTGAGGTTTTGATTTTAATCTTTTAACTTTTTTAATATCTTCAACAACACTTTTAAAATATGAATTTTTTTTAAATATCTTCATAAATTCGTTTATAGGATCTTTGCAACCTTTAAGTGCTAAATCAATTAGATAAAATTTTGCTAAAGCATATTTGAGACTTATTTTTGAAACAGTTACTGTAGAGATAATCTTTTTTACATCTTTAAGATTATAGCCATACAAAAAATATGGAAGAGCAGCACAATAACCATCAGACTCGTTTACCTTTTTACCTCCAGTTAATTTTTTTTTAGACTTTATATTTTTTACAGTTTCAATGATATTCTGATGGATCCAAGGTCCTTTTATTATTCCTCGCCAGTCTTTAACTTTTCTGTATTTTGCTCTTAAATTTAAATTTTTCCAGTAAATACTTCCTGGACCAAAATTTTTTGTAATATTTTTTTTAAATCTTTCTTCTATATCTCGATGACCTTCAACTAAAGTTTTAAACATCACTTGACCAACTTCATTATAACCAGAAACTTTGCCAGTTTTAATGTTGTAAAAAGGACTTTTATTTTTTTTTAAGAAGGTAAAATCTTGTTTTCCCTTAATATAAGTTAACAGTTTTTTCTGATTATAAACCCAATGTAATGGTCTAGCTGCAGCATCAGCTACAGTTGCTCCTAAAAAAACATGTAAATTATTTTTCACTTTACTTATGCGAAAGATGGTTTTCAGCCTCAAGTGCAGCCATACATCCCATACCTGCAGCGGTTACAGCTTGTCTAAATGTTTTGTCCTTCACATCTCCTGCAGCATAAACTCCAGGAATATTAGTTTCAGTAGAGTCTGGTTTGGTGATCAAATATCCTTCATCATCCATTTTCAATTGATCTTTAAATAATGAAGTTGCTGGATCATGACCAATTGCAACAAATAAACCATCAACTTTGATTTCTTCAATTTTATTTGTTTTTACATTTTTTACTTTAATACCTTTAACATTTTTAGGTTCTTTATCACCTATCACGTCTTCAATTACAGTATCCCAAATAATTTCAATTTTTTTGTTTTCCATTAATTTTTTTTGAAGCATTTTTTCTGCTCTCAGACTATCACGTCTGTGAATTAATTTGACCTTCGAAGCAAACTTCGTAAGAAACATTGCTTCCTCTACAGCAGCATTACCACCACCAACAACTGCCACTTCTTTTTCTTTAAAAAAAAATCCATCACATGTAGCACATGCGGACACTCCAAAACCTCTAAATTCTTGCTCTGATTTTATGTTTAACCATCTCGCTTGAGCACCAGTTGAAATAATAATACTATCTGCAGTAAATTTTTGACCACTATCACCAATTGCTTCAAATGGAGTCGATTTTAAATTTACCGACCCAATATGATCCTCTATCATCTCAGTACCAACTGCTTTTGCTTGCTCTTTCATTTGATTCATTAACCAAGGTCCTTGAATAACATCAGCAAACCCAGGATAATTTTCAACATCAGTAGTTGTTGTTAATTGACCTCCAGGCTCAGATCCATAAACCAAAATTGGGTTTAACATTGCACGAGCAGCATAAACTGCAGCTGTGTAACCAGCTGGACCGGATCCAATTATTAACACTTTTGTGTGTTTAGTTGGATTTTGACTCATATGACAGCTATATAGTAATTAATGAACAAATTAAAAGGTATATTATTAACTCAAGGCATGCATGGCATGATTAGCCAAGTAGAGGGTTTAGCAAAAGCTTTAGATATAGATTTTACACACCACACAGTTGAACCAAATAATTTTTGGAAAATGATTCCTCCAAAACTCACACCAATTTCACAAATTGTTTACAGAAAAGTTAACCAGTCTGATTTTGATGTGATTATTTCTTGTGGCCGCAAAAGTGTAATTCCCTCAATTCATCTTAAAAATAGTTCCAAAAAAAAAGTATTTAGTATTCATATTCAAGATCCAAAAGTAAATTTCAATAACTTCGATTTTATAGTTGCTCCTGAACATGACTCTATAAATGGTCAAAATGTAATTAATACGAAAGGCGCGATTCACTATCTTACAAATGATGAAATAACTAAGAATAAAGATTACTTAGATTCATTTATTAAAAAAGATCAAAGAAAAATTTGCACTTTAATTTTAGGTGGTCCAACTAAGTACTATGACTATTCTTTTAAAAATATCAAAAATATTTTCTTACTTTTAAATAATTTTTTAAAAAAAAATGATTCTCAGCTTATTGTCATTCCATCTATGAGAACACCAAAAAATTCAATTAAATATGCTAAAGAATATTTTGGCGAAAATCACACAATTATAGATAATATTGATAAAAAAGCTTATTTATCTGCTTTATCAATATCTCAGAATATAGTGGTAACCTGTGACTCGAGCTCTATGATTTCCGAGGCAGCTTTAACTGGAAAACCTATTTATGTCGCAAATATTTCACCTAAAAAAAATGATAAAAGATTCCAAAAATTTAGAAAATTATTTAGAGAATTAAATATAATTAGAAATTTAGGTGAGGAAGAGGAAAATTGGAACTATCAAAAACTAGATGAAACTAATAGAGTAGCAAAAATAATTAAACAAAAAATTAATTCCTAATGTCTTTTATCAATTCAATTCAAAAGCAATCCAAAAAACATGAATTTCCATTTGAACATTATGAGTATTACGATGCACTTACTGATTCTGCTATAGAAGAAATTATTAAAGCAGATATACCAGATGTTAGTAAACATAACTTAAGTTATGATGGAACAAGAGCGATTGATGGAGGTGCTGCTGAGTTTAGAAAAGGAGATTCCTCAGGTGGTAAGGCAATCAAGTTTAGGTGTTTTGTAACTAAAGAAAACGCATCAAGATTCCCACATTTAGTAAAATTTATAAATGAACTTCAGTCTAAAGAAGTTTATGAAAAAATTTCAAAAATGATAAATAAGGATTTGGCAAATTCATTTGTTCGATTGGAAGTTATTTGTGATCGAGAGGGCTTTTGGCTTAAGCCTCATTGTGATATTAAGGAAAAATTAATGTCAGGATTAATTTTTGTAAATAATGCAAACGAGTCTGAAAGTCTAGGCACAGATTTTTATAATGAGAAATTAGAAAAAGTAAAAACAGTTCCTTATAAACATAATTATGGATATTTATTCACAAGTGGACCAAATACTTGGCACGGCATGGAAAAGAAGAAAATCGTTAAAGAAAGAAGATGTGTTCAAGTAAATTATGTGACTTTCGAAACTGATTGGAAAGTAAATACTTAAATATCCTGTAGAGAATTGACTTCTAATTTTTTAGTTTTAAGAGATTTAATAGCCTCTAAACATGCTAAAGCAGTTGACATATTAGTACAATAAGGAACTTTGTTTTTAAGCGTGCCTCTTCTAAGAGCAATTGCATCATTTAGTCTGTGTTCACTATTTCCACCTCCAGTGTTTATTACCAATGCAATTTTCTTAGAGTCTAAAACATCAACTATGTGAGGAGAACCACTGCTGACCTTGTTTATAATTTTACATCTCATGCCATGTTTTTTTATATATTCTGCAGTTCCCTTTGTAGCACACAGAGAAAATTTAAGTTTTATTAATTCTTTTGCTAAACCAATTCCCTCGTCTTTATGAGAATTTTTTAAAGAAATAAAAGCAAGACCTTGCTTAGGTAAAGAGTTAGCTGAAGCTATTTGACTTTTAGCAAACGCCATTCCAAAGTTTTTATCAAATCCCATAACTTCCCCAGTTGATTTCATTTCAGGACCCAAAAGTAAATCACTATTAGGAAATTTATTAAATGGAAACACTGCCTCTTTGACAGCAAACATACCATTAAATTTATCTTTTAAATTAAACTTAGATAATTTTTCTCCAGCCATTACTCTTGAAGCAATTTTTGCAAAAGGTAGACCTTTTGCTTTTGAAACAAATGGTACCGTTCTACTTGCCCTCGGGTTTACTTCGATAACATAAATTTCATCTTTTTTAATAGCAAACTGAATATTCATGAAACCTTTAACCTTTAATGCTAAAGCTAATTTTTTTGTTTGATTTTCAATTTCTTTTATTAAATAAGGTTTAATTGATACAGGAGGTAAGCTGCAAGCTGAGTCTCCCGAATGAATTCCAGCTTCCTCTATATGTTGCATAATACCAGCAACATGTACTTGTATCCCGTCAGATATTGCATCTACATCAACTTCCATAGCGTGATTAATAAACTTATCTATTAAAATTGGGTTATCTTCTGCAGCTTTAAATGCTTCTTGAACAAATTTTTTAAGTTGAGTTTTTTCATGAACAATTTCCATTGCTCTTCCACCCAATACATAAGAGGGTCTTACCATTAATGGCAAGCCAATTTTCTCAGATATTTGGATTGCTTGTTTGTAAGTTTTTGCAATTCCACTTTCTGCTTGTTTAAGTTTTAATTTATTAAGAAGGTTTCTAAATCGATCTCTGTCCTCTGCTAGATCAATTGAAGTATATTGTGTTCCTAATATTGGGAGTTTATTGTCATACAAAAACTTAGCTAGTTTAATTGGAGTTTGACCACCAAATTGTGTAATAACACCAATTAGATTACCTTTCTCTTTTTCTTTTTTGATTATATTAAAAACATACTCCTCTTTTAAGGGTTCAAAATATAATCTGTCACTTGTATCATAATCAGTTGAAACTGTTTCAGGATTACAATTAACCATGATGGTTTCAAAACCTGCTTCTTTCAGTGAAAAACTTGCCTGGCAACAGCAATAATCAAATTCAATCCCTTGTCCTATTCTATTAGGTCCTCCTCCTAATATTATAATTTTTCTTTTATCTGACGGGTCAGCCTCACATTCAGAATTTATTGAAAAATTTCTTTGATAAGTTGAGTACATATAGGGTGTGAAGGATTTAAATTCAGCTGCGCATGTATCAACTTTTTTGAAGACTGGTAAAATTTTAAAGGCAGTCCTTTTTTGTCTTATTATATATTCCGAGGTACCAGTTAATTCTGCTAATTTTTTATCAGAAAAACCAATTGATTTTATCCTGTTTAACTCATTATAATTATTAGGAAGTCCATTGCCCTTAATTTCTATTTCACTATCTACTATTTCTTTTATTTGCTCTAAAAACCAAGGATCAATTTTAGATAACATAAATATTCTTTTTAAATCTATTTTCTTTCTGATTGCTTCAGCCACTAGTAATAATTTATTTGGAATATTTTCTTTAAGTTTTTTTTCAATTTGTTTTTTACTTAAATAAAATATTCTATCTAAACCTGAAAAACCTGTTTCAAGAGAGACCAAAGCTTTTTGCAGCGACTCTTTAAAATTTCTACCGATTGCCATGGCTTCTCCAACAGACTTCATTGATGTACCTAAGATTGTTGGAGAAGTTGAAAATTTTTCAAAAGTAAATCTTGGAATTTTAGTTACCACATAATCGATACTTGGTTCAAATGATGCTGGAGTTACTTTGGTGATTTCATTTTTCAATTCATCTAATGTGTAGCCAACTGCAAGTTTAGCAGCAACCTTTGCAATTGGGAATCCTGTTGCTTTTGATGCAAGGGCTGATGACCTCGATACTCTTGGGTTCATCTCAATTATAACCATACGACCATTTTTTGGATTGATAGCAAACTGAACATTCGAACCACCTGTTTCAACTCCAATTTTTCTCAAGCATGCAATAGAAGCGTTTCTCATTATCTGATATTCTTTATCAGTTAATGTAAGAGCTGGAGCTACCGTGACGGAGTCACCCGTGTGTATTCCCATTGGATCAACATTTTCAATTGAGCATATGATTATACAATTATCTTTTTTATCTCTCACAACTTCCATTTCGAATTCTTTCCAACCCTCCAAGCATTCTTCAACTAAAACTTGGTTAACAGGAGATTCGTGCAAACCATTTTTAATGATTCGTAAGTACTCCTTTTTATTTTTTGCTATTCCTCCTCCTAGACCTCCAAGTGTAAATGCAGGTCTAATAATTGCTGGTAAACCTATTTTTTTTAAAACTTTTGATGATTGGTTAATGTTATTAATAATTTCAGATTTAGGTAAATCTAAACCAATATCTATCATATTTTTTCTGAATTTTTTTCTATCTTCTGCGTTAGAAATTGCTTTTGAATTTGCTCCTATTAATTCGATTTTATATTTTTTTAAAATTCCTTTTTTTTCAGCTTCAATGGCAAGGTTAAGAGCAGTTTGACCACCCATAGTTGGCAGAATTGCATTAGGTTTTTCTTTTTTTAGAATTTTTTCTAAAACTTCTAGAGTAATAGGCTCTATATAAGTTTTATCTGCAACATCAGGATCTGTCATAATTGTAGCTGGATTTGAATTAATTAAAACAACTTTGTAACCCTCATCTCTCAGTGCTTTACAGGCCTGTGTTCCTGAATAATCAAATTCACAAGCTTGGCCAATGATAATTGGTCCAGCACCAACAACTAATATTTTTTTAAGGTCTTTTCTTTTTGGCATTTTTTTTCATACTGTTAATAAATTCTTCAAACAAATATACGCTATCTTGTGGACCAGGGTTAGATTCTGGATGATATTGAACAGAAAACACAGGTTTATTTTTTAATCTTATACCCTCAATACTATGATCAAATAAAGATTTATGAGTAATTTCAATATTTTTAGGCAAACTTTCTTTAACAACCTCAAAACCATGGTTTTGGCTAGTAATTTCTACATTATCATTTATTAAATTTTTAACAGGATGGTTTGCACCCCTATGTCCTAATTTCATTTTCTTTGTTTTACCACCTAATGTCAATGCAAGAATTTGATGACCAAGACAGATACCAAACAACGGTAGATGTTTTCTAATTAAATCATTAATTATTTTAATTGCATATTTACCTGTTGCTGCTGGATCTCCTGGACCGTTAGATAAGAAAATACCATTTGGATTTAGTGCTAGAATTTTTTTAGCGGATGTTTTACAGGAAACTACAGTTACCTTGCAATTAAAATCAGAAAAATATCTTAAGATATTTTTCTTTATTCCGTAATCAATAGCAACAACATGTAAAGAATTTTTATTATTTTTTTTATAACCAAATTCTTTTTTCCAAGTCTGAAGCCCTTTCCAAATATAATTTTTTGGTGTGGTTACTTTCTCTGCGAGATCTAAATTTTTTAATCCACTCCATTTTATTGTTAAATTTGTGAGTTTACTAATATTAAATTTACCTTTTTTTGAGTAAGCAATGCTTCCTTTTGGGGCACCTTTATCTCTAATAAAATTAGTTAAACTTCTCGTATCTAAGCCCGTAATTCCAACTATTTTATTTTTTTTAAGCCAAGAATCTAAATGTTGAAATGATCTGTAGTTTGATGGTGAAGTTATCTCAGAATTAAAAATTACTCCTTTAGTCCATACCTTATCAGACTCGAAGTCTTCTTTGTTAGTCCCAACATTCCCAATGTGTGGAAATGTAAAATTTATAATTTGTCCTGCATACGAAGGATCTGATATTATTTCTTGGTATCCAGTTAAAGAAGTATTAAAGCAAACTTCCCCCGTAGCTTCTCCTTGATAACCAATGCCAATACCTTTAAAAACCTTCTTATTTTCAAGAACTAAAATACCTGTATTGATTTGAGATTTTTTTGAGTTAGTTTTTTTTGCTTTTTTGATCAATTACAACTCATAAGTTAAAGGTTAATACAATAATTGATTTATTATCGCAACAGAGATGTATTATAAAATTGTAAAAAAACAATTTTTCTTTTGAAGATTTTTATCTTTGCAGTAGATTAAAAATTATGCCATTAAAAGAAACAATCGAAACTGGATATAAAAACGCCTTAAAGGCTAAAGATAAAACGAAAATCGCAACTTATAGGTTAATTTTGTCATCAATAAAGGATCTGGATATATTAAATAGATCTGGTCCTGATAAAAAAGAGACCAATGATGAGGATATAAAGAAGCTCCTAAAAAAAATGGTCAAGCAAAGAGCCGAATCAATAGATATTTATAAAAAAAATAACAGAATAGATCTTTTAGAAGTTGAGCAAAACGAATACAATATTTTAATAGAATTTTTACCCAAACAATTAAATGATGAGGAAACCAAAAAAATATGTGGAGAGATAATTTCAAAACTTGGAGCTATTTCAATTAAAGATATGGGTAAAGTAATGGGAGAGCTGAAAAAACTACATGCTGATGAAATCGATTTTGCTAAAGCTGGTCCTTTAATAAAAGAATTGTTAAATAATTAATGAAATATCCCAAAGAATATCTTGATGAAATTAAAACAAGATTAAAAGTTTCAACAGTCGTATCAAAATCTGTTTCTTTGAAAAAAAGAGGAAAAGAATATGTTGGTTTATCTCCATTTAAAAATGAGAAAACACCGTCATTTACAGTAAACGATGAAAAAGAATTTTATCATTGCTTTGCAACATCAGAGCATGGAAATATTTTTGATTTTATAATGAAAACTCAAAATTTTAAATTTGGTGAGGCAGTTAAACATCTTGCTCAGTTGGCAGGAATGCAACCTTATATGTTTTCTAAACAAGATGAAGAGAGAGAAAAAAAATGGAAAGATTATCTTTCTATTTATAGCAAGTATGTTGATTTTTATCATAGTGAGCTGTTAAAAAATGATGATTACTCAAATGTAAGAGATTATTTGAAAAATAGATTTTTAAGCAAAGAAGAAGTTAAAAAATTTAAAATTGGATATATAAAAAAAAATCCAAATTTATTTAATGAATTAAAAAAAGAATTTAATGAAAAAACACTGATTGAAAGTGGTTTATTCTATTTGGATGAAAAAAAAAAAGTTTATGTTGAAAGATTTAAAGGTAGATTAATTTTTCCAATTAATAATATTTCAGGACAACCAATAGCTTTAGGTGGACGAATAATTGAAAAACTAGATTATTTAGCAAAATATATTAATTCACCAGAGACTAACTTTTTTAAAAAAGGCTCTAATTTATATAATCTAGATTTGGCTAGAAAGTTATCAAACAAATTAAATCACATTTATTTAGTTGAAGGCTACATGGATGTTGTGGGTTTAAGCAAAAATGGAATTGAAAACGTTGTGGCAAATCTGGGCACATCATTAACAGATAAGCAAATTTTGACTATGTGTCAGTTTTTTGATGAAATCATTATTTGTTTTGACGGAGATGAGAGTGGTTACAAAGCAGCAGTGAGAGCTGCTGAAAATTCTCTCAAAGAGTTAAAACCTGAAAAACAAATTTCATTCTTATTTTTGCCTGATAATGAAGATCCTGATAGTTTTGTTAATAAAAACGGAAAGAATCATTTTATAGATTTTACAAAAAAAGCTAAAATATCTATACACCAGTTTATTTTTAGTCATTACAAGAAGCAAACTGAAAATAATCCTTCATCTATGGCAATTTTTGAAAAAAAACTTAGATCAATAGCTAGTACCATTAAAGATGATTTTATTAGGAAATATATTTTAGAATACTTTTTAGAAAAAATAGCAGAATTAACACCTCATTCAAATAAGTATAAACAAAAGTATTATGTAAAAAAAACAAAATCTTTGGAATCCACAAAAAAATATTTTAAAGACAGCCAATCAATTTCAAGCGTTGAACTTAAAGAATTTTCTTTTTTGTATTTAGTTTTAAACAACCTTTCATTATTGCAAGTAAATATTCATTTAATTGAAGATATAAAATTTTTTACAGAAATAAATAAACAAGTGCTAAGTATAATAATTGAAAAATTAAAATCAGGGGAACAAATTACGATAAAAGACTTAAAATTAGACGAGCAGATATTGAGCAAAATAAATAAGTTTGCACCAATTAAACATATCTTAAAAAATAAGCCTGAAGATGAAAATCAAATCATAGAATTATTGGATGATATTTCTAAAGATTTATTCAATTTTGACTTGGAATTTAGAATCCAAGAGCTAGAATCAAAATTTTCAGAAGATATGAGTGAAACAACATTCAATAAGCTTAAAGAGTTAAAAAATGAGAGAAAAATCAATTAATTTTGTAAATTTAGCAATGGATTTTTACGGATTTGATATTATATAAGACTCTTCAAATTAATAGCTGTGGAAAGAATTATAACTAAATCATTTGCACGATTAATGGGTCGAGGAACTCATAGAGGATTTATAACTTATGAAGAACTTAGTAAATCTCTAGGAAAAAGAAATCTTTCTGATCAAAATCTATCCCAAGCTTTCATTCATATTCTTGATGAAAAAGTAACACTTGTAGAAAAAAAATCTGATTATAAAGTTTTAAGAAAAAAGGAAGGTTCTTCAAAAGAGGAAGGCAAAACTATAGAAAAAAGTGATGACCCAATAAGAATGTATTTAAGGGAAATGGGTGGAGTTGAGCTACTCTCTAGGGAGGGAGAAATTGCAATCGCAAAAAGAATAGAGGCAGGTAAAGATGTAATGCTTATTGCTCTTGCACAAAGCCCTATAACTGCACAACAGTTTTTTGACTGGAATGATAAATTGCAAAAAGATGAAATTTTAGTCAGAGAAATAATAGATATTGATACTAACTACATGGAAGATGAGTCCACTGGCCCTAGTGCGAAACAAAAAAATTCTGGTGAAGCAGATGAAAGTTCTAGTGACAGTGATGAAGAAGAGTTTAATCCAACTCTTGCTGCTATGGAAACTGAAATTAAACCTAAAGTTCTAAAAACAGTTAATACATTAACTAAAGAGTATAATAAATTGATTAAGTATCAAAAAGAAAAATTAGAATCTGTTTTAAAATCTCAGGCTTTCTCAACCGCAAAAGAAAAAAGTTATTTGAGAATTGTTGACGAAATTTTAGAAAATATTAAATCTCTTCAATTATCCCCATCGGTTTTGGAAGATCTAGTTCAAAAACACTACATAGAAAACAAAAAAATAATATCCTTAGAAGGAAATCTTTTGAGACTTGCAATGGACCAAAAAATATCAAGAAATGAATTCATTAAGTTTTATATTGGAAATGAAATAAATCCCAATCTTAAAAAATTTTTGGGTACAAATTCATCTTGGAAGCAGTTTTTTTCAAATAATAAGGAAGAATTCAAAAATATTAGAGAAAGATTGATAGAGATTAGCAATAAATTAGGAATATCTGTAACCGAATTTAAAAAATTAGTTAGTAGAGTCCAAAAAGGTGAAAAAGAGTCAAGAATTGCAAAAAAAGAAATGGTTGAAGCAAACTTAAGATTAGTAATTTCAATTGCAAAAAAATATACTAATCGAGGTCTACAATTTTTAGACTTAATCCAAGAAGGAAATATTGGATTAATGAAAGCAGTTGATAAATTCGAATACAGAAGAGGATATAAATTTTCAACTTACGCTACATGGTGGATTAGACAAGCTATTACAAGATCAATTGCTGATCAGGCTAGAACTATAAGAATACCTGTACATATGATAGAAACAATCAATAAAATAGTAAGAACTCAAAGATTGATCTTAAGTGAATTTGGAAGAGAAGCAACGCCTGAAGAATTGGCTAAAAAATTAAGAATGCCATTGGATAAAGTAAGAAAAGTTTTAAAAATTTCAAAAGAACCTGTATCTTTAGAAAAACCGGTAGGAGATGAGGAAGATAGCAGCTTGGGAGATTTTATTGAAGATACTAAAGCTTTAGCACCATTAGAACAAGCAATTAAATCAAACTTAGGAGAGGCCACAACTAAAATTTTATCAACTTTAACTCCAAGGGAAGAAAGAGTTTTGAGAATGAGATTTGGAGTAGGTATGAATACTGATCACACCTTAGAAGAGGTTGGTCTACAATTTTCTGTTACAAGAGAAAGAATTAGGCAAATTGAGGCTAAAGCTCTAAGAAAACTTAAACATCCAAGTAGATCTAAACAACTTAAGAGCTTTTTAGAAAGTTAATTTGATAGGGCCGTTAGCTCAATAGTAGAGTACTGCATTGACATTGCAGGGGTAGTTGGAGCGTAACCAACACGGCCCACCAAAGATTATCTTTAATTGATAAGTTCCGAAAAAAGTTATAAAACGTAATCTATTTGGGCCTGTAGCTCAGTTGGTTAGAGCAGTACACTCATAATGTATTGGTCCCAGGTTCGAGTCCTGGCGGGCCCACCAAAAATATAATTTCAATCATTTGAAAATTTTTTTAAAGTCGTAAATAAAGCATTAATATCTCCATCATTGGAATTTAAAACTGACGAAAATTCCTCTTTCTGGGTTCTTGCTAAACTTAGGCCCTCAATTATTAAGTCTCTTATTAAGGGGTCATCTTTATTTTTGGTATAGATTCTCCAATCAATTTTAATTTCAGGTCTTTCTTTTGTACCCTTTAAGGTACTATTCACTATAGTGTAATTCTCATTTAAAACATCTTTGGCATAAACATCAATTTCTGGATTAGTATATTCTGCTAATCTACTTGAAAAAGTTTTAAGAAAGTATTCTTTAAATAATCCAGAATATTTATTTTTTTGATCCTCTGTTAGTGTTTTTCTAATCGGGCCAAGTGTATAAAATCCGATTCCTTTTATATCAACAGTTTCGAGAGCAATTTTTTTTAATTGATCAATTTTTTCCTCTCTCGTAAGGTTCTCTGATAATGTTTTTGATGCTCTATTTACTGTTGATTGAACAAAAATATCTGGTTCAATAGAGTAAAGATTAATTGAGCTTGATAAATAAAGAAAAATTATAAAAAAAACTTTTTTAATTTTCATTTATAATTTTTTATTGACTTTCAACTTCTTCCCAATCACTGTCGTTCTGAGTATCAATAATTTTTTTTGTATTTAAAATTTTTTGTTGTCTATCTTGTAAATATAAACTTTTTACTGAAGCATAAAAATCTAAGGAATTTTTTTCTAAATTTTCAATGGAGTCATAATTTTTTGCTCTAAAATCTACACCAGAGGTTACTTTAGATGCGTAGTAATCAAAGTCACTAAAAAATTGAGTATCATTCTTTACAGTTACATTATACCAAGCATCTCCTCCAACAAAATTCGTTACAGATGCAACAGTGTCTCTTGCGGTGCTAGGACCTAGGACAGGTAGAACAATGTAGCAGCCTGGTCCAACTCCTGCTTTAGCTAAAGATTGGCCGTAATCCTCTTTTTCGTAAACTTCAAAACCCATTACTGTTGCAACGTCGAATATTCCTAAAATTCCTACCGTTGTATTAATTACAAATCTTCCAGTGTTTATTCCTGCTTTAGCAAATTCTCCTTGAAGAATGTTATTAGGTATAGTGACAACGTTTGACAAATTATCTAAAGAATTACCTACTCCACTTTTTATTGGAATTGGTAAATTTCTATAAAGGCTTGCAACAGGTTTAAATATTACTTTGTCTAAACCTTGATTCAAAGCAAATGAGGCTCTGTTGAAACCTTCCCAACACTCTTTCACTTGAGTTGGGTCATTTTTTTTGGTTAACAATAGCTCACCATCAGATGAAGCAACAGCATTTAAAGTTAACGCAAGGGTTGTAATAAGTATTATGCAAAATTTTTTTATCATAGTAGTTCTTATAATATATAAAAAAGTAAAGTAAATTAACTATTTAATATAAATGAGCTATAAAATAGGCGCTAATATAACTAGATACTATTCAATTAATTTTGATTTACCAAGAAGAAAGAAGAGGATAATTAAATTTATTATAATTCACTATACTGGAATGAAAAAAGAATCTGAAGCGATCAGAAAATTATCTGGTTTAAGATCAAAAGTAAGTTCCCATTATTTCATTAAAAATAATGGTAAAGTTATAAATTTGGTTCCTGATCGATATAGAGCTTGGCATGCAGGTGTATCATCTTGGAAGAATTTCAAATCATTGAATAAATATTCAATTGGAATAGAAATTAATAATCCTGGTCATAAGCATAACTATAAAACATTCTCTTCAAATCAAATTCTTTCACTGATTAAACTACTTAAATATTTAAAACAAAAGTATAAAATTGATAAAAAAAATATATTAGGTCATTCAGATATATCTCCTAATAGAAAAAAAGACCCTGGAGAAAAGTTTCCATGGAGTTTTTTTGCAAAAAAAAATTTGTGTTTTTGGCATAAGTTGAGTGAGGATAAATTAAAAAAATTTAGAAATTTTAAACTAAAATATAATGAAGAAAAAATATTTTTTAAAAATTTGTATAATATTGGTTATCCAAAAATAAATAGATCAAACTTAAAAAATTCAAAAAATTACTTAATTCGAGCATTTCAAAGAAGGTTTAGACAAAATTTAATTAACGGTAAAATTGACCAGGAATGTCTTTTAATCAGTAAAAATCTTGTAGAATCTTAAATAATTAGTCTTGAAATTTGATTTTTTAATTATAAATTATATTTGCCAGATAAACGACTTATCGCTTTAATGAGATTAAAGAGGAAAGTCCGGACTCTACAAGGATACAGTGCCAGGTAACTCCTGGCAGGGGAAACCCTAGGGATAGTGCCACAGAAAATAAACCGCCATAACATGGCAAGGGTGAAAAGGTGTGGTAAGAGCACACCGGTTCTATTGGTAACAATGAACGCTGGAAAACCCCACTGGGAGCAAGACTAAGTAGAGATGACATTGTTGAAAAACTAAAAGCCATCCTTGGCTAGTCATCAGGGTTAGTTGCTTGAGCTTAAGAGTGATCTTGAGCCTAGACAAATGATAAGTTTAAATGACAGAACCCGGCTTATAGTTTATCTGGCAAATTAATATTCAATTCCTCATTATAAATGTTCACGTTTTGATTTATTTTATCTAATTTATTATGTTATTTAGAACACAGATTGAGGGTATTGACACTTGTTTAAAAAACCCATAGTATCCCATATATTCCCATATCAGGGTTTATAGAATTTATGATTTATGTTTTTATCGAGCTACGAAAACAAATTAGACAAGAAAGGAAGGGTATCAGTGCCTGCAAGCTATAGGTCGTATTTATCTAACCTTGGTTATAATGGATTGATTTGTTATCCATCTTTCAACAATTATTCAATAGAAGCATGGCCTCAAGATAGAATTGAAAAAATTTCAAATACAATAGACTCAATGAATCCTTTTGAAGAAAAAAGAGATTTTTTTGCAACTTCGATATTATCTGAAAGTATAAGTTTACAGTTTGATGGTGAAGGAAGAATTTCACTTACTTCAAAATTATTAAAGCATGCAAAAATTAAAAGTAGCATTCTCTTTGTTGGCCAAGGCAAAACATTTCAAATATGGGAACCAGCAATTTTTGAAAAATTTAGGGCAAGTGCAAGGAAAAAAGCAAATCTTAATCGTTCAAGCCTTAAATGGGAAAAACATTTAAATAATAAAGAGGGGGACAAATGACAATAAACTTTAAGACACCAGAAATTAAAGAATTACAACCAAGACTTTTGGTAATGGGAGTTGGAGGAGCAGGTGGGAATGCTATTAATGAAATGATTGAAAATGGAATGCAAGGTGTAGAGTTCATAGCAGTTAATACTGATGCTCAAGATTTAAAACATAGTAAAGCAAAATCTAAAATTCAAATAGGACTTAATTTGACCAAAGGATTAGGTGCTGGAGCAAAACTTGATATCGGCCAAGCGGCCGCAGATGAATCTTTAAATGATATAGTAAATATTTTGCAGGGTGCAAATATGGTATTTATTGCTGCAGGAATGGGTGGTGGCACTGGCACTGGAGCAGCACATGTTATTGCTAGAGCTGCAAAAGAGTTAAATATTTTGACAGTCGGAGTGGTGACACTTCCTTTTTTATACGAAGGTCCTTCAAGAATGAAAAGAGCTCAAATAGGTCTTGAAGAGTTGAGAAAACATGTGGATACAATAATTGTAATACCTAATCAAAATTTATTTAAGATAGCAAATGAGCAAACGACATTTGAGGAGTCTTTTAATCTTTCAAATAATGTTTTAATGCACGGTGTCCAAAGTGTAACAGATTTAATGGTAAGACCAGGTATAATAAATCTAGACTTTGCTGATGTCGAAACAGTTATGGCCTCTATGGGAAAAGCAATGATGGGCACAGGTGAAGCTGAAGGTGAGGGAAGAGCAATGCAAGCTACTGAAATGGCTATAAGCAATCCATTGATAGATGATTATACTCTCAAAGGTGCTAAGGGTTTATTGGTAAATATTACTGGAGGGAAAGATCTTAAATTATTTGAAGTAGATGAAGTTGTAAATAAGATAAGATCTGAAGTTGAAGCTGATGCTGAAGTAATTATAGGCGCAATTACTGATTCATCTCTTGAAGGTAAAATAAGAGTTTCAATTGTTGCAACATCTTTAGATAACCAACAACCAGAATCAAAATCTGTTGTGAATATGGTACACAGAATACAAAATAGAAATCCTGGATATTCTGATTTTGGAGTAAGCAATCTTGCTGGTTCATTTTCTTTCGCAAATAATACTTCTAATACTGTTACCCATGGTGCAAATGCTTTGAAACTTGAAAATGAAATTGTTACTGAGAATTTTAATGACACTGCAAGTAATATAAATAATCAATATCACAAGGAACTTTTAAAAAACCAAGATGTTGAGAACATAATAGAAAATACTTCGGAGGAAAATGAGGTTTCATTTTCTAAAGAAGTAATAGAAGAACCAGTGTCTGAAAAAGAAAATTCTGTTGACCTTAAAGAATTTGGAGTAAATGCTGATGAACCTGATTTATTTAGCTCAGACAATAGTGAGGTATCTTCAGAAAATTTATTAAGTTCATCTAGTGATGAAAATGAAGACGATGATCTTGAAATACCAGCATTTTTAAGAAGACAAAAAAATTAATGGTCTTCAAAAAAATAAATGGAAGCCATCATGGTATCGGATATTACAAAACACTATCCGGTATTGCTAAAAGAATTAATTAGCATATTTTCCCCTCAACATGGTGGCACATTTATTGATTGTACTTTTGGACAAGGTGGATACTCAAAAAAAATTCTAAGTTATAAAAACACTAAGGTAATTTCTATAGATAGAGATATAGAAACCCAAAAAAAAGCTGACGAACTTTTAATTAAATATAATGATAGATTTATATTTAAAAATAAAAAATTTAGTCAATTAAGTGATTTAAAAGTTAAAAATGAAAATATAAAGGGAATAATTTTTGACTTAGGTTATTCATATATACAAATTAAAGATCCCAGCAAAGGTTTATCTTTTAACTCCTCTGGTGATCTAAATATGAGAATGGGTTTGAATGATTTTTCAGCAAAAAATGTAATAAATAAGTTAGACAATATCGAACTGGAAAAAATATTTAAATTTTTTGGTGAAGAAAAAGAGGCAAAAAAAATTGCTTTTTCAATAATCAAGGAAAGAAAAATCAGAAAAATTGATACAAAAACCCTCGTAGAAATTATTGAAAAAACTAAAAGAAAAAAGAACTTTAAAATACATAATGCAACAAAAGTTTTTCAAGCACTTAGGATTTTTGTTAATAGAGAAATAAGTGAATTAATTAATGGATTGATTGCCGCTTCAAAAATTTTAAAAAAAGATGGAATTCTTGCTGTAGTCACATTTCATTCCTTAGAAGATAAAATAGTTAAGTATTTTTTTAAAAGTTTATCAGAAAATAAAAGTGTTTCTCGATATGTTCCAAAAATTAAACAACCTGCAACATTATTTAAGATGATAGAAAAAAAACCTATAAAACCGTCTGCAAAAGAATTAATTGAAAATAATCCGTCAAGAACAGCAAAATTAAGATACGCAATTAAAAAAAGTGATTTTTATGAATTTGAAACTGATATTTATAAAAAATTTAAACACCTAATTGAAATAGAAAATTTTGGAAAAAAATTATGAAAAAATTTTCAATTATTTTTGTCATTTTATTCTTAATTTTATTTACAGCTTTAATAAAAAATTCAACAAAAAGAATTAGTGATAGAATTTTTGTAATTGAAGAAAATATTAGAAGTTTAAAAAAAGATTTTTCTAATATTAAATTAGAAAATGATTATTTAAGTTCTGCAGAAAAGCTTCTTGAATTTCAAAGTCTATATTTTGATGACGAACTATTAAAGAAAGATATTAGTAATATAAAAATAATTGATGAAAGTTTAGATAAATTAGATGTAAAACTCTTTAAATTAATTGAAAATCAATGAACGAAAAAGACACAAGAATTATCTTGGAAGATAAGCAAAATGATTTTTTATTTAAAGAAAGTAAATCAAAATTAAATATATCATTCAATAGAATATCATTCATTTTCTTTATCTTTTTCATTATTTTTATTATTTTTTCGATTCATTTAATTCACTTAGGATCAAGAAAAGCAAAAACTGAAGTAAATAATATTTATAGTTATAAATTAAATAATCTTTATAGAGCAGATATTCTTGATAGAAATGGAAATTATTTAGTAAAAACAGTAAGTTCGATAGATGTCGGTATCAGTACACAAAAAGTGATTGATAAAAAAAAATTAATACTCAATTTAAAATACATTTTTCCCGACAAAGATTACGAAAAAATTGAGTCAAAAATGAAAAATAAAAAATTTTTTTATTTTGAAAAAAAAATATCCTCTGAAAATTATGAAAAAATTATGAAATTAGGTGATAAAGCAATTCAGCCTGAAGAAAGATTAGTTAGGATATATCCAGAGAAAAATTTATTCAGTCATATAATTGGACAAATTGATAATGATAACAACGGCATATCTGGATTAGAAAAGTCCTTAGATAGGGAATTAAAAATTAAGCAAAAACCAATTAAATTAACAGTTGATAGAGATATTCAATTTTTAATTAGAAATGAATTAATTAGATTCAATAACTTATTTAGAACTAAAGGAAGTGCCGCAATTTTAATGGATGTTAACAATGGAGAAATCATATCTTTGGTTTCATTGCCTGATTTTGATCCAAATAAAAGAGAAAAAATTTCAGATGTAAATTTTATAAATAGAGCCACTAAAGGTGTGTATGAATTTGGCTCAGTATTCAAAACTTTTACTATTGCAGCAGCTTTTAATGAAAATATATTAGAACCAGAAACAAAATTTGTAGATTTACCAAAATCTTTAAATTGCTCAGGATTTACAATAAGAGAATATGATAAAAAATTACCCTCAAACTTAACTACAGAAGAGATACTAATTCGTTCAGGGAATATAGGCTCTGTCAGAATTGGTCAAAAAATTGGAGAAGAAAAATTTAAATCATTTTTGTCAAAAATCGGTATATTAGAAAAAATCGATTTTGATATTGAAGAAGTAGGAAAACCTATAAAATTCAACTGGGGTAAATGTCCACTTGCTACGGCTTCATTTGGACATGGCATCACTACAACTTTGCTTCAATTAGCTAAAGCTTACGCAATAATTGTCAATGGAGGATATAATATTAATCCTACTTTAATAAACAAGACTCCAAAAAGAGAAAAAAAAATTATTGATCAAAAAGTTTCAAAGAAAATTTTACCTATATTAAGAAAGATTGTTTCGACTAAGGAGGGAACAGCTACATTAGCTAATGTTGAAGGGTATGAAATTGGTGGAAAAACTGGAACTGCTCAAAAAAGTATAGACGGTGTTTATTCAAAGAAAAAAATAAATTCCTTTGTATCGATATTTCCAACTTCTGAGCCTAAATTTATTTTAGCATTAATGCTTGATGAGCCCAAAACGAATAAAGATTATATTTATCATTACAGAGATGGTTCTAATATTAAATTTAAAGGAACTCCTTTTAATACCGCTGGTTGGACTACAGTTGAAGTAACTGGACAAATTTTAGAAAAAATTGGGCCTATTTTAGCCACAAAATATAGTGAGATTAATTAATTGATGCAGCTCAAATATTTTTTTCCTAAGATTAATAAAAAATACAGTGATATTTTTTTTTCAGGAATATCTTTCGACAGTTCAAAAGTAAAAAAAAATCATATTTTTTTTGCGATAAAAGGAAACAATGTAGATGGAAACAATTATATTAATGATGCAATTAAAAATGGAGCTAAAATAATTGTAAGTGAAAAAAAGACAACTAAAAAAAAAGATGATATAGTTTTTTTATATTCATCTAATGTTAGAAAATTACTAGCAGAAGTTTCATATAGAATTTTATCTAAAAAACCGAAAAAATTAGTTGCTGTAACTGGTACAAATGGAAAATCATCCATTGCAGATTTTTACTATCAAATATTAAATCTAAATTTTAAAAGGGTTGCTTCTATTGGAACTATTGGATTAAGATATATTGGAAAAAAAAAAACTTTTAATAACACAACTTTAGATCCAATTCGATTAAGCTCTATAATTCAAAATCTCAAAAAAAAAAAAATTGATTATTTAATAATGGAAGCATCAAGTCATGGTTTAAAACAAAATAGGTTAGATGGATTATTATTTGATATAGGCATATTTTCAAATCTTTCACACGATCATTTAGATTATCACAAAAATATGAAAAACTATTTAGACTCAAAGCTTTATTTATTTAAGAAGCTTATTAAAAAAAAAGGAGATGTCGTTACAGACGCAAAAATTCCTCAAAGTAAAAATATTAAGAAAATTTCAATTAAAAATAATATTAATTTAAGCCTTATTTTTACAAAAAAAAAAGGCATAGAATTAATTTCCCATAAGTTCGAAAATGAAAAACAAATTTTAGAAATAAGATTTCAAAATAGAAAATATAATTTTGAATTAAACTTAATAGGTAAAATACAGTTAAAAAACGTATTAATGGCCATACTGTCTGCAAATAAAAGTGGTATAGAATTCAAAAAGATAATTAATATTATTGATAGATTAAAACCTGTAGAGGGAAGACTCGAAAAAATTGGGGAAATTCAAAATAATAGCAAGGTCATCTTAGACTATGCTCACACCCCTGAAGCATTGGAGACAACTTTATTAAATTTAAAAGAACAATTTCCAACGAGTAGAATAAATTTACTTTTTGGCTGTGGTGGGAATAGAGATTTTAAAAAAAGATCTATCATGGGCAAAATTGCTGATAAATTTTCTAACAGAATTTATCTAACAGATGATAATCCTAGAAATGAAAGTCCATCAAAAATTAGAAGAAATATCAAAAAAGGAATTAAAAAAGTTCACATTGAAGAATTGCCAAATAGAAAACAAGCTATTCGTAAAGCTATTATGGATCTTGGAACTGGAGATTTATTATTAGTAGCAGGTAAGGGCCATGAAAAATTTCAGGATTATGGTGATAGAAAACTATTTTTTTCTGATAAAAAGGTAATTCTAAAATGTATACGTTTAAAAAATAAATCTTTATCAAAAAATTTAAAATTAAATATAATTAAAGAACAATCAGATACAAAAATATCCAACAAGCTAGTTATAAAAAATATCTCAATTAATTCAAAAAATTTAACAAAAAATGACATTTTTTTTGCAATTAAAGGGAAAAGAATTAATGGAAATAAATTTATATCTGAAGCTTTTAAAAAAAAGATAAGCTTAGTTATTCTGAATAAGTTCAATAAAAATTTACCATTATCAAAACAAATCCAAGTCAAAGATACCCTAAAGTTTTTAACTAAATGCTCATCTATTTTCAGAGAAAATATAAGCACTAAGATAATTTCAATTACTGGAAGTTGTGGAAAGACAACATTGAAAGAAATGATTGGATTTACTTTAAAAAATATAACGAAAACTAGTTATTCTCCTAGATCATATAACAATAAATATGGAGTTCCATTAAGTTTAATCAATTTTAAAAGTAATGATGAGTTTGGAGTTTTAGAAGTCGGTATGGATAAAAAAGGTGAGATTGATAGCTTGACCAGGATAATCAAACCAGATTTGGGAATCATAACCAATATAAGTTATGCACATTCAAAAAATTTTAAAAATATAAAACAAATTGCTGACGCTAAAGCAGAAATTATGAATAATATTAAAGTGAATGGAACAATAATTTTAAACAAAGATGATCATTTTTACAATTATCATAAAAACATTGCGATCAAAAAAAAACTGAATGTTATTTCTTACGGAATTAAAAATAAATTTTCTATGATTAAATTAAATAAAGTTAAAAAGAGAAAAAATATATATGAAATTTTAATAAATATACATAACCAATTATTCAAGTTTTACTTAAAAAATAATTTTGAAAGCAATTTATATAATACATTAGCAACTTTAGCAGTTGTAAGTTTATATTTCGACATTAGAAAATTAAGAAAAGATATTTTTTTGAAATTCGAAACTCCTGTGGGTCGAGGAGATGTTTCTAAATTGAAATTTAAAAATAAGATGATTTTTTTTATTGATGAGTCTTACAACTCAAATCCTCTTTCATTAAAAATGGCTATAGAGAATTATGATAAAATAGCTACTCGAAATTCTAAAAAGTATCTTATATTAGGTGATATGCTTGAACTTGGCAAAAATTCTTTAAAGCAGCATAGATTGATAAGCAAAATTATTAATAAATCAAAAATTGATCAAGTGTATGTTATTGGTAAATATATCAGAAAGACATTTAAAGATTTAGACCAAAATAAAAAAGCTCAAATTTTAAAAAGTAAAGAGGCAATAATTGATTTGATAAATAATGATTTAAATAATAATGATTATTTAATGATTAAAGGTTCGAACTCCACTGGTCTTCATAAAATTTCAAATAGTATAAAACAAAAAGCTTCTTATGTTATATGATTTATTGCTCAACTATGTTGAGAACTTTACATTTTTAAACGTTTTCAGATATATTACTGTTCGAACTGGACTAGCTTTCTTTACTTCATTATCTATTGTCCTTTTAATAGGTGGCCCTTTCATCAGATTATTTTCTAATAAAAAAATTTTTAATCCTATTAGAGAGGACGGCCCATCAGAACACATTGTTAAAAAAATAGGAACACCAACAATGGGCGGAGTTATTATTCTATTAGGTTTAATAATTTCAGTTTTAATTTGGGCAGATCTTACCAATATATATATTTTGTTTTGTTTATATATTGTTACATCTTTAGGAATTTTAGGTGCATATGATGATTTTAAAAAAATAAGAAATAGTAATTCATTAGGTATTTCATCAAAATTAAAAATATTAGTTCAGATCTTTTTAGCTACACTGGGTTTAATTGTTTTACTATATTTAGTTGAATATGAAGAATTTCAAAATTTATATTTTCCATTTTTTAAAAATCTAATAATTAACTTAGGATGGTTTTTTATACCTTTTTCCGTTTTTGTAATTGTAGGCTCATCTAACGCTGTTAATTTAACAGATGGTTTGGATGGTTTAGCCACCGTTCCAGTCATTTTAGTAGCTGGTTGTTTTGCTTTCATTAGTTATGTTACTGGAAATATAGTTTTTTCTGAATACCTTAAAATTTTGTATATTGAAGGTGCAGGAGAAATATCTATTTTTTGTGGTGCAATTATTGGAGCTTGTTTGGGATTTTTGTGGTTCAACGCACCACCGGCTAAAATATTTATGGGTGATACAGGATCTTTATCACTTGGAGGATCATTAGGTGCTGTGGGAATAATTACAAAACATGAAATAGTTTTAGCTATAACAGGTGGCTTATTTGTTTTAGAGGCTTTATCAGTAATGGTTCAAGTAATTTCATTTAAAGTAACTGGTAAAAGAATATTTAGAATGGCTCCAATACACCACCACTTTGAGAAGAAAGGTTGGCCAGAGTCTACTGTTGTCATTAGATTCTGGATTATTTCTATCATTTTGGCAATGATTGGTCTAGCCACACTTAAATTAAGATAAAGGGCTTATTCTTGAATATCTTTTTGAATAAAAAAATATTAATTTATGGTTTAGGAAAAAGTGGAATATCTACTTTTAAATTTTTAAAAAAAAAAAACGATGTTTTTTTATATGATGACTATAAATTAAAGTTTAAAACTTTAGATATAAAAAAAAACTTAATTAGTTATAAAAACATTCCAAAATTCAAATTTGATCTAGTAATCCTAAGTCCGGGTATTGATATTCATAAATGTAAATTATCTAGATTTCTTAAAAAAAACTTTGATAAGATTTATTCAGATCTAGATATATTTTATTCATTTTATAAAAACGATTGTATTACAATTACAGGTACAAATGGAAAATCTACGACATGCCAACTGATGTATAAGGTTTTGTTAGACCAAAAATTTGACGCTAAATTGGTTGGAAATATAGGAAACCCTATTTTATCTATTAATAATGTTAAGAAAAAAACAGTTTTTGTTATAGAGGCTTCATCTTATCAACTTGAATACAGTAAAATTTTTAAATCTAAATATGCTGCGATACTAAACTTATCTCCTGATCATATAGAGAGACATAAAAATCTTAATCAATATATTAAGGCTAAATTTAAGCTTTTGAAAAATCAAAATAAAGGTAACTTAGCTTTTATAAATAAAGGTGATTTATTAACAAATAAAGAACTTAAATCTAATAGTTTTGAAAGTAAAATTATTAGAGTTAACACTAAAAAAAATATTAATTTTTTGAAAAATATAAATAATGTATATTTTTCAACCAATTCCAATAAGGAAAATTTGTTATTTGTTTTAGAAATATCAAAAAAACTCAATCTTAGAAATAATGTAATAATTAAAACAATTAAAAGATTTAAAGGATTAAAATATCGACAACAAATTATTTTTAGAAGAAGATATTTAACGATAATAAACGACTCAAAATCAACAAGTTTTTCATCTTCGTTAAGTCTTTTAAAAAAAAATCATAATATTTATTGGTTATTAGGAGGCATTCCTAAAAAAGGAGATAAGTTTAAATTACCAAAAAAATATTTTAAAAATATTAAAGCCTTCATTTATGGAAGAAATAAAAATTTTTTTAATAAAAAACTAAAGAATAAAATAAAATCTAAAAATTTTAATAATTTAAAAGATGCTTTAAAAGAAATTTTAAATATTGCCAAAAAAGAAAAATTTATTAATAAAACGATATTATTTAGTCCATGCGCAGCATCATTTGACAATTTTAAAAATTTTGAGGATAGGGGTTTATATTTTAACAGATTAATTAATAAGTATTTAAATGGACTTTAGTAGATATATATACAATCATTATTACGAATGGTGGAAGAATATTGATAAATTTATATTTTCTTTAATCATTTTGTTGTTTATCACAGGACTATTTTTTTCTCTTGTATCTACATCTTTATTAGTATCTGATAAATTAGAAACAAATGATTATGCCTTTTTTTTCAAACATCTTTCATTTGTTTTTTTAGGTTTAATTATAATTTTTGTATTATCTTTTATTAATGAAGAAAGACTCTTTAAAATTTCCCCTATAATTTTTCTTCTTTCACTTATTTTTTTGCTTTTAGTTCCTTTTATCGGCATTGAGGTAAATAGTGCTCAAAGATGGATAGATTTATATATACTGCCAAGATTTCAACCCATAGAATTAGTTAAACCTTTTTTAATAATTTTTATTAGTTTAATTTTGAGTAGTGAAAAATATACTAATTTATATTTTAAGTACTCAGTTTCATTTTTGATAACCTTAATGATAGCTTTATTATTAGCCGCTCAACCAGATATAGGACAAACCTTATTAGTTTTTTTTAGTTGGTCTGTCTTAATTTTTATATCAGGCATAAATATAATTTTTTTAATTTTTTCATGTATGACTTTGTCTTTAGCCCTTTTTTATTTAATTAATTTTGTACCAAAGTTTATCTATATTAAAAATAGAATATACTCCTTTTTTAATACTGAAACAGGGACTTATAATGCTCAATCAGAAAAAGCAATCGACTCTATTACTAGCGGAGGATATTTTGGAAAAGGAATTGGAGAAGGGACATTAAAAAATAGAGTGCCAGAAGCTCATACAGATTATATAATATCTGTAATCTCAGAGGAATTTGGTATTATTGCTATAATTTTAATTTTAATTTTGTTTTTAATTTTCATTTATTCTGTTTTTAAAAAAGTTTATTTAGAAAATGAAGAAAGAACTAAATTGGTTTTAATAGGGTGTATTAGCCTTATTCTATTACAGGCAATGATTCATATTGGAGTAAATATAAGATTGTTTCCTACTACAGGTATGACCTTGCCTTTTATCAGTTACGGAGGATCTTCAATTGTAAGTATCTCAATTTTATCAGGAATTATTTTAAATTTAACTAAAAGAAAAATTAGTTTATGAAAAAGAATTTTTTAATTACAACTGGAGGTTCTGGTGGCCATGTGATACCTGCCACAATTCTTTACAAACATCTTTCTGATGTAGCAAATATCATAATATCAACTGATAAAAGAGGTTTGAAATATTTAGATAATGACAACTTTACATTAGAAATTATTAATACCCCAAAGTTAAATAATATTTTTTTTTTACCGTTTAATTTTGTCATGGTTTTAATTTTGACTTTAAAGTCTTTTTTTTTGTTAAAAAATAAAAAAATAAAAAAAATTTTTTCAACAGGTGGTTATATGTCATTACCATTAATCTTAGCGTCAAAATTACTAAAATTAAAAATTTATTTAATTGAACCAAATCAGGTGTTAGGTCGTGCAAATAAATTTTTTTTAAATTCTTGTGAAAAGATTTTTTGTTATACAAAAGAGGTAAAAAATTTTCCTAATAAATTTAAAGATAAAATAATAACGATCTATCCTTTGGTTAAAGAACAAATCTATAAACTAGAAACAACTAATAAAATTAAAGATAAATTTACTTTACTAATAGTAGGAGGCAGTCAAGGAGCAAGTATTTTTGATAAAAATCTAAAAAATATTATTATAAAATATGCAAAAAAAAAACCTATCAGAGTAATACAGCAAACTGTCGAGAAAAATATTTCTGATTTGAGTGATTTTTATACAAAAAATAATATTGAAAATGAAATTTTTAGTTTTGAAAAAAATTTTGCAGACTATGTTCTTCAGGCGGATCTGTGTATATCAAGAGCTGGAGCATCAACACTTGCTGAACTATCAGTTTTAAATACTCCCTTTATAGCTGTTCCATTACCAACATCTAAGGATAATCATCAACTTGAAAATGCAAATTTTTACAAAATTAAAAATTGTTGTTGGATAGTAGAACAAAATCAATTTGATAAAAAGATCGAAAAAGTTTTAAATGATATCTTTTTTGATAAAAGTGATTATCTTAAAAAAAAAGAAAATTTAAAAAAATTAAATTATCATAATACTTGGATTAATGTTAACCAAAAAATACTAAAAAATATTAATGAAGATTGAAATAGCTAAAACTGAAATTATACACTTTATCGGAATTGGTGGTATAGGTATGAGCGGTCTTTCTTTAATTATGAGAGGCAAAGGATTTAAAGTTCAAGGTAGTGATTTAACTTTTAATAAGAATGTTGAAAGACTAAAAAAAGAAAAAATAAAAATTTTTATAGGACAAAAAAAACAAAATTTAAAAGAAGCAACAATAGTTGTAATCTCTTCAGCTATAAAAAAAAATAATCCAGAAATTATTGAGGCAAAAAGAAAAAATTTACCAATTATTTCAAGAGGTAAAATGTTGGCAAATATCGTTTCATTAACTAAGAATATTGTTGTAGCAGGGTCCCATGGAAAAACTACCACTACATCTTTGATAACTTCAATTTTTCAGAAAACAAAATTAGATCCTACAATAATTAACGGTGGAGTTATTAACTCAATAAAAAATACAGCCAAGCTTGGTAAGAGTGATTGGTCTATTTTAGAGGCCGATGAATCTGATGGTAGTTTTGTTCATATTCCACCAACTTATTCTATCATTACCAATATTGATAGAGAACACATGGATTTTTATAAGTCTATTAATGATCTAAAGAATTACTTCATCAAATTTATAGAAAAAGTGCCATCATTTGGAAAATCATTCATTTGTTTGGACGATAAAATTAATAGAGAAATAATAAAAAAAATAAAAAATAAAAACTTTTATACTTACGGACTTAGCCATAAATCAAATTTCTTAATAAAAAATATTAAACAAAATATAAAATTTTCTAAATTTGATTTAATAGTTAACGTTCCTAATAAAAAAAAAGTTACCATTAAAAATCTTAGAATCCCTTTAATTGGTATTCACAATATAAGAAATTCAATTGCAGCAGTTGCTGTTGCTCTTACTGTAGGTATATCTATTTTAGATATTAAAAAGGGATTATTAAGCTTTAAAGGTGTTCAAAGAAGATTTAATAAAATTTTTACACATAATGGAATTGATTTTTATGATGATTACGCTCATCATCCAACTGAAATAAAAGAAGTTATGGAGGGGGTTAGTAAAGTTTATCAAAATTTTGAAAAAATTTGTATATTTGAACCGCACAGGATTTCTAGATTAAAAGATTTAAGAAAAGAGTTTTCTTATTCATTTAAAAGAGCAGATATAGTTATCTTGTGCCCAATATTTACTGCTGGAGAAAGGATTAAATTAGATTTTAATTATATTAATTTTGCTAAAGAAATTATAAAAAATTCAAAAGTAAAATTATTTTTAGTTCAAAATAATCATCAATTAGCAAAATTTATCAAAAAAAATATGTATGGAAAAAAAATTGTTATTGGAATGGGTGCAGGATCTATTTCTAATTGGATGAGAAAAATTCCTAAATTGTTATAATGGAAATTGAACAATTAAAATATACGTTAAGTGAATTTGGTGACAGTGTAAGATTTAATCATGATCTCAAAAAAAAAAACTGGTTTAATATAGGAGGAAAATCAAAGGTATATTATAAATCAAAAAATTTAAAGGAATTAGTAATATTTTTAAAAAAATTACAAAACAAAGAAAAAATATTTATTCTAGGTGCAGGTTCAAATATTTTAATAAGTGATAATTTATTTGATGGAGTCGTAATAAAATTGAGTAATAACTTCAATAACATTTCTCTACTTAACGATAATATAATAATAGCTGGAAGTGCAGTTTTAGATAAAACTTTATCCGATTTCGCGTTTAATAATAGCATTAGAGGTTTTGAATTCTTAGCTTGTATCCCAGGAACAATAGGTGGAGGAATAAAGATGAATGCAGGATGTTTTAATAAAGAGTTTAAAGATATTTTATTATCAGTTCAAGCAATTGATAAATCTGGAAATATTTTAACTATTCCGGCTAAAGATATTAATTTTCAATATAGAGAAAGTAACTTTTCTGATGATCTAATTTTTTTAAGCGCTTCTTTTCGGGGTGTAAAAGGCGATCCTTTGGAAATTAAAAACGAGATGGATAAACTTAAATTAGAGAAAGAAAAGAATCAACCAAGTAGAATAAAAACTAGCGGTAGTACTTTTAAAAATCCAATATTACAATCAAAAAAAAAAGTTTGGGAGCTTATTAAAGAGTCGGTGCCATTAGATACAAGCTTTGGTGATGCTTGTATTTCCAAAAGACATTGCAATTTTTTTGTTAACAAAGGTTATGCAACTTTTGAAGATATGAATAAATTGATTAATTTTGTAGCCGAAAATGTTTTGGAAAAGACTGGTATTAGTTTAGAAAAAGAAATTAAAATTTTGAAATAATTTGAAAAAGAAAATATTAATAATTTCAGGGGGGATTTCTAAAGAGAGAGCAATCAGTCTTAATACTGGTAATCAAGTAGCACAAGAACTTTCTAAAAATAATTATAAAGTAAAGTTGTCTGAACCAAACTTTAAATTATTTGATAACATAAAACAATTTAAACCAAATATAATTTTTAATGCTTTACATGGCCAGTTTGGAGAAGACGGATACGTTCAATCTATATTAGAAACTACTGGAATACCATATACCCACTCTGGAGTAATCCCATCAGCTATAGCGATGGATAAAGTATTATCAAAAAGAATCTTTATTAAAAACAATATATTAACTCCTAAATATTTTTTATATTTATTTGATAAATCAAAATCTGAATTGATTAAATTAATCAACAGAAAAATAAAATTTCCTGTAGTATTAAAACCTATAAATGAAGGCTCAAGTTTAAATGTATTTATATGTAATAAATCTAATATATTTAAAAAAATTGAGTTATTGAAAGATTATAAAAAAATAATAATAGAGGAATTTATACCAGGAAGAGAAATTCAGGCTGCAATTATTGGTTCAAAAAAGCTTGGAGCGATTGAATTAAAACCAAGAAGAAAATTTTATGATTATGAAGCAAAATATAATTCTAAAGCAAGAACAAAACACATTATTCCTGTAGATTTAAAAAAGAGAGAATACGGGAATCTAATGTTTTTAGCATTTAAAGCACATAAATTAATTAAATGCAGAGGAGTTACTCGATCTGATTTTAAATTTTATAACGGGAAATTTTATCTTCTCGAAATTAATACTCAGCCAGGAATGACATCTCTTTCTTTGGTGCCCGAGATTGCTACTCACTGTGGTATTAGTTTTATTAAACTTATTGAATTGATTTTAAAAGATGCCTCAAAAAAAAAGTAAAAAAATTTTAATATATCTTTTTTTATTTTTAGTTATTGGAACATTTAATAACAAAGATTTAAAAAAACATAACTTTTCAAAAGTAGATATGATAAATGTTACTGGTTTAAACTACGAGGGTAATCTTAAATTAATGGAAAAATTAGAAATATTAAAAATCGAAAATATTTTTTTTTTAGATGAAAAACAAATAAAAGAAATATTGAACTCTAACAGCTTAATTGAGAATTATACTGTTTTTAAGAAATATCCTTCAACTTTAAATATTAAAGTTCATAAAACAAAATTTTTAGCACAAACAAATAAAAATGGAGAAAATTTCTTTCTAGGATCAAATGGTAAACTTATAAAAATGGAAGATGTGAAATTAGAAGTTCCATATTTATTTGGAAATTTTGAAAGTTCAAATTTTTTTGAATTAAAAAAAACAATTGATGAAACAAATTTCAACTACAACGAAATTAAAAAATTATTTTTTTTTAAATCTGGTAGATGGGATATAGAAACAAACGAAGGTCTTATTGTAAAACTTCCAAAAGATAATTTAAAAATTTCTTTAAATTTTTTAGTAAATTTATTATCTCAAGACTATAAAAAAAAAATAAAAAATATTGATTTAAGACAATATAATCAGATCATAATCAATGAAAAATAGAACGGATCATGAAATTTTTCTATTTATAAGTAAAGAAAGATTAATTGTATCTGTTTTTTCAGAAACAAACCAAAGTATTTATAGAAAAGAATTAATTAGAGACACAAATATTAATAACCTTAATTTTGATGATTTAGATTTTTTTTTAAATGAGCATATCTTTAAAATTGAAAAAAAAATAAAAAATTTTATAAAAAAAATATCTATTATATTAGGAACAGATGATTTTTTTCCGATTGAAATATCTCTTAAAAAAAATAATTATAAAAATTTAATTGACTTAAAAAGTTTAAGCCATCTATTAAATAATGGAAAAGATTGTTGTAAAAAAACTATTGGTTCTCGCAAAATCGTTCACATGATAATAGAAAATTATCAAATTGATAATAATTATTATTCCTATTTACCAAAAGATACCGAGGCAAACAACTTTTCAATAGATGTTAAAATTATTTGTATTTCAAATAATATACTTAAAAACTTTGAAAAAATTTTCAAAAAGTATCAAATTTCTCTAGGTAAAGTTGTAAATGCAAATTATATTTCAAAGTTTTTAAAAAAGGATGATGAGGATATATTTTTAATGGCTAAGAAAATTATAAATGGACATAATCCAAATGAAGTAAAGTTTATTGAAAAAGCTAATAAAAATCATGGTTTTTTTGAGAGGTTTTTTAATTTTTTTAGTTAAAACTGTATTTTCTAGTAATATTTGTTGTTTTTGAGTTTCGAAAATACAGTATTAAAAGAGTTTAATGTCTCTACTAAACCAAAAAACTATTAAAAAAAACATCAACTTCAGTGGAGTTGCACTCCATAGTGGTAAAGTTGTAAGTGTTTGTATTAAACCCTCCAACCCTAATACTGGTATAGTTTTTAAAAGAGTGGACCTCAAAGAAAATAATTTGATATTTCCAAATTTCTCTAACGTAAGTAATACGTCTCTAAACACAACAATTTCAAATGAATATGGTGTAAAAGTTTCTACAATTGAACATTTAATGGGAGCTTTTTTTGGTTTAGGTATAGATAATGCATTAATTGAGATAAACAATGAAGAGGTGCCAATATTGGATGGATCAGCAAAAGATTTTATAAATAAAATAATTAATGCTGGCTTTAAGATAAGCAATTCTCCAATAAAAATTATAAAGATAAATAAAAAAATTGAATTTAATAGTGGTGAAAGATTTATTTCAATTTTTCCCTCAAAATTAAGTCTTGATATTGACTTTAAGCTTAAATATGAAAATCCAGTAATAGGCAATCAAAGAAACAAAATAAATGTTTATGAAGATAATTTAGATGACATATTTAATTCTAGAACTTTTTGTTTATATGAAGATATCGAAGTGATAAAAAAAAATGGTTTAGCAAAAGGTGGAAGTCTAAATAATGCAATAGTTGTGAAAGGAAAAGAGATACTAAATACTAATGGTCTAAGAAATTCAAAAGAATTTGTAAACCATAAAATCTTGGATTGTATTGGTGACCTTTACACATGTGGTTATAGAATGATAGCCAGTATTACTTGTTCCCAGGGAGGACATTATTTAACTAATGAATTATTAAGGAAGGTATTTAAAAATAAGGAAAATTTTTCTATAGTTGAAATTAAGGAGAGAAACTTACCACACACTGTAATCAATAGAAGTATTTTAAGATCAATAGCATAATTTAAACATCTTTATAATTAACTATTATAATTATATAAATTGATTATGAAACAATTTAAGTTTTTTTTAACTATTTTTTTTTTAATTATTTTGAGCTCCTGTTCGAATGAACAAAAAGACATTTCTTATATTGAGGAAGCAAGTCAAGACTTAGAAATGGTCCTTGCGTACGAGCAAGCATACGAAGCTTTAAAGGAAAATGACCCATATTTTGCAGCAAAAAGATTTTTAGAAGCTGAACTTTTATTTCCTCAATCAGAGTGGGCATCAAGGTCAGCTTTAATGGCATCATATTCATATTATTTACAAAATTATTATGCTGAAGCTTTGTTTAATTTAGAGAGATACCTAAAAACTTATCCTAATGATAAGAATTTATCCTATGCGCATTATCTTATAGCAATGTGTTATTATGAGACAATTGAGGATGAAAAAAGAGACTCGGCACCCTTAATTAAAGCAAGAGATAAGTTTTATTTTATTTTACAAGAATACCCTAGTTCAGATTTTGCTTTAGATGCACAATTTAAAATTGATTTAATTGAGGATATTCTTGCATCCAAAGAAATGTATTTAGGAAGACATTATATTAAAAAAGGCAAATGGATAGCAGCTATAAATAGATTTAAAAATATTATAGAGGAATATGATCAAACAATATTTGTTGAAGAAGCAATTCACAGATTAGTTGAAATTAATTATAAATTAGGCCTCTTGGAGGAATCTCAAAAATACGCTAAGCTCCTAGGTTATAACTACAAATCTAGTGAATGGTATAAAAAGTCTTATAAAGTTTTTAATAGAGATTATGAAAATAATAAAATTAGAACTGCAAAGAAAGAAAAGAAAGGTGTTATAAAAAAATTTAAAAGTCTTTTTGATTAGTATGAATAAAAGTTTGATCAAAAAAAAATATAAGGAAAAAATTAAATCCCTGGATCATTATAATAAAAGATATTATAACGAAAATATTTCTGATATTACAGATGCCAAATTTGATGTTCTTAAAAAAGAAATCATTGAGTTAGAGTCAAAATATAATTTTTTAAAAAATCAAAATTCACCTGTATCAAGAGTAGGCTTTAAACCTTCAAAAAATTTTAGAAAAGTTGCGCACAGAAAACCAATGCTTTCATTAGCTAATGCTTTTGACGAGGAAGATTTATTAAATTTTGAAAAAAAAATATTTAATTATCTAGATAAGAAAGATAATTTTCAAATTGAATATAGTGCTGAACCTAAAATTGATGGAATTTCAGCCTCCTTAAACTACAAAAATGGAAAATTGACTATTGGATTATCAAGAGGAGACGGTAAAGAAGGAGAAGATATTACTTCTAATTTAAAAACAATAAGTGATATACCAAAAATTATTTCAAGTGAAGATTTCCCAAAAGAAATTGATATTAGAGGTGAGGTGTTTATTCAAAATAGTGATTTTGAAAAACTCAATGAAAAGTTCGCAAACCCCAGAAATGCTGCTTCAGGCTCATTAAGACAAAAAAATCCCGATGAAACTAAAAAAATTCCTTTAAAGTTTATTGCCTATACTTATGGTTATGAGAAAGGATTAAAAGTTAGTTGTCAAAGTGATTATCTCAAAAAATTAAAACAGTGGGGTTTTAAAGTTAATCCATTAAATAAAACAATTGTAGGTGTAAAAAATTTAATGGCAAACTATGATGATATGGAAAAAAAAAGAAGTGAACTTGATTTTGATATTGATGGAATAGTTTACAAAATTAATAATTTTGAGATGCAAAAGAGGTTAGGAAATGTTGCAAATGCACCAAGATGGGCTATAGCACATAAGTTTTCAGCAAATAGTGGTATATCAAAAATTATTGATATAGATATTCAAGTTGGAAGAACTGGAGCATTAACTCCTGTAGCGAAAATAAAACCTATAAATATTGGAGGAGTTGTTGTCTCTAATGCAACCTTGCATAACGAGGACGAAATTTTAAGAAAAGATATAAGAGTCGGAGATACAGCCGTTATTGAAAGAGCAGGAGATGTGATTCCTCATATAATCTCTGTAGACTTAGTCAAAAGACCAAAAAAATCTAATAAATTTAATTTTCCAAATAAATGTCCATCTTGTGGATCTGAAACTATCAAAGAATTTAATTCACTTACAAAAAAGAATGATGCAGTTCGAAGATGTTCAAGTGAAGGTTTTAAATGTAAAAAAGTTGCGATAGAAAAATTAAAACATTTTGTATCTAAAGAAGCTTTCAATATTGATGGTTTAGGAAAAAAAATTGTAAAAAATTTTTGGGATCTAAATATTATAAAATTACCTCAAGATATATTTAATTTAGATTATAAGAAAATTGAGTTAATGGATGGGTGGGGGAAACAATCTGTTGCAAATCTTAGATACTCAATAAATGAAAGAAAAAATATTTCTCTTGAGAGATTTATATACTCTCTTGGCATCAGACATATAGGCTTAGAGAATGCTAAATTGATTTCAAGATATTCTAAATCATCTAAAAATTTTATCTTACTTTCAAAAAATAAAAATTTTGAGGATTTATTAAACATAGATGGAATTGGAGAAACTCAAATTAATTCAATAAAAATTTTTTTTCTAAACTTAGAAAACTTAAAGGTAATCAACGAACTTGATAAAATTCTTAAAATAGATAATGCAATTGAATTTAAAAAAAATGGATCTTTAATGAATAAAACATTTATGTTTACAGGAAAATTACAAGGAATGAGTAGGGCAGAAGCTAAATCTTTAATTGAACAAAATTCAGGATCAATAATAAGCAATGTATCTAAAAGACTGAATTATTTAATAACTGGTGAAAAGCCTACGAAAAGAAAAGTTGAAACCGCAAAAGAATTAAAAATCAAGATTTTATCTCAAACCGAATGGCTTAAAATATTAAATAAAACTAGCTAACCATTTTTTTTCATTTTTATTTAAAAATGGAGATAATTTTGTGTAAACTTTCAGATTGTATCTAAATAAGTAATCTTTTTCATTTTTAGATAATTGTTTAAAATCTATTAAGTCATAATCGATTGGTGCAAGAGTAAGATTTTCAAAAAATAAATTACGATTAGATTTTTTAACATATATTAAGTTTTCAATTCGTATGCCAAACTTCTCTTTTTTATAGTATCCAGGTTCATTACTTAAAATCATACCCTCAGATAATATTACGTTATTGTATTTAGAGATAGCTTGTGGACCTTCATGTACATTTAAAAAAAAGCCTACTCCATGACCTGTTCCATGCGCATAATCTAAATTAGCTTTTTTTAAATATTTTCTTGCCTTGACATCAAGTAATTTACCAGTTTGACTAAAATTAATTTTAGTACAAGCAACAGCTATATGGCCTTTAAGAACTTTGGTAAAAATGTCTTTTATATTTTTTTTTGGCTTTGAAAAACATAACGTTCTAGTTACGTCAGTGGTTCCGTATTTATATTGTCCTCCAGAGTCGCATAAGAAAATGTCGTTTTTATTAATCTTTTTTGCATTCTCTTTTGTAGCTCGGTAATGAATTATAGCTGCATTACCCGCACTACCTGATATTGTATTAAAACTTGGATATAAATAATTTTTATTTTTTTTTCTAAATTTTTCAAGCTTATTTTGTGCCTCATACTCTGTAATTTTTTTTTTATTCATATTTTTTATCCAGTAAATAAATTTAGTCAATGCTACTCCATCACTGACATGAGCACTGATCATATTTTTAATTTCAACTTTATTTTTCTTAGATTTAAGATGATAGCATGGGTCAATAACAGATTTTATTTTAAAAAAAGATTGTATCACTTTTTCATTGGATATTGAGCAAGTTGTTTGATCAATACAGAAGTTTTTGCCATTTAAATTTTTTATTATATTTATAAAATTTTGATATCTACTAAATTCTAATTTTTTATATTCATTAATTTTTTTTAATCTGCCTATTTTTTTTGGACAAGAAAAGAAAAACATTTTTCTTTCTTTAGTTAAAATTAATTTGCAATTCGGTATCGGACTGTAAGGATTATCATGACCCCTTAAATTTAATAACCAAGCAACATTTTCAGGAGCACTTATAAAGATGTTGTCAATCTTACGGGAAATAATATGTTCAATTATTTTTTTAATTTTGGAATTAGTTGTTTCTCCAGTTATATTTTTATTTAAGTTATAAAAAGGAATTACACTTTTTTTATTAGTTTTATAAAAAGATTTATCAACTAAATTTTC
Organism: uncultured Pelagibacteraceae bacterium; assembly: GCA_902515205.1. Classification (GTDB taxonomy): domain Bacteria; phylum Pseudomonadota; class Alphaproteobacteria; order Pelagibacterales; family Pelagibacteraceae; genus Pelagibacter. Next base: position 87,724 of record CABXTU010000001.1, on the reverse strand, counting down.
TGATATTGGCAATAATTTAAAGTGATTTCCAAAATTATTATGGATAGTTAAACTTGTGAATAATTGAGGATCAAATCCTAAAATAAGTTTTTTTTTACTTTTTGGTACAAGGTTTTTTGGAGAGTATTTTGGGATTTCCATTATTTTAAATCTATTACCACACTCAATTTTTGCTTGAATTATGTATCTCCCATCGACAAATAAATAATTTTTCTTTTTAAAAATAATTGCGTATCCAGCCGATCCTGTAAAATTTGAAATATTTTTTAATCTATCAGGACTAGAAAATTCAGAAAAATAAGCATCATTTTTGGGAACAATGTAACCATCTAGTTTATAAATATTTAAATATTGCTTCAATTTTGAAATTATCTTTTTTATCATTTAATTCTTTTTTGATATCTTATCCATCCCGGACTTCTAACATTATCCTCAACATCAATATCTTGATTAAATTCAAATTCATCATCTATATATTTATCTTCATCAAAAACTGAATTTTTTTCTAAATATTTTTCTGGAAGTTCCTCTATAAATCTTGATGCCATGCTTTCAATCCAATCTCCTTGATAAAATCTATTCATTGAAAAGGAAATAATTGCTCTCTTTTTTGCCCTGGTAATCCCTACATATGCTAGCCTTCTTTCCTCTTCTAATCCATTTTGGCCTTTTTCCTCAATAGATTTCTGATGAGGAAAGAGTCCTTCTTCCCATCCAGGTAAAAAAATAGTTTCAAATTCCAAACCTTTTGCAGCATGCATAGTCATCATATTAATCTTTTCTCCTTCCCATTCTTGATCTACAGAGGTTGCTAAAGAAACATGTTCTAAAAAGCTTTCCAAATTATCAAATTCTTTCATTGCACTTAATAATTCTTTTATATTTTCTAATCTATTTTCATTATCTAAGTCTTTTTTATTTTTAAGCATTGATGAATATCCTGACTCATCTAAAATATTTTGTAATAATTTTACATGACTTACTGTCTTCATTTCTAAATCATTTCTCAATTTTGCGATTAAATTTAAAAACATAATTAAACCAATTTTTGGTTTAGGTTTTATCAAGTTATTCTCTATCATTTTCCTAGATGCAATTTCTAGACAAACTGTGTTATTCTTAGAATACAAATGAATCGATTTAAGAGTGCTGTCACCAATTGAGCGTTTTGGATTATTTACAATTCTTTCAAAAGCTAGGTCATCTTTTTTTTGATAAATTAATCTTAAGTATGCTATACAATCTTTAATTTCTGCTCTTTCGTAAAATTTTGTTCCTCCTAAAATTCTATAGGGCATACCTATTTTTAAAAATCTTTCTTCAAATTCTCTTGTTTGAAATATTGCTCTTACTAATATGGCAATATTATTATATGAGCATTCTTTTTTAATCTTTTCAATTTCATCTGAAATTCCCATTGCTTCATCTTTTACATTTTTAAAACAGTATAGTTTTACCAAATCCCCTTCTTCCATTGTAGTTTTTAGAGTTTTACCAACTCTATTTTTATTATTTGAAATTAGTTCAGAAGCAACTGACAATATATTTTCAGTAGACCTATAATTTTCTTCAAGTCTTATAACTTTAGTATTTTTAAATACTTGATCAAATTCTAAAAAATTTTTAATTTCTGCACCCCTCCAACTATAGATTGATTGATCATCATCTCCAACACAACAAATGTTTTTATTTTTATTAACTAATAAATTAAGCCATTTACTTTGAATGAAATTTGTATCTTGGTATTCATCTACTAGAATATATCTAAAATTTTTTGAATAAATTTCTCTTATATCTGAGTGTTTTTCAAAAATTTTTACAGAATGCAAAATTAAATCACCAAAATCACATGAGTTAAGGTCAATTAATTTTTGTTGATAAATTTTATAAATTGGTAGGATATTTTTTTCATAAATATCTTTTGAATTTATTATTACCTCTTCTGGATAAAATCCCTTATTTTTCCAACGATCAATAATTGCAAGTATATACCTTGGGGCTAATTTTTTGACATCAACATTTTCAGCTTTACATATGTTTTTAATTAATCGGATTTGATCATCAGTATCAATTATTGTAAAATTTGATTGAAGACTCACAGCTGAAGCGTGCTTTCTTAAAATTTTTGCACATATTGAGTGAAATGTTCCCAGCCAAGATAATCCAGTAGCAGTCGAGCCAAGAATTTTACTTACTCTCACTTGCATTTCTCTTGCTGCTTTATTTGTAAATGTCACAGCTAAAATTTGATTTGGAAAAGCTTTTTTTTCGTGGATAATATTAGCAATTCGTGTAGTTAAAACTTTGGTTTTTCCTGAACCCGCCCCAGCTACAATCAATAGTGGACCGTCAAGATACATTACGGCCTCTTTTTGAGATTTATTCAAATTTTTTAAAAATTCAGAGTTTACCATTTCAAATAATTATTTATAAGTTCAGCTTACTTTATGAGCAAACAAAAACATCAAAAACAACTTTTAATAATAAATGAGTCGTTAGAGAGTTATTTTAATAAATTAAAATCTTTTATTAAAGATATAAAAAAGTTTAAATTTAGTCCTTATAATAGAGTTTTTTTTGCTTCAGGTATACTAGCTATCTTGACACTGATTTACTTATTAATACCAACATTCTATAACAAGGATATTATTCAGTCTCAAATAAAGGATCAAATAATTAATAAATACGATATTAATATTAAATTTAATGATAAAATCAAATATAGGTTGTTACCTAAGCCTCATTTCTTGGCAGAAAATTTATCGTTAATTAAAGAGAAAGAAAAAATAGCTATCGCTGAAAATTTTAAAATTTATTTTGAGATAAATAAGTTCTTTAATATTAATAAAATTGAAATCAAAGACCTAGTATTCCAAAAAATAGACTTTAATATTGAAGTAAGTGATTTAACTTTTTTTTTAAAATTTTTAGATATCGAGCCAAATGAAAATAAGATTTCAATAGCAGATGGAAATATTTTTTTTAAAAATAATTACAATGATGTTCTCTTTATAAATAAGATAAGAAATAGTAGCTTTTATTATGATTCAAAAAACTTGGTAAATGTACTTATTTTTAAGAATGAAGTTTTCAATATTCCTTTTAAACTTGAGATCAGGAAAGATAAGTTTAACAAGATAGTAATTACAAAATTTAATTCAAAAAAAATTAGACTTAATATTGACAATAATTTTTATTTTAACAATGAGATTAAAAAAGGTTTTACTGAAATTTCATTCATAAATAAAACTACCTCTTTCAATTATCAATTCAAAAAAAATTCACTAAATTTTAATTCAGAAGCTTTAAAAAATAACTATGAAGGTGTTATAGAATTTAAACCATTTTATGTTACTGCAAAATTTAATTATGATAGTTTAAGTTCAAAAAATTTATTTAAAGATAATTTTTTTTTGATTGATTTAATTAACTCAGGAATCCTTAATAATAGAAATATTAATTCAAACATAGATTTTAATGTTAAGAATATCACAAATTTAGATGATCTTAACAACTTATCATTAAAAATAATAATTGATGAGGGTAACATTGGATTTTCAAATTCTAGAGTAATGTGGAAAGATAATCTTCAAATAATTTTAAAAGAAAGTTTATTAATTAATGAAAAAAATCAAATTAATTTAACAGGAAACTTTATTTTGAATTTTAAGCAAATAGATAATTTTTATAAATCATTTCAGGTTCCTAAAATGAATAGAAGAAAGATTGATCAAATAACAATTGATTTTTTATACAATTTAAACACACAAAAAATAACTTTTGATAATATCAAAGTTGATAATCAGCAAAATTCAAAATTAGAAAAATATATCTCAGATTTTAATTTAAGTAATGATAGAATATTTAATAAGATTAAATTTAAAAATTTTGTAAATAATTTCTTCGCTTCTTACGCTGGGTGAATCATTTTTTTTGGATTTACAATTTTATTGAAGTCTTTCTCACTTATTAATCCACTTTTTAAAGCTTCTTCTTTAAGTGTAGTATTATTTTTAAGTGCTTTTTTTGCGATTTTTGATGAATTATCATACCCTATATGAGGGGCTAGAGCTGTTACTAGCATTAATGAATTATCTAAAAATTTTTTAATTTTAATTTTGTCAGCTTCAATACCTTTTACACAGTAAGTAGAAAAATTTTTAGTACTATCTGCAAGCAGGTCTATAGATTGTAATATATTATGTGCAATTAATGGTTTAAAAACATTTAACTCAAAATGTCCATGAGAACCAGCAATAGTTATTCCATTATGATTTCCAATAACTTTGACACAAACCATTGTCACGGCCTCTGATTGAGTTGGATTAACTTTACCTGGCATAATTGATGATCCTGGTTCGTTGGCAGGTAAAATGATCTCACCATAGCCAGCTCTTGGTCCTGACCCTAAAAATCTAATGTCATTTGCAATTTTCATCAAACATACTGCTGTAGTATTTAATGTACCTGAAAAATTAACAATCTCATCATGTGCAGCCAATGATGCAAATTTATTTTTAGTTGGTTTAAATGGAATTTTAGTAATTTTTTTTATTTCATTTATAATTTTTTTATCAAAACCTTTCTTGCTGTTAATCCCCGTTCCAACCGCAGTTCCTCCTTGAGCTAAAAAATAAATTTCGTTTAAGGCATTTTTAATTCTAAAAATACAGTCCTCTAACTGTGATTGATATCCTGAAAATTCTTGTCCTAAAGACAGTGGTGTTGCATCTTGTAAGTGAGTTCGGCCAACTTTAATTATATTTTTGAACTGAGAAACTTTCTTTTTTAATTCTTTATTTAATAATTCTAAAGATGGTATTAGTTTATTTTTAGTTTCACTCGCAATAGCAATATGCATCGCAGTAGGAAAAACATCATTAGTAGATTGAGACTTATTAACATGATCATTAGGGTGCACAGGTTTTTTGGAACCCTTTTTACCACCCAAAATTTCAATAGCTCTGTTTGCAATGACTTCATTAACATTCATATTTGTTTGAGTGCCAGATCCTGTTTGCCAAACTTTTAAAGGAAAATGCTCATCTAACTTACCAGATATTACTTCATTAGATGCTTTTATTATAGCCTTTGAAATTTTAGGCAAGATTTGTTTTTCTTTACCATGAACTATTGCAGCAGCTTTTTTAATTATAGCGATTGATCTAATTAAAACTGGTCTGATTAAAAACTCACCCACATCAAAATATTTTTTGGATCTTTGTGTTGAAGCTCCCCAGTATTTATCACCAGGAACATTTATTGAGCCAATACTATCGAATTCTTTTCTTAATTTCATTGATTAACAAGTAATTAATAAATTATTATTAATATACATTAATTTTAAAAAACTTACAGGAGCAATATGTCAAATTTTAATAAGGTCGCAACTTTCATGAAAACTTTTGGCCAAGAGGTAAAGGATAGACCTGCATTTAGTACAGATAAAATCAATAAACTTAGGATCGATCTAATTAAAGAGGAACTTGATGAGCTTTCAGAGGCTATGAAAAATAACAATTTGTTAGAGGTAGCAGACGCATTAACAGATATCTTGTATGTTACTTATGGAGCAGGGCATGCATTTGGTATTGATTTGGATAAGTGTTTTGAGGAGGTTCAAAATTCTAATATGAGTAAATTAGATAAAAATGGGAAGCCAATTTATAATGAGTCAGGAAAAGTTATGAAAGGTCCCAACTATTTTAAACCTGATCTTTCAAAATTTGTTAATTAAATTTCTAATTTTAGATCGACGGCAGGAACGCTGTGAGTGATGCTTCCTACTGAAATTCTATCAACCCCAGTAGCTGCAATTAATTTTACTTTTTTAAGCGTAACATTTCCGGAGGCTTCGGTTTCATAATATTTCTTAGCAATCTTAACACCTATTTTTAAATTTTTAATATTCATATTATCAAATAAAACAGTATTAAATTTGAGACCTATTATTTGTTTAAGTTGTTTTAAATTATCAACTTCTACAGTAATTTTTTTACCCTTTTTATTTTTAATAGCCAAAGAGACTAAACTTTTTATATTTGAAGAAGCTATATGATTGTCTTTAATTAAATATTCATCACTCAAATTAAATCTATGATTGACTCCTCCACCTAGTTTAACAGCATATTTTTGAATTACTCTCAAGTTTGGAATTGTTTTACGTGTACAACAAATTTTACATTTTTTACCTGCCAATTTAACAAACTGGTTTGTCTTAGTTGCAATTCCTGAAATATGGGACAAATAATTTAAAGCAACTCTCTCAGCAATTAATATATTTTGTGCTTTTCCTTGAATCGTAGCAATCAAAGTTTTTTTTTTTACAGAAGAGCCATCTTTTTTTTTGATAATAAATTTTATTTTTTTATCAATTAATAAAAAGGTATGTTTTGCAAATAAAAGACCACCAATTATAGCATCTTGATTTGATATTAATTTTACTTTTATTATTTTATTATTTTTAACAAGATTTGAAGTTATATCTCCAGATGGAAATAAATCTTCATTAAGTGCAAGCTTAACTGTATTTCTTATAAAATTTTCACTAAGTTTTATTTTTGACACAAAAAGCTATCTACCAATAGCGACCATTTTTTCTACTGACAATCTTGCTTTGTTAATTGTCTCTTGATCCATAATAATTTCACCAATTTCATTCTCCAAACAGTCTAAAATTTTTGGTAAAGTTATTCTTTTCATGTGTGGGCATAGATTGCATGGTCTTATAAATTCAACATTTGGATTTTCTACTTGGATATTATCACTCATTGAACATTCAGTGACCATCATAACTTTTTTAGGTTGGTTATCTTTTACATAATTTATCATACCAGAAGTTGAGCCAGCAAAATCACTAGCTTTGATTACTTCTGGCGGACACTCAGGATGAGCTATAATTTTAATTCCAGGATTTTTACTTCTTATATCATTAATTTCTTTTTCATTAAATTGATCATGGACCATGCAAATACCTTTCCATGCAATAATTTCAATATCTGTCTGAGAAGCAACATATTTAGCTAAATAATCATCAGGTAAAAAAATTACTTTTTTAACTCCTAGTGATTTAACAATTTTAACAGCATTAGCAGAAGTACAACATATATCGGTTTCTGCTTTTACATCTGCAGATGTATTTACATAAGAAACCACAGGAACACCTGGATATTTTTCTTTTAAAAGTCTCACGTCTTTACCTGTAATTGAAGATGATAAAGAGCACCCTGCTTTCATATCTGGTAATAAAACTTTTTTATTAGGGCTCATTAGTTTTGCTGTCTCAGCCATGAAATGAACTCCAGCCATCACGATTATATCTGCTGAAGTTTTTGATGCTTCAACTGCTAATGCTAAAGAGTCTGCAGAAAAATCTGCTATACCATGGTAGATTTCTGGTGTTTGATAGTTATGAGCAAGAATAACGGCGTTTTTTTCTTTTTTTAATTTATTAATTTTATGAATATAGGGAGCATGCACTGACCATTCAATCTCAGGCATAACCTTTGATATCTTCTGATAAATTGGATCAGTAGCTTTTTTAACCTCTTGATTAAATTCCATAAGAAAATTTATCAATTTGAAACCTACTTGTCATTGATTTAATGTGGGTCATATTTGCGGCCATGCTGAAATTGGTAGACAGGCACGGTTGAGGGCCGTGTGGACCTAGTCCATGAGAGTTCGAGTCTCTCTGGCCGCACCAAAAACTTAAATTTTTAGCCATTCAGGTATAAAAATTTTAAAAGAACCATTTTCACTTTTAAAAGTTTGATTTTTATTAAAATTCTCATCTCGATATTTGATTAGTCCAAAAGGATAATCATTACTTATAAGAATTTTTCCAATTTCGATATTATTATTGTAAATTTTTTCATTTTCAGATAGCTCGCCTTCGATAACTTTGATTGGTAGTAATCTTTTTGAAAGTTTATTTTTTAACTTGATTCTTGCAGTATTTTCTTGTCCAACATAACATCCTTTTTTAAAATCTATACCATTTAGTTCTTCGTAATTACATTCAATACCAAATAATTTATTTTGTAGTTGATTGAGATTTTTTGGAACAATCCCAAGATTATGACTTTGAATATAATAATACTCAACTTTATCATCTTTAAGATCTAATTTTTTAAGGGATAAATAAAGCTTCTCTAAGTTAATGATTAATCTTGCACCTAAACTTTTATTTCTTGGATCTAAAATAATTGGGTCTTCTCTATACTTGAAGGTGAAACCCAAAATATCCTTTGAACCATCAATTGATAGGTATTTTTCGTACCCAAAGCTTGCAACAACAAATTCATTGCTTAAATTTAAAATTTCAACTTTTGATCTAATTTTATATAGACTCAATTGGTTGAATATTTCATCGGATTGGTTTTTTTCACAATCAATGAAAAAGCCTGATTTATGTTTAACTATTATAAATTCAAATAGAAATTTACCTTGCGGGGTCAGTAAAGAGGCAAAACAACTTGAATTATCTGTAACTTTATTAATGTCATTGCTTATAAGATTTTGTAAAAAATCTTTAGCATCTACACCATTGACATAAATTATGGCTCTATCCTGTAATATAAAAACACTATTTTTCATATTTGCATCAAACTAACTTTTAATATAATTACTTTTTTTATAAATGTTAGATCTTATAATCAAAAATGGTCAGTGTTATATTGATGGGGAGCTTAAAGATGTTGATGTTTCTGTCAAGGGTGGCAAAATTCAAAACATAGGCAAAATCACTGAAGAGGCCAAAGACACCATAGATGCTAAAGGTCTAACTGTTTTACCAGGATGTATAGATACTCAAACTCATTTTAGAGAGCCAGGATCTACAGATACCGAAGATCTCCACTCAGGAAGTAGAGCAGCTATTGCTGGAGGGATAACAGCAGTATTTGAAATGCCAAACACTAATCCCCCAACATCGAACAAAAAAGAATTCCAAAAAAAATTAGACCTTGCAAAAAATAGAATGTATTGCAATTACGCTTTTTATTTTGGTGCAACAGCAACTAATGCTAATGATTTAGCAGATTTAAAAAATTTAGAAGGTTGTTGTGGGATAAAACTTTTTGCAGGTTCTTCAACAGGAAATCTTTTAGTTGCTGATGAAAAAGATATTGAGACAGTATTTCAAAATAGTTCTAAAGTTGTAGCTGTCCACTCTGAGGATGAAGCAATTTTAAATGTTAATAAAAAATTGATTAAAAAAGGTGATGTTCATTCTCACCCAATATGGAGAAGTGACGAATGTGCAATATCATCAACAAGAAGGATAGTTCGTATTGCTAACCGTTATAATAAAAAAGCGCACGTTCTCCATATTACGACAAAGCAAGAAATTGATTTCTTATCTCAACATAAAGGAAATATTACTTTTGAGATTACTCCACAGCATTTAACAATTTATGCACCAGACTGTTATGATAAACTTGGTACCTATGCTCAGATGAACCCTCCAATAAGGAATAAGACTCACTATGATAGATTATGGTACGCAGTTAAAAATAATTTTAACGATACCATAGGTTCTGATCACGCACCTCATTTAAAAGTAAATAAGGATAAAGAATACCCAAATTCACCATCTGGTATGCCTGGTGTTCAAACTTTAATGCCAGTCATGTTAAATCATATTAATGACGGAAAATTAACTCTAAACCAATTAATAAATTTTGTTTGTGAAAATCCAGTAAAAATTTTTGGGATAAAGGATAAAGGATTTATAAAAGAAGGATTTGATGCAGATTTTACTATTGTGGATATGAATAAAAAAATTGTAATTAAAAATGAAAATATAGAGAGCAAGTGTGGATGGTCTCCATTTCACGGAGTTGAATTCAAAGGGACACCCATTTCAACTATAATTGCTGGAAAAGTAAAAATGCAAGACGGTAAAATTATAGGAGATCCAGATGGCACTCCTTTAAAATTTAATTAAGTTTCAAGAACTTTTTAAAATATTATTTTTTATTAGATCTTCTTTAATCTCATCTAAAATTACTGGATCATCAATAGTTGGGGGCATTTTATGTTCAACATTATCTGCAATTTTTCTTATAGTGCCTCTTAATATCTTTCCCGATCTTGTTTTGGGAAGTCTCTTAATCACTATTGCAACTTTAAAAGCAGCTACAGGACCAATCTTATTTCTAACCATTTGAATACACTCTTTTGAAATTGTCTCATTATCTTTATCAACACCTGCTTTTAGTACGATTAATCCTATAGGCAGCTGACCTTTCAATTTGTCAGCAATACCTAGAACTGCACATTCAGCAACTGATTGATGTTCAGATAGAACTTCTTCAATTGCACCAGTAGATAATCTATGACCAGCCACATTTATAATGTCATCTGTTCTTGACATGATCCAAATATAACCTTCCTCATCAATGTGTCCGGCATCATAAGTCTGGTAGTAACCTTCATAATTAGACATATAGTTTTCCTTATACCTTTTATCTGCATTCCAAAGTGTTGGAAAAGTCCCTGGAGGCAAAGGTAGTTTAACGACTATATCTCCCATTTCGTTTGGTTTAGCCAAAGTCTTATCTGATTTAATAATTTTGACATCATATCCAGGAACAGCTTTACAAGCAGAACCATATTTCGTTTCCATCATTTCAATACCTGTACAATTAGAACTGATTGCCCAGCTAGTTTCAGTTTGCCACCAATGATCAATCACAGGAACATTTAATAAATTTTCAGCCCATTTAATTGTATCTGGATCAGCTCTTTCTCCTGCAAGAAAAAGACTTTCAAATTTAGAGAGATCATACTTAGAAAAAAATTTTCCATCAGGGTCCTCTTTTTTAATTGCCCTAAATGCAGTAGGAGCAGTAAATAAAGATTTAACTTTGTAATCAGAAATAATTTTCCAAAATGCACCAGCATCTGGGGTACCAACTGGCTTACCCTCAAATAGAACTGTCGTGCATCCTTTAAATAAAGGAGCATAAACAATATATGAATGTCCAACAATCCAACCAATGTCACTCGCTGACCACCAGATATCCCCGGCGTCTATGTTATAAATATTTTTCATCGTCCATTTTAATGCAACTATATGACCACCAATATCTCTAACTATACCCTTAGGAGTACCTGTAGTGCCAGATGTATAGAGTATATAGGCAAATTCATTTGAATTCATTTCAACACAATCAACTTCATTTGCTTTTGAAATTACTTCTTCCCAGTTTAATTCATTTGGAGCATTCAGTTTTACTTCATGACCTGATCTTTGGAATAAAATCATTTTATCAATTTTATGATTAGCAAGCTTAATCGCCTCATCTACTAAAGGTTTATATTCAACAGTCCTTCCAGGTTCAAAACCGCATGAAGCTGTAACTAATACTTTTGCTTTACTATCATCAATCCTACTTGCAAGTTCGTTAGAAGCAAATCCTCCAAAAACCACTGAATGAATTGCTCCAATTCTTCCACAAGCAAGCATAGCAACTACCGCCTCTGGTATCATGGGCATATAAATAATTACTCTGTCACCTTTATTAATACCTTGATCTTTTAATGCTCCAGCGAATTTAGAAACTTTTGATCTTAACTGCTTATATGTGAACTTAGTTTTATTGCCAGTGATTGGACTGTCGTATATTAATGCTATTTTCTCGCCATTACCTTGATCAATGTGAATATCTAATGCATTATAACAAGTGTTTGTTACCCCGTCTTCATACCATTTATAGAATGGAGGGTTTGATTTATTTAAAATTTTTGTCGGTTTTTTAAACCAAAAGATATCATTTGAAGCCTCACTCCAGAATTTTTCAGGGTCATTAATTGATTGTTTATAAATTTTGTTGAATTTGTCTGACATTTCAAATTTGATTCGATATTACTTTTTTTTTGATTTTTAACTTAAAAATTGTATTTAATTTTAAAAAGTAAGTAAAATCAATGCTTATTAATGACAATTTTGTCTTCAATAAACTCTTTTAATTTGTTATTTAACCGAAATCTTTGCTTAGGGAAGCCTAAGCTTAGTTTATATAAACTAAACAAATAAAAACTAACTAGAGAGGGAGTTTTTTATGAAAAAACTTAAATTGTTTGCTCTTACAGTTGTTGCACTAATAGGTGTAACGAGTGTTGCAAACGCAGCGACAGCTATGTTAGCACAAGATGACTTTGTTGGAATTTCTTTTTGGGTAATTTCAATGGGTATGTTGGCTTCAACTGCTTTTTTCTTTATGGAGAGAAGTACTGTAAATCCAGCATGGAAGACATCTGTGACAGTAGCAGGTCTAGTAACTGGTATTGCTTTTATTCACTACATGTACATGAGAGATGTATGGGTAAGTACTGGCGATTCACCAACAGTATACAGATATATTGATTGGTTAATTACTGTGCCACTACAGATGATAGAATTTTATTTAATTCTAGTAGCTGTAAGAAAAGCAAACTCTGGAATTTTCTGGAGATTGTTAATTGGTTCATTAGTAATGTTAATCGGAGGATATCTAGGAGAAGCTGGATACATCAACGCTACACTTGGTTTCATTATCGGTATGGCAGGTTGGGTATACATTCTTTATGAAATATTCTCAGGTGAAGCTGGAAAAGCTGCTTCAAAAAGTGGAAACAAAGCTCTTGTTACCGCGTTCGGTGCAATGAGAATGATCGTTACAGTAGGTTGGGCAATTTACCCATTAGGTTACGTATTTGGTTACCTAACTGGCGGAGTAGATGCTAACTCACTTAACGTTGTTTACAACTTAGCTGACTTTATTAACAAAATTGCATTTGGTCTAGTAATCTGGGCTGCTGCAGTTAGTTCAGGAGCTGGAGCAAGAGCTAGATAATAGCTGATTAAATTAAATTTATAGGGCGAGTATGTTTTTGCATACTTGCCCTATTTTTTTTATCCCTTATAAAGATTTTTAATGCCAAAAATAACCTACATAACATCAGCCGATAAAATCCATGAGGTTGAAGTTGAGAATGGACTAACAGTCATGGAAGGAGCTGTTCAAAACGATATTCCTGGTATCGATGCAGATTGTGGTGGAGGCATGGCTTGTGCAACATGCCATGTTTATGTCACAGAAGATTGGTTTAATAAGCTTCCAAAAAAAGAGGATGGTGAAGAGGATATGATTGATATGGCTTACGAACCCAAAAAAAATAGTAGACTAAGTTGTCAACTAATCGTCTCAGATGATTTAGATGGTTTAATAGTAAATATTCCATCTAAACAAGCTTAAATGATTAAAACAGATGCATTAATTATTGGGGCAGGTCCAACAGGTTTGTTTACTGCTCACCAATTGAAATTGATTGGACTAAATTGTGAAGTAGTTGATAATTTAGATAAAATTGGTGGTCAATGTATAGAACTTTATCCGGACAAACCAATTTATGATATACCTGCAGTTCCTGAATGCACTGGTGAAGAGTTAACAAACAACTTAATAAATCAACTTAAACCTTTCGATATTAATTTTCATTTAAATGAAAGAGTTGATGAAGTTAAAAAAGAAAATGATAGATGGTTTGTAAAAACAAGTAATAACAAAATTTTTCTAACACCAAATGTTATAATTGCTGGAGGTGTTGGTTCTTTTGAACCCAGAAAATTTCCCCCAAAAGAGTGTGAAAAATTTGAAAACAAATCTTTATTTTATACAGTTAAAGATAAAAGAATATTTGAAGGAAAAACAGTCTCAATTTTTGGTGGTGGCGATAGTGCTTTGGATTGGGCTGTTGAATTATCAAAAAAATCAAAAGTCAATTTAATTCACAGAAGAGATGAGTTTAGAGGGGCACGATCTACAGTAAATAAGATTAATGAATTGGCAGATGCTGGCAAGATTAATCTTTTTACAAAAAATCAATTAAGCAATGTAAATGGCTCTGATCAAATACAAAGCATTGATATAAAACATGATGAAGGAGAAATTAAAAAATTAGAGACTGATTATGTTTTAGGATTTTTCGGGTTAATTATGCAACTTGGTCCCATCGCAAGTTGGGGGCTTAACATTGATAAAAAAAAAATTGCAGTAGACACTGAAAAGTTTGAAACAAATCAAAAAGGCATTTATGCAGTTGGAGATATTTGCTCTTATCCAGGCAAATTAAAACTAATTTTATCAGGATTTCATGAAGGAGCTTTAGCAGCAAGAGCTTGTTTTAAGCTAGCAAGACCAAATGAAAAATATAGATTTGAATTTACAACAACCTCTTCAAATTTACTTAAAAGACTTGGTAAAAAAGATTGATAGAACTTTTTTCAGCTAACACACCTAATGGAAAAAAAATTAGTATTATGTTGGAGGAAATTGGATATGAATATAAAGTAACCAAAATAGATATTGATAAGGGTGAACAGTTTAAACCAAATTTTAAAAAGATAAGTCCACTTAGTAAAATTCCAGCAATTATTGATCATAAAGCTAATAAAAGTATTTTTGAATCTGGTGCAATTTTAATATACCTGGCTGAACAAAGTGGAATGTTTTATGATAAAAAAGAAAGATTAGAAATTAATCAATGGTTAATGGCTCAGATGGGTTATGTAGGTCCCATGTTAGGGCAGCATCATCAATTTCATCATTATAATCCTGGCAAAAGTTCTTTTGGAGAAGAAAGATATTTTAAAATATCAAAAAGAATATACGAGGAACTTGATGAAAGATTATCAAATTCAAAATTTTTATCAGGTGAAAATTATAATATTTCAGATATAGGCACCTTTCCTTGGATTGCTAGGCACACTTGGCATGATATAGGTTTAAGTAACTATAAAAATCTTACTAGATGGTATAATGAAATTGCTAAAAGGAAAGCTGTAATTAAAGGTTTTGCATTTATGGATCGGAATGAACTTCCCCCCAAACCTTAGTTTAATTCATAGAGTTTAATAATCTAAATAAAGAAGCGAAGATACCATGGCCCGAAAACTCTATAGCTAAAATCACTATTATAATTAAAAGAAATTTTTTGTTCATCTAGTAAAAACGAATAATAATAATAATAACCAAAAAAATGCATAGTAAAAATAAATATATTTTTTGGTAAAATTATAAGTTATCGGATTTCTCACAGGTCTGTTTTTTTTTCTTTTTTTATTCATCTGCATAAACTTTCTCGTTTTTTTCATGTTTTTCCTGTGCTGCAATTGTATATTTTGCAACTGGTCTTGCCATTAGTCTTTTTAAACCAATAGGTTCTGCCGTATCTAAACAATAGCCGTAAGTATCGTCTTTAATTCTCATTAAAGCTTTATCTATCTCAGAGATCAACTTAATTTGTCTATTAATAGCTTTCATCTCTACATTTTTATCTGTGTAAGAACTGGCCTGATCTACAATGTCTGCTGAAATACTATTATCATCCATGCTACCGTTATAAAGAGCTTCATTGTTTGCTTTGACTAATTCTTTTTTCCATTCTTGCAACTTAAGTCTAAAAAAAACTTTATGTTTTTCACACATATATTTCTCAGTATCTTTTGGTAGGTAGTTTTTTGAAATTTTTAATGGACCTTTATTAATTTCTTTTGTTTTACTAACTAATTTGGTTTTAGGTTTTTTGATACTTTTGTTCTTAACTTTAGTAACTTTTTTTTTTAATTTGCTAGTTTTAGGCATATGTCCAATTTGAATTCGAGGGAGTATATTCAGCAAAATAAGGGTGTCAAGCAACCTTAATTATTGTAATTATTTAATAATGAATGTTTTAAATAAAAACATAAATAATATATTTTTTATTTTTGCTTTGTCTCACTTATTGATATGGACAATTGTTCCTTCAATTACCAATAAAAATTTACCCTTAGATGTTATAGAAGCTTTAGCTTGGGGTAGTAATTTAGATTGGGGTTTTGATAAACATCCACCTGGTAGTGCATTTTTTCCTGAAGTTTTTTTTCAAGTGTTCGGAGCTCAAGATTGGGCATATTATTTATTAAGCTCTTTGTTTGTTGTTATTGCTTTCTATTACGTATTTAAACTTGCGAATGAAATTCTTTTAAATAATCAATTAAGTTTAATTGCAGTTTTAATTTTAGAGTCAGTATATTTTTACAATTTTACTACACCAGAGTTTAATGTAAATGTTTGTCAACTTCCGTTTTGGTCTTTAGTAACATATTTTTCGTGGAAAATTTTTTCATCAAAAGATATTAAAATTACAGACTGTTTTTTAGTAGGATTATTTGCATCAATAGGTTTTTTATCTAAATATCTATTCATATATTTATTAATTTCTATTTTCATATTTTTTATTTATATAATTTTTTTTAAAAAGATAAAAAAATTTGATTTTAAATACATAATCATTTTAGAAATTTTTTTGATTTTATTGGTGCCACATTTGATATGGCTTTATGACAATGACTTTGTAACAATTTCGTATGGTTTAAAAAGAACTGGTTTGGCAGATGTGGGTATTATAAGTCATTTTCAACAACCATTTATTTTTTTGATTAAACAAATTGGAATACTTTTACCTTTTTTCTTTTTAATTTGGTTACTAGTAAAAAGAATAAGAATAAAGTTTAATTTGAAAGATAAAAAATTACTCTTTTTAATGACATTAAATATTTTACCTATTTTCTTAATTCTACTGACTTCAATGATTACAGGATCAAAAATTAGGACAATGTGGATGACACCTTTTTATTTATATTTTGGAGTTCTGTTTATTTATTTACTTAAGGCTCAAATCGATTTAAAAAAAATTAATTCATTTTTATTAGGCTTTTTATTTTTATTTTTTTTATCTCCAATCGTCTATTCTTATATATCAATCTCTCAAACAGACAAACGCACAGATTATCCAGGAAAAGAAATTGCATCTAAAGTACAAATTATTTGGGATACAGACTTTGATAAAGAAATTCAATTTGTTACTGGTAATGAATGGAAGGCTGGAAATTTATCTTACCACTTGAAATCAAGACCAACATGGGAGGGATTTATAAATGATGAGATATTAAAAAACTCTACACAATTTATTTGTATTGATGATGTATGTTTGGGAAGATACTAAAAAAATTATTTGATGAAAATTAAGATTATAATACCGGTATATAATGATTGGCAGTCAGTATTTAGATTATTAGATGAAATAAATAATTTGTCCTTAGGTAAAGAATTTGAAATCTCAGTCTACATAATTAATGACTCATCAAATTTTGATCGTCCAGATTTTCATAAATCTCTAGAAAATATAAATGCCATTAAAATTTTTAATATGAAAAATAACCAAGGTCATGCAAGATGTATCGCAACAGGATTAAAATATATTTTAGAAAAAGATGAGTTTGATTATGTCATTCCAATGGATGGAGATGGGGAAGACAGACCAGAGGAGATAAAATTATTTGTAGATCAAATAAAAAATTCTAATGGCAAACCTATTGTAGGAGAAAGAGTAAAAAGATCTGAAAAAATTATATTTAAAATTTGTTATCAATTACATAAGCTTATAACACTTGCTTTTACTGGGAAATCGATAAAGTTTGGAAATTATACTTGTCTTCCAAAATCAACTGTAGAAAAAATGGTAAAAGAAAAAGCAACTTGGAATAGTTTCTCAGGATCATTAAAAAAAATTGAAAATGAAATGGTTTCAACCCCCTCTATTAGAGGACAAAGATATTTCGGTCCATCTAAAATGAGTTTTATAAATTTAGTCAAGCATTCTCTTTCAATTATAAGTGTATTCAGAAAAACTTTTTTAATCCGTTCTGCTCTATTTATAATTTTATATATTTTAATGATAAAAAGTAATGCATCTATAGTTACATCAATACCTTTAATTGTTTTATTAATAGCTGTTTACTTACTCTCAAATTTAGCATTGAGAGAAAATATGGATGAATTTAATAAATCTTTAGAAAATATAGACACAATTGATGATATCAAATAGCTTTTATTTTAGGTAGACAATAAAAATCAGCAGTATCTATCTTGGAAGAATATTGTCTTTGCATATTCCATTTTTTATGAACGCCAGCACTTGCAAGACTTAAAGTTGATCGGCCATATCTATAATTTGTGTTATCAATTGACCGCATTAAATTTTTTATTTTTTCGTCTTTTTTTGATGAAAATAAATTTTTTCTACCATCATCATTTCGCAATCCTGTAAGCATAACCCCTGCTTTTTGATAACGATATCCATTTTTGAATATACTTTCTAAGATTGCAATTGCAGTTTTCACAGTCTCAATACTATTGTTTGTTGCAATTGGAAAATCAATTGTCTTTGCATTTGAGTAATATCCATAATCTCTTTGAAAAGGACTGGTTCTTACAAACACAGTAATTGCTTTTGCAACTAAAGATTCTGATCTAATTTTTTCGGATGCATTCAAGCAATAATTTGCAACTGCTTCTTTTAGTTCCTGGAATTTTTCAATTCTTTTTCCGAATGATCTAGAGACAATACAACTCTTTCTTTTTGTTTGCGTAGTTTCTAAGTTTATACATGGTGTTCCTCTAAGCTCCATTGCAGTTCTAGAACTTAAAACATTAGAACATTTTTTGATCCAAGTATTGGATTTATTCTTAAGCTGTTTAGCGTTATAAATTCCATTTTTTTGATAAAACTTTGTAAGCTGCCTCCCTACACCCCAAATATCATTAATTTCAATTTTTTCTAAAATTGGATCTAAATTTTCTATTCCAATTAAATTGGTAACTCCTGATTGTTTTTTCTTTGCAATATGATTTGCAACTTTACTTAAAGTTTTAGTTTTAGCAATTCCAATACTAGTTGGAATACCAGTCCATTGCAGAACTGTTTCTCTGATTTCTCTCCCAACTTTTTCAACCTCTGAATCTGGAAAATTTGATAAATCTATAAATGCTTCATCAATTGAGTATACTTCTATTTCTGAATTAAATCTTTTAAGAGTTCTCATCACTCTTCTAGATAAATCTCCATATAAAGAATAATTTGATGAAAAAACTTCAACTTTATTATTAAGAATAACGTTTTTTGCTTTAAAGTAAGGCTCACCCATTTTAATTCCCAAAGCTTTTGCTTCATTGGACCTAGAAATAATACACCCATCATTATTCGATAACACAACAACTGGTTTTTTTCTTATTCTTGGATTGAATAATCTTTCACAAGAAACATAGAAAGAATTGCAGTCAACTAAAGCTAATTTTTTAGTACGTAGAATGGATGACATAAGTCACAACTCCCCAAATAAAAACATCTTCTTCTTCATTAATTAAAATTCTGTTAGAAAAATCTTTAGATCCAGATGATAGAAATTTCTTATCTCTTTCTTGAACTAAGGTTTTAACTACAAGCTCATCATGAACATTTGCAATAACTGTTGAAAAGTTTTTTGGTTTTAAACTTTTATCGACAACTAATAGATCTCCATCATTAATTCCAACATCCACCATGGACTTGCCTTGAACTCTGATAATAAAGGTAGCTGGAACATTTCTGATTAAATGCATATTTAGATCGATATCTTCTTCGATATAATCAGTTGCAGGTGAAGGAAAACCAGCACCAGCTTTGTGTAGATAATACGGGATAGTTAGTTTCATGTTCTTATTTTGTTCTAATTTATAGACCATTTATACAATGCACGCAAGAGGTTGTATTTTGAGTCCGTAATTGAATCAAAAGTGAATCAAAACGTGAACATCAAAACCACATTTTGTATGCTTGTGGATAACTTTAACCAAGGATAGTTTAAATACTGTGTTGATATGAAAAAACTTACTTGCCATTGTGGAGAGATTGAAATTCAGATTAATTTAAAAAAAGAAATAAATGAATTAATGAGATGCAATTGTTCTATGTGTAAAAGAAAAGGAACAATGGTTACAACAATTAATAAAGATGATTTAAAAGTTATAAAAGGAGAAGAAAAAATAAAGACTTATCAATTTAATACTAAAGTGGCTAAGCATCATTTTTGTTCAGATTGTGGTACACATACTCATAATCAAAGGAGAAGTGATCCAAATTCTTTTGGTATTAACGTTGGATGCATTGATGAATTAGAGCCAAATAGATTGTTTAAATTAAAGACCTTTGTAAATGATGGACAAAATCATATAAAGGACAGAAGGTAAAAATGAAAAAACTAATATGTCATTGTGGTGCTATCGAAGCCGAAATTAATTTAGATGGAGATTTGACTAAAGTAATTAAATGTAATTGTTCCATTTGTAAAAGAAAAGGAGCAATTATGTCAATGGTTAAAAATGAAGATTTTAAAATTGTAAAAGGTAAGGACAAATTAAGTCTTTACCAATTTCATTCAAAAGTTGCTAAACATTACTTTTGTTCTGATTGTGGGATTTATACCCATCATAATCCAAGGATCAACCCTGCAATGACCGGATTTAATGTAGGGTGCATAGATGAAATAAATACTTTTAATATGAAAGATGTTCCTGTAAATGATGGTCAAAATCATCCTCTAGATAAAAAATAATTTTCATGAATCAATTTAGTTTATGCTTTAGTAAAGTAAAAAAAGATTGTTTAAAGTTTATTAAATCTCAAGAAACAAAAGCAGATAAATTTAAAAATAAAGAAAGAATGATAAAATCTTTTTTAATCCCACTTTGCTTTTGGATCAGTAAAAAAGCTGAAAATAAAAGACCATATTTTGTAGGTTTAGCAGGAGGCCAAGGAACTGGTAAAACTACAATTAGTTCATTAATAAGAATTATTTTAACTAAATATTTTAAATTAAATGTATTTAGGATTTCAATAGATGATTTTTATAAAACGAGAAAAGAACGAATTAGTTTATCAAAAAAAGTACATCCTATGCTATTAACAAGAGGAGTTCCTGGAACTCATGATATTAAAATGATGTTGAATTTCTTTAGACAGTCAAAGAGTAAAAAATTTAAAAGATTAAAGCTACCAACTTTCAATAAAGCTATTGATGATAGGTTTAAAAAAAAAAGATGGTATGATTTAAAAAAAAGGCCAGATGTAATTATTTTTGAGGGTTGGTGTGTTGGTGCAAAATCTGAAAAAAATAACACTTTAAATAAAGCAATAAATTCATTGGAAAGAGTAAAAGACCAAAAAAAAATTTGGAGAAAATATGTTAATCATCAACTAAAATCAAAGTACAAAAACTTATATACACAATTAAATTGTTTAATTTACCTTAAGGCAAAAAATTTTAGTTTATTACAAAAATGGAGATTAAAACAAGAGAGGAAACTTTGGGTGAAAAGTAAAGTGAAATCGAAAATAATGAGCAGGGGAGATGTATTAAATTTTATGCAAACTTATCAAAGAATAACCCAACATATGTTTAGAAATATGCCTAAATATGCGTCAGTAATATTTGATTTAAATAGTAACCATCAAATTAAATCTGTTGTATATAAAAAGAAATGATTAGAATTTTATCTATAATTATAAGCTTTATATTTTTACTTTGTAATGCTAATGCCGGAACTTTTTCTGCAGCTTTAAAAAAAGCTTATAATGACAACAATGAGTTAAATGCCGAAAGAGAAAGCCTAAATATTTCTGAACAAGAATTAAAAATTTCTAGGAGTTCGTATTTACCCTCGGTTACTTTAAGTGGAAGTAAAAGCTCAGAGGATACAAACAAATTAACAAATCAAAATGGCACAAACGCAACAATTTCAGATGTAGACCCAACTGTTCAATCAGTAACAATTACTCAAACTTTGATTGATCTAGGTAGAGGTGCGGAATTGAGTAAAAGCAAAATAGGTATTGAATTAGCTAAAGTTAAGCTTTTAAAAAAAGAACAAGAAATTTTATATAAATCAATTGAAGCTTACACGGGTTTAATTTCAGCTAACGAAAAACTTAAGATCAATAAATCGAATGTTGATTTATTAGATCGTCAAGTTGAAACAGATAGAATTAGACTTGAAAGAGGTAATATATCTTTATCAGATGTTGCTCAGTCAGAGTCTTCTTTAGCAGGTGCACAAGCAAAACTAATTCAAGCTGAAAATGATTTTTTAACTAGTAAGCTAAATTATGAAAACGTTATTGGTACAATTAGCGATGCAGAGTCATTAGATAAATCGTCAATAATAAAAGTTAATTTACCTAGCGAACTTAAATCTGCAATAGAGATATCAAAAAAAAGTAACCCAGATTTAATTATAGCTCAACTTGAGTATGAGCAATCAAAAAAAGATACCACTAGTGCAAGATCTGATTTAGCTCCAACGGCAACACTATCTTTTGATAGATCAAAAACAGATGATTTAAGTTCTACTTTCGATGAAAAAGAACAAGATACTTTAAAAGCGACAGTAACATGGCCATTTTTTTCTGGAGGTAAGAATTATGCAAATCTTAATAAAAATAAAAGTTTAGAGACACAAAAAAATCTTCTTTTGAATAATACGATTAAAAAGAACCAAACAGATGTTGCCAGTGCCTGGTCAAATTTTCAATCAAATAAAAGCTTACTTAATTCAGTAAGAGCCCAAGTGAATGCTGCTGAAATTGCAAATGAAGGAATAGTAGCTGAATACAATAGTGGTTCCGATAGAACTACTTTAGAAGTTATTCAGTCCAACTCTTTATTATTAAATGCTCAGATTTCATTGGCAGACTCAGAGAGAAACTACGTTCTCTCACAGTTTAATCTTCTTAAGTCTATTGGATTATTGAACAGTGCCTACTTAAAAATCCAGTAATATAAGGGTTTTTAAGCCATATTAATTAAATCTTGCAAATGAGAACAAAAGTAGTACATAATAAATATATGATTCGAGTGTTAATAATTAATAAAAAAAGAGGCTTAAATGACAAAAAATAATTTAAAGGTAGTTAAATCTACCAAAGATCAAGAAATGGATGTTAAAGAAAAGAATAAAGCATTAGATGCTGCGATCAGCCAGATAACTGACAACTTCGGAAAAGGTTCAGTTATGAAGTTAGGTGAGAAAAGAGCTATGGATATCGAGTCGATATCTACAGGATCTTTAAGTTTAGACTTAGCTTTAGGAATAGGTGGATTGCCGAAAGGAAGAATTGTAGAAGTTTATGGACCAGAGTCTTCTGGAAAAACAACATTAGCATTACAAGTTGTTGCTGAAGCTCAAAAGGCTGGTGGTATTTGTGCATTCGTCGATGCTGAGCATGCTTTAGATCCAGTTTATGCAAAAAAATTAGGTGTGAATACAGAAGAACTTTTAATTTCACAACCAGATGCTGGTGAGCAGGCTTTAGAAATAGCTGATACATTAGTAAAATCAGGCTCTATTTCAGTAATCGTAATTGACTCTGTTGCAGCGTTAACTCCAAGAGCTGAAATTGAGGGTGAGATGGGTGATCATCATGTCGGTCTTCAATCAAGATTAATGAGTCAGGCTTTAAGAAAGTTAACTGGTTCAATTTCTAACACAAACACAATGATGATTTTCATTAACCAAATTAGAATGAAAATTGGAGTTATGTTTGGAAGTCCTGAAACAACATCAGGTGGAAATGCACTTAAGTTTTACTCATCTGTAAGAATGGATATCAGAAGAATTGGTGCCATCAAAGACAAAGATGAAATTATTGGTAACTCTACAAGAGTGAAAGTAGTTAAAAATAAAGTTGCACCACCATTTAAAGTTGTTGAATTTGACTTGATGTATGGAAAAGGAATTAGCAAAATGGGTGAGTTAGTAGACCTTGGTGCTAAGGCTGACATTATTGAAAAATCAGGAGCATGGTATGCTTATAAAGGTGAAAAGATAGGACAAGGAAGAGAAAATGCCAAAGTTTATTTAGCTCAAAATCCACAAGTTGCTGCAGAAATTGAAATGGCAATTAGGGAAAAAGCTGGTGTGATTTCTAAAAAGATTGAAGGAAATCCATTAAGTCCTGAAAAAATTGAAAAAGAGAAGAAAGTAGCTGAAAAAGAAGAAGCTGAAAAAGAAGCTACTCCTCCTAAAAAGAACTAGAATTAAAGGTCATCTTTAAATTATAAAGGCGCTTATTTTAAGCGCCTTTACCCCCTTATCGTTATCTAGACATAGAATAAAAAAGCTGTATTTTAAAAATATGGCTCAGAAATCATTAAATCAAATAAGAGAAACTTTCTTAAAATATTTTGAGAAAAACGATCATAAGATTGTTGAGTCTAGTAATTTAGTTCCAAATAACGATCCGACATTAATGTTTGCTAATTCAGGAATGGTACAATTTAAAAATGTATTCACTGGTTTAGAAAAAAGAGATTATCAAAGGGCAACCACCTCACAGAAATGTGTTAGAGCCGGAGGAAAACATAATGATTTAGAAAATGTTGGTTATACACCAAGACACCACACTTTCTTTGAAATGTTAGGAAACTTTTCTTTTGGAGATTATTTTAAAGAAAGAGGAATTGAACTTGCATGGAATTTAATCACCAAAGACTTTGGTTTAGATAAAAACAGAATTTATGTAACCGTTTTTCACGAGGATGATGAAGCGTTCAATTTTTGGAAGAAAATAGCGGGTTTTAACGATGATAGAATTATACGAATTTCAACATCAGATAACTTTTGGTCGATGGGGGAGACAGGACCTTGTGGACCTTGTTCAGAAATATTTTATGATCATGGTGATCATTTAAAAGGTGGATTACCAGGAACTAAAGATCAAGACGGAGATCGTTTTATTGAAATTTGGAACCTAGTTTTCATGCAATATGAGCAAGTTTCAAAAGATAAAAGAATAGATTTACCAAAACCATCTGTCGATACAGGTATGGGTCTTGAAAGGATAGCAGCTTTGTTACAAGGAACGCATGATAATTATCAAACTGATCATTTTAAAAAATTGATTAGTTCCATTTCAGACGTAACAAAAGTTGATCAAGGGGATAATAATATTTCGAGTTTTAGGGTTATAGCAGACCATTTAAGAGCAAGTTCATTTCTTTTAGCTGAAGGGGTATTACCCTCGAATGAAGGACGTGGATATGTTTTAAGAAGAATAATGAGAAGAGGAATGAGACATTCTCACTTATTAGGATCTAAAGAACCAATTTTTTATAAAATATTCGACTCTCTTAAAAACGAAATGATGGGAAACTATCCAGAACTTAAAAGGTCTGAGTCTTTAATTAAGGAAACTCTAAAGATGGAAGAAGAAAAGTTTTTAGTTCTACTTGATAGAGGAATTAAAATTTTAGATGAGGAGATATCTAAAATAGATAAAGTTTTACCAGGGGAGGTAGCATTTAAGTTATATGACACTTATGGTTTTCCATTAGATTTAACTGAAGACATTTTAAAAAATAAATCCCTAAAAGTTGATTATAATAAATTTGATGAGTTGATGAAAAAAAGTAAAGAACTAGCAAAAAAAAATTGGAAGGGATCAGGCGATAGTTCAGAGGAGGCAATATGGTTTTCGATAAAAGACAAAATTGGACCAACAGAATTTTTAGGTTATGAGTCAAATCAATCCGAAGGAGTTATTTTAAATATTTTAAAAGATAATAAAGAAGTAAAAAATTTATCAACAAATGATCAGGGTATTATCATAACCAATCAAACACCATTTTATGGAGAGTCTGGAGGTCAGCTTGGAGATACCGGCACTATAATTTCTGGAAATTCCATTTTTGAAGTTAACGACACACAAAAGAAATTAGGTAATTTATTTGTTCATTATGGATCAGTAAAAATGGGTGAGTTAAAAATTAAAGATGTAGTAGAGTTAAAAATTGATACTGAAAGAAGAGAAAATCTTAAAGCCTATCACTCAGCAACTCATTTGCTTCACGAATCTTTGAGAAGAACTTTGGGTAAACATGTTATGCAAAAAGGTTCATTAGTGGCGCCTGATCGCTTAAGATTTGATTTTAGTCATATGAAACCAATCTCAGATGAGGAGCTCGAAAAAATAAATAAGTTAGTTAATGAATATGTGGGAGCAAATACAGAGGTTACTACAAGGATTATGACACCAAAAGCCGCTATAGAGAAAGGAGCTTTAGCTTTTTTTGGCGAAAAATATGGAGAAGAAGTCAGGGTAGTTTCGATGGGTAAAGAAAAAGAAACTTATTTTTCTACCGAGTTGTGTGGTGGGACACACGTAAAAAACACTGGTAATATTGGACAGTTTAAAACAATAAGTCAGTCATCAATTGCAGCAGGCGTTAGGAGAATTGAAGCCCTAAGAGATAAAGAGTTAGAAAATTATATTAAAAATAAAGAAAAATTATCAACTTTATCAACTCAAAAAGATGAGGAATTTATTAAAGAGTTATCAACTCAAATAATAAAATTAGGAGGAAAACCCTCTGTTGAAAAAGAAGGACTCAAAGAAATCATTAAAGAGCTGACAAGACAATTAGAACAATTAAATGTAAGCTCAGTCCTTTCTGATAAAACAAAAAATATTATTTACGATGAAGAAATAAATAATATTAAAGTTAGATTTCAAAAAGTACAAGACTTACCACCTAAAGATTTAAGAAAATTAGTTGACAGTGGAAAAAAAGAATTAGGTGAAGGCATAGTAGTCGTGTTTGCCAGTATCGATGATAAAGTTGGATTAGCAGTTGGTATAACAAAAAAACTTACTGATAAGTACGATGCTGTCAAATTTGCTAAATTAGGTTCTGAAATAATTGGTGGTAAGGGTGGTGGTGGAAGAAAAGATTTTGCCCAAGCAGGTGGTCAAGACAAAAATAAAATTGAAGAAGCTTTTAAAAAAATTAAGACCTTAGTTTAATTTTTTTTTTAAATTAATATCAATTACATCTAGAAACTGATTAGTTGTAAGATATTTACTTGAGGGACCAACTAGTATTGCAAGATCTTTTGTCATAAATCCACTTTCTACACTTTCTATACAAACTTTTTCTATTGTATTAGCAAATTTTATTAGTTGATCACTCCCATCTAATTTACCCCTGTGTGCTAGTCCTCTTGTCCACGCAAATATTGATGCTATGGGATTTGTTGATGTTTCTTTACCTTGTTGGTGCATTCTATAATGTCTTGTTACAGTTCCATGAGCAGCTTCTGCTTCCATAACTTTTCCATCAGGAGTTAGCAATGTACTAGTCATTAATCCTAAAGAACCATAGCCTTGAGCCATTGTGTCTGACTGAACGTCACCATCATAATTTTTGCAAGCCCATATGTATTTTCCACTCCATTTCATTGCACAAGCAACCATGTCATCAATTAACCTATGTTCATAAGTAATCTTAGTTTCTTCAAATTTTTTTTTGAATTCTTTATTAAAAACTTCCTCGAATATATCCTTAAATCTTCCATCATATTTTTTGAGTATTGTATTCTTAGTTGATAGATAAACTGGCCACTTTTTAATTAGCCCATAGTTGAAACATGACCTGGCGAAGTCTTCAATTGATTTATCTAAATTGTACATTGAAAGGGCAACTCCAGGACCTGTAAAATTAAATACTTCATATTTAATTTCATCTTTACCATCTTCAGAAGTCCATTTAACTTCCATTCTTCCTTTTCCTGGAACTTTAAAATCTGTTGCTCTATATTGATCACCAAAGGCATGTCTTCCAATTACTACCGGATCCGACCATGAAGGAACCAATTTTGGTATGTTTGAGCAAATTATGGGCTCTCTAAACACAGTACCACCAATAATATTTCTAATAGTTCCATTTGGAGATCTCCACATTTTCTTTAAATCAAATTCTTCGACCCGAGCCTCATCGGGAGTGATAGTTGCACACTTAATACCTACACCAAATTTTTTAATTGCATTAGCGCTATCTATTGTAATTTGGTCGCTTGTATTATCTCTATTTTTCATCCCTAAATCGTAGTATTCAATACCAAGATCAAGATAAGGAAGGATCAATTTATTTTTTATGAATTCCCAGATTATTCTGGTCATTTCATCACCGTTTAACTCTACAATTGGGTTTTTTACGCTAATTTTGCTCACTTATTTTTTTCTTATTAATTGAATTTCGCGATTTTATATACATATTAATGAAAAATTATCAAATAGAAGAATATGTTTAGCAAGATATTTCCAAAAATTCACTCTGAAGGATACAAATTTTTAGTTATCGCAGTAATAATCACAATTATATTTTACGCTTTTAGTGATTTATTGGGTTTAATAGGTTTAGTTTTGACTATTTGGGTTTATTATTTTTTTAGAGATCCAGATAGAATAATCATTGAAGATGATAATTATCTTGTCAGTCCCGCTGATGGAGAGGTAATAAAAGTTGAAGAAGTAGATGGTCCAAAGGAATTAGGATTAGAAGGAAAAAAATTTCAAAAAATAAGTATTTTTATGAATATCTTTGATTGCCATGTGAACAGAACTCCATGCAAGGGTAAAATTGAGGAAATTTTATATAAGCCTGGAAAATTTTTTAATGCTTCTCTCGATAAAGCTAGTGAAGATAATGAAAGAAATTATTATAAAATTAAAGATAATCAAAACAACGATATTGTTTTGGTGCAAATTGCAGGTTTAGTAGCGCGTAGAATTGTTTGTGAAATAAGTAAAGATCAAGAATTAAAACAAGGTGACCGGGTTGGAATGATTAGATTTGGAAGTCGAGCAGATGTATATTATGAAAATTATGAACCTTTAGTTAAAGTTGGACAAAAAGCTATTTCTGGTGAGACACTACTAGCTAAGAAATAAAATGGAACCAAAAAAAAATAATTTCAAAATAGTCGCAGATAAAAAAAATGCTAGGATGATTTTACCAAATATGCTGACTTTGATAGGAGTGTGTATTGGTTTAACGTCAATTAGATTTGCTTTAGATGGAAGATTTGAATTTGCAATTGTAGCGATTATTTTTGCAGCTCTAATAGATGGATTAGATGGAAGAATTGCAAGATTAATTAAAGGAACATCAAAAGTTGGAAAAGAGCTAGATTCTTTAACTGACATGATTAGTTTTGGTGTTGCTCCAGCTTTTATTATGTATTTTTGGAAATTAAATACTTTAGGAAGATTTGGTTGGCTTCTTTGTTTAATTTATGTAATTTGTGTAGCTTTAAGATTGGCAAGGTTCAATATCAATTCAAATCAAGAGCCTTCATGGAGAGATAATTTTTTTGAGGGTGTACCATCACCTGCTGGAGGAGTTCTGGTTTTAACACCTTTAATTTTTAGTTTAAGCGGTTTTGATTATCTTGAATTAAATTATAATCTTATCGTACCAATATTTTTTATTGTTACATCTTTTTTGTTAATTAGTAAATTTCCAAGCTATTCATTTAAAAAGATTGTAATTCCGAGAAAAACAACGATTTTTTTACTTTTCGGAATAGTTTTATTTTTTGGACTATTGTTAATTTATACTTTTAACGTCATTGCTCTTAGCGTAGTTATTTATCTTCTTTTACTTCCAATTAGTTTGATGCATTTTCAAAAATTGAAAAAAGATCATGAAAATGACAAAATTCAAGACGATGATGATCTTGAAGACGTACTTTAATGAAAAAAAACGTAATTGTTTCTTTAGCTGATGCTAATTATTTTCCGTTAATAGATGAATTAGTAGATTCAATTAAAAGATTTAAAGAGAGTGAAAATGTTGCTATCTGTATTTTGGATGCAGGGTTAAAACAAGATCAGAAAGATACTTTATCAAAAAAAGTAGATGAAATTAAAAATGCTGAATGGGATATTGGAGTACCTGACCATAAAGTTAAGGGTAAAGAGTGGTTGAAAAGCCAGGTTTCAAGAGCCTTTTTACCCAAATATTTTCCTAACTATGAAAAATATTTATGGATTGATTGTGATGCGTGGGTAAATGATTGGAATTCTATAGAACTATATTTTAAGGCTTGTGATGATGGAAAGCTTGGTATTACACAAACAATTGGTCCAGGATATAAAATTACCTCAAAAGTAAATTGGCTTTTTGGAAAACTAGCGATAATTAAATCCCAAAATTTTAAACATGCTGTAAAATCAAATATTGGTTATACCGATGCGAGGAAATTAGCTTTTGCACCACACATTAATATTGGAGTTTTTTCCTTAGAAAAAGATTCTAAAGGATGGAGTACTTGGCAAAATAATTTATCGAAAACTTTAAAAGCAGGTAATATTTTTGGATCTGAAGGTTTAGCTATTAACATGTCAGTTTATATTGATAATCTAGAGACTGAGTTTCTTCCCTTAAATTGCAATTGGATTTTAAGTAATTTACTTCCAAAATACGATCAAAAAAAAAGCACGTTTGTTGAGCCATACTTGCCAAATTATAAAATTGGGATAATGCATTTAGCAGCTGGTATTTGGAAAGAGGGTAAAGATATGAGATTGGATAAAAATATTAAAATTGAATTAGAAACTTTAGATAAAAACAAAATATTAAAAAGTTTGAGATATAATACTTAATTGAAAAAAAATAAAATTTCAAAAAATTGGATAAACAAACAAAGACGAGATACTTATGTGCGTCAATCTAAGGTTGATGGTTACAGAGCTAGATCAGCCTATAAAATAAAAGAGATAGATGAAAAATTCAAAATATTTAAAGGTGGAATGTCAGTAATAGACATCGGAGCTGCTCCTGGAAGTTGGTCACAGTATGTTTCAAAAATAGTTAAAAATGGCAAAATAATTTCTATCGATTTAAAAGAAATAGAAGATATACATAATACACTTCAAATCCAAGGTGACTTTACCTCCACCGAAACTCAAAATCAGATAAAAGATTATCTTAAAAATAAACCGGATGTAGTAATGTCTGATATGGCAATAAACACAACTGGGATCAAGAATGTTGATTCAATTCAAACTGGAGAATTATGTAAAGAGGCAATGATATTTTCAAAAGATGTGATTTCTGAGAAGGGTTTTTTTATTTCAAAAATATTTATGGGTAGTACTTTTAATGAAATTGTCGCACTAGGAAAAAAAATTTTCAAAGAAGTTAAGGTTTTTAAACCAAAATCAAGTAGAAAAGATTCTAAAGAAAGTTTTATAATTTGTAAAAATCTAAGATAGTTTCTTTAAATTTTAAAGGAATCATATATAAATGATCATGGTTCCTATAAAAGAAGCTCTCACCTTTGACGACGTAACTCTTGTCCCTAAGTATTCAGAAATTTTACCGTCCGAAGTTGATACAAGCATAAAACTTACAAATTATCTTAAATTAGATATACCCCTTTTATCCTCGGCTATGGATACTGTTACCGAAAGTAAAATGGCAATAGCAATTGCAAAATCTGGAGGTATTGGGATTATACATAGAAATCTAGATATAAAAAAACAAATTCTTGAAATCAAAAAGGTAAAAAAACAAAAATTTCTAGTAGGTGCAGCTGTTGGAGCAGGACCAAGTGAATTTAAAAGAGCAGAAGCAATATTGAAAGAAAAAATTGATATGATTGTAGTTGATACTGCTCATGGACATACAAAAAAAGTATCAGAAATAATAAAGTTTATAAAAAAAATAAAAAATAAAAAAACAGCCCTTTGTGCTGGAAATGTTGCTACACCTTCTGCGGCAAAATTTTTATTAAAGCTAGGTGTTGATATCATAAAAGTTGGTATTGGACCTGGTTCAATATGCACCACAAGATTGGTTGCTGGTATTGGCGTTCCCCAACTTAGTGCAATACTTGAAGTTAGAAATGGAATTAAAAATAAAAATGTAAAAATTATTTCTGATGGTGGAATAAAATATTCAGGTGACCTATCAAAAGCATTCGCTGCTGGAGCTGATGCCGTTATGATCGGATCATTATTTGCAGGCACAGATGAAGCACCAGGAAAATTAATAAAGAGAAATGGTAAACTATTCAAAAATTTTAGAGGTATGGGTTCAGTTGGTGCTATGAATAAAGGTTCTGCTGATCGATACTTTCAATCAAAACAAAAAGATTTATCAAAATATGTTCCGGAGGGAGTAGAGGGATTATCAAAATATAAAGGTAAAGTTGAAAATATAATTTTTAAATTAATTGGGGGATTAAAATCATCTATGGGATACCTTGGGTCAAGACAAATTAAATATTTAAGAGACAAGCCACAGTTTGTTAAAATAACAAAGGCTGGTTTTTATGAAAGTATGGTTCATAATGTTGATATAGTTAAAAGTGATAATAAATACTAATGAAAAAAATTTTCAAAACAACGATTGTTACATACTTTGTGATGAATGTTTTGAGTTTTTCTTTTAGTAGTGAAAATTTTTTTAATAAAGGATTAGAACTTTATAATAAAGAAAAATTTGATGATGCTCGATTTATGTTTGAGAGAAGCATTGTTTTTAATCCAAAGCATTCAAATTCATATTTATATTTAGCTAAAATTTATAATCAGGAAAAAAATCAAAAGAAAGAAGAAAAAAATTTAGAGGCAACTTTATTAATTGAACCAAGCAATGAAGAGGCAATATTTATGTTAATGAAAATAGCATTAGAAAAATCAAATTATTCTAAAGTAAAGAACTTATCAGATGACTTTGCTAAGGTTTGTAAAAATTTATGTGACGAAAATAAGATAATTTTAGAGTCTCTAGAAAACTTAGAACCAAAAAATGAGTCTTGATCAAAATTTGAATAAAATTTTAATTGTTGATTTTGGTTCACAATTTACACAATTAATAGCAAGAAGGATTAGGGAATTAGGATTTTTCTCTGAGATTATAAGTCATAAAAAAATTAAGACCAAAGATATTAACATTTCAGTCAAAGGTATTATTTTATCTGGTGGTCCACTTAATGTTTACCAAATTAATAAATATTCTTTTAATAAAAAAATAATTCAAAAGGGGGTTCCAGTCCTAGGTATTTGTTTTGGCCATCAAATACTATCAAAATTAAATGGTGGTAAAGTAAAACAGTCAAAACATAGAGAATTTGGTTTAGCTAATATTTCAAAAAAAAACAATAGTCTTTTAATTAAAGATTTATTTAAGAAAAAAAAATCAATTAAAGTTTGGATGAGTCATGCTGATCAAGTTTCAAAATTACCCAAAAATTTTAAAGCAATTGCCTCAAGTCAAAATTCAAAATTTGCAATAGTCGAAAATAAAATTGAGAATTATTATGGAGTTCAATTTCATCCAGAAGTGACACATACAGAAAATGGAAAAAAACTAATAAGTAATTTTATTTTTCTAATTTGTAAAATGAGGAAAAATTGGTCTTCTAAAGATCAAAAAATTAAATTAATAAAAGATGTTAGAAGATTGGTAGGAAACAATAAAGTTATCTGCGCTTTATCAGGCGGAGTAGACAGTAGTGTAGTTGCTCAATTATTGAATAAAGCGATAGGTAAAAATTTGTATTGTATTTTTGTTAATACCGGTCTTTTGAGAAAAGATGAAGAAAAGCAAGTCGTTGCCACATTTAAAAAGAGGTTAAAGATTAATCTTATATATGTAAATGCAGAGACGGAGTTTGTTAATAAATTGTCAAATATTTCCGATCCAGAAAAAAAAAGAAAGATAATAGGAAATTTATTTATAAAAATATTTGAACGGTATGCAAAAAAAATTAAAAATGTAAAATTTTTAGCTCAAGGTACACTTTATCCTGACTTAATTGAAAGTAGATCAGTTACAGGTAGTCAGACTTCTAAAATAAAATCTCATCATAATGTTGGTGGTTTACCAAAAAAAATGAAATTAAAACTAATAGAGCCATTAAAGTTTTTATTTAAAGATGAGGTAAGAAAATTAGGATTAGAACTCAATTTGAATAAAGAAATTATTTCTCGACACCCCTTCCCTGGACCTGGGCTAGCAATAAGAATGCCTGGAATTATAACAAAAGAAAAAATAAATATTTTAAAAGAAGCTGATCACTATTTTATTCGAGCTTTGAGAGATCACAATTTATATCATAAAATTTGGCAAGCTTATGCAGCACTACTTCCAGTGAAAACAGTTGGGGTAATGGGTGATAATAGAACTTACGAATATCTGTGTTTACTTAGAGCAATAACCTCTGAAGATGGTATGACTGCAGATTTTTATGAATTTAAAAAATCATTTATACAAGAAATTTCAAATAAAATAGTGAATAGTATTAGAGGGATTAATAGAGTAGTTTACGATATAACTTCGAAACCACCGAGTACAATCGAATTAGAGTAAATGAATAAAAAGATAAAAAAAATTCTTAATAAAAAGAATAAATCGAAAATTATTTGTCTAACAGCATACTCGAAGAATGTTGCCACTATTCTAGATAAACATTGTGATTTAGTATTGGTTGGGGACTCATTGGGTTCAGTCTTGTATAACTTTAACTCCACTAAACAAGTAACTTTGCAAACTATGATTAATCACTCTAAAAGTGTCAGACTTGGTATCAAGAAATCATTAATGGTCGTTGATATGCCATATAATACATATCGAAATCCAAGTGAGGCTTTGAAGAATTCAAGATTAGTTATGAAAGAAACGAAATGTGATGCTGTCAAATTAGAGGGAGGAAAAAAGATAATACCAATGGTGAAAAGATTAATTAAAAATAAAATTCCAGTTATGGGACATGTTGGAATATTACCTCAGACAGATAAAAAATTTACCTTTAAAGGAAAGAAACTTGCAGAAAGTAAGAGGTTATTAAATGATACTAAACTTTTAGAAAATGCTGGAGTTTTTTCAATTGTGTTAGAATGTGTAGAAACAAAATTATCAAAAAAAATCTCCAATCATATTAATATACCAACAATAGGGATTGGTTCCTCAGTTAATTGCGATGGTCAAGTTTTAGTAATTGATGATTTAACTGGTCTAACTCAAAGCAAATTAAAATTTGTAAAAAAATTTGTTGATATTACCAAGCTAATTGAAGTTGGGGTGAAAAAATATAAATCAGAGGTATTAAAAAAACAGTTTCCAAAAGCTGAACATTCTTTTTTAAAAAAATGAAACTGAACAAAATAGAGCCAAAATTTTTAAAAAACAAAAATTTAAGAATAGGATTAATCACCCTTGCTAGTGATTTTAGGATTGAAAAAGACTTTAATAATATAATTCATGGAAAAAATATAGACTTATATTGCAATAGAATAAATTGCTATAACCCGCTTACAAACGAGACATTAAAAAAAATGGCGGACGATATTCCAGAAGTTACAAAAAATATTTTACCAGATCAGAAATTAGATTGTGTTGCATATGGATGTACATCGGGAACAATCGCTTCAGGTTATCAATCAATTTTTGAAAAAGTTAATATATCTAAACCTAATACAAAGGTTACAACCCCTATTACATCTGCAATTAATGCTCTCAAATTACTTAAGATAAATAAGGTGTCAATATTTACACCTTATACTGATGAGATTAATCAATCAGTTATTAACTATTTTAAAAATGAAAAAGTAGAAATTCATGAATTATCTTATTTTGATATAGCTTCCGATTTAGATATAGGTAAAGTTGATCCACAATATTTGTTCGATGTTTTGAGTAAACTGGATCTTTCCAAAAGTGATGCATTGTTTGTTTCGTGTACGGCTTTACCGGTATTGTCAATTATCAAAGATTTAGAAAAGAAAATTGGAAAGATAGTTTTATCAAGTAATCAGACATTAATATGGGATACTCTTAAACAGATAAATTACGATAACAAAGTTGAAGGTTATGGAGAATTATTTAAGAGTTAGTTATGCTTTTTAGTAAAGAGGAATATAAACAAAGACTTTCTAAAGTTAAAAAGATGATGAAAGAAAAAGGCATAGAACTTTTAATTTCTCACGATACAAACAACATGAATTATCTGACTGGTTATGATGCCTGGTCTTTTTACTATGCTCAATGTGTGATAGTTCATGCAAATGCTGATGAGCCAATTTGTTTTGTTAGAGAACAAGATGCTGGAGGCGCTTATATAAAAACTTACCTTAAAAAAGAGAATATTATTGTATACGATGAGCATTATATTCATACATGGCCCAAACATCCTTACGATTATTTAGTAAAAATTATTAAAGAAAAAAACTGGGATAAATTATCAATTGGATTAGAGATGGATGCTCATTATTTCACAGCGTTTTGCTATGAAAAAATAAAACAAGGATTACCCAATGCAAAAATAAAAGATTCTGAAAGATTAGTTAATTGGACAAGATTAGTTAAATCTGATGCAGAAATAGGTTATATGAAATCTGCTGCAAAGATTTCAGAAGTTGGAATGAAGAAAGCTTTCGAAGTTATTAAACCAGGAGTCAGACAATGTGATGCTGTTGGTGAAATACAAAAAGTACTTTTTTGCGGAACTTCAGAATATGGTGGAGAATACTCCAGTATTGCTACTCTTTTACCTACTGGTGAAGGAACCTCAGCGTCACATTTGACTGCAACGCAAGATAAATTTGTTGAGGGTGAGGCAACAATTATTGAATTATCAGGTGTCTATAAAAGATATCATGCTCCGATGGCTCGAACTGTTTTGTTAGGAAAGCCTGATCAATTAAAAATTGATACAATGAAAAAAACAATAGAGGCTCTTCAAGCAGGAATAGATGCAACAAAACCAGGAAATAGGGTTGATGATGTTGCACAAGCTTTTTGGAAAATTTTAGATAAATATGGAATAGAAAAAAAGTCTAGAACAGGATATTCAATTGGGATTGGTTATCCTCCTGACTGGGGAGAACATACACTCAATATATATAAGGGAGATATGACACTCTTGGAACCTAATATTTGTTTTCATATGATTGCTGTAATGCAATTTGGAAACTGGGGTGTAGAAGCATCTGAGGCAATCAGAGTAACTGATACAGGCGCTGAACTACTTTGTAATTTTCCAAAAGAACTTCACGTTAAAAGCTAACTTTTAAAGGTTGATATTTATTGTCACAAATGTTTTAAAGATAGGTTATTTATGTCTGTTAATAAAGAATTCGTTAAATTTGATAAAGTCGATAAAAGCTATGATGGAAAGATCTTAGTTGTAAAGGATCTTCAATTAGATATTGCTGAAGGTGAATTTGTAACAATGTTAGGTCCCTCAGGTTCAGGCAAAACAACATGTTTAATGATGCTAGCCGGTTTTGAAACTCCAACAAATGGAGAAATATATTTAGATGGAAATGCAATTTCTAGTATTCCTCCTCATAAAAGGGGTATTGGTATGGTTTTTCAAAATTATGCTTTGTTTCCCCATATGACAGTTTATGAAAATTTAGCTTTTCCATTAAGAGTTAGAAAGATTCCAAAAGATGAAGCAGATAAAAAAATTGATAAAGCTTTATCTATGGTATCTTTACAAGGCTTTGCTCAAAGAATGCCTGGCCAGTTGTCTGGTGGTCAACAACAAAGAGTAGCAGTTGCAAGGTCATTAGTTTTTGATCCTCAACTTGTTTTAATGGATGAACCTCTTGGAGCTTTAGATAAAAACTTAAGGGAAAGTATGCAATATGAAATTAAACATATTCATGAAAGTATTGGAGTTACAGTTGTTTACGTTACTCATGATCAAAGTGAGGCTTTAACAATGTCAAATCGAATTGCAGTTTTTAATGATGGTAAAGTTCAACAGCTTTCAAGCCCTGACGAGCTCTACGAGAAGCCAGTTAACTCTTTTGTCGCCGAATTTATTGGAGAGAACAACACTTTTGCAGGTGAGATATCTGATATTTCCGAGGGAAAATGTAAAGTTAAGTTAGCTAATGCAGATATACTTGCAAATCCAATATCAGTTAAAGAAAAAGGAGAGAGAACAACAGTATCTATTAGACCCGAAAGAGCATTAATAAATCCCACTGATAAAATGGATAATATACATAAGGGAAAGATAGAAGAGGTTATTTATCATGGAGATCACACAAGAGTAAGAATAAATCTTTTAGGCAATTCAGAATTTATTTTAAAAGTTCCTAATAGTTCATCTAATTTGGATATTAAATTAGGAAATGAAATTAAAATCGGCTGGAATAGTGATGATGCCAGGGCCCTAGACCCAAAATAGACATCTTTAAACTATAATATCCCACAAATGGCCTGTTGACTCTCTTTATCGATCTTGTTGTAATATATTTTTATAAAAAACGTTTAAACGGAGGAAAAATGAATAAGATTAGTAAATTATTACTAGCCCTATCTCTTGTATTTTCTGTAACTACATCAGCGTTCGCAGTTACTGTGGCGTCGTGGGGTGGAGCTTATACTGAAAGTCAAAAGTTAGGTTATGGTGATCCTACTGCTAAAAAACTTGGTATAGATATTAACTGGGTTGATTACTCAGGAGGATTATCAGAGATTAAAGCACAAAAAGAAGCTGGCGCAATTACGTGGGATATTATCGACGTATTTGCTATGGATACTATTAATGGTTGTGATGAAGGATTATTTGTTAAATTTGATTTTGATAAAGATTTTCCACCAGCACCAGATGGAACTCCTGCAAGTAAAGATTTCTTTACTGGAATGCCAAGTGAATGTGCTGTAGGAAATATTTTATATTCTTGGAACTATGCTTATAACAGTGATAACGTTAAAGGTACTCCTAAGACTATCAAAGATTTCTTTAACACAAAAAAATTCCCTGGAAAAAGAGCTATCTACACTGGCGCTCTAACTAATTTAGAGATTGCTTTAGCTGCAGATGGTGTAAAACCAGGAAAAGGTGGAGCAAAAATCTATAAAGCTTTAAATACTGAAAAAGGTGTTCAAAGAGCTATGGATAAGATCAAAGAACTTTGTACAGACCCTAAAGGTGGATGTGTATTTTGGTCTGCAGGTGCTCAACCGCCAGAATTGCTAATGAGTGGTGAAGTTGTTATGGCAACTGGCTGGAATGGTAGATTCTTTAACGCAGCAGTTGGAGAAGGTGCTCCAATCGTTCAAGTTTGGGACGCACAAGGTCTTGACTATGAATACTTTGTATTAGTTAAAGGTTCGCCAAATGAAGCTGATGCTAAAAAAGCTTTAGCTGAGATGACAAGTACAGAAGGTTTAGCTGGAAGTGCAAAATATATTGCATATGCTCCTTGGAGAAAATCATCTATTGCAGTAATGGAAAAAGGTGAGCCATGGTATAAAGATGGTAAAACTAACATGGTGCCAAATATGCCAACTGCACCGGCAAACACTAAAAATTACTTCTTAGTAGATCCTCTTTACTGGGCTGATAACGGCACAGAACTTGGTGAAAAATGGGAAGCAATGAAAGCAGGATTTTAATTTTAAGTTTTAAAGATTAAAATTTTATATTATATTAGAGGGCGGTTATGATTAACCGCCCTTTTTATTTATGAGCTCTGAAAATAAACAAATTTTAACGACTGATGGAACGCCTTTAGAGGTTAGCTTAAAGAAGGCTGAGAAAAAAAACAAAATCAAAGCTTTCTTACTTGTCGCTCCTTTATTACTATTTATCATTATTACTTATGTATTTCCAATTGGTGACATGCTTATGAGGAGCGTTGATGACAAAATGGTTACTGAAATGCTTCCTAAAACTTATAAATCGATGGAAAAATGGGATGGAAAAGAATTACCTCCAGAAGAAGTGTTCGAAGCTTTTTATATTGATTTTCAAAAACTAATTGAGGAAGAAAGAGAAGGAAAATTATCAACACAACTTAATTATACAAAAAATGGTTTTAAAAGTATTATCAAAAAACTTAGAAGGAAATCTAAATCCTTTGAGGAAGGAAATTATAAAGAACAGATTATGGCTGTTCATAGAAGATGGGCAGATGTTGAATATTGGAGGGCAATAAAGCGAAGGGCTCCTGCTTATACATATCAAAAATATTTAAAAGGTATGGATATGTATGAAAATGAAAAAGGAGAAATTGTAAATGTCTCCGAGGATAGAAGAGTTCACAGAATTTTGTGGCTGAGAACTTTAGAGATTGCATTTTTCGTTACTGTATTCTGTTTTTTAATGGCCTATCCAATCGCTCATTTACTAGCCACCTTGCCTATGAAGTATAGTAATTTATTGATGATCTGTGTTTTACTTCCTTTTTGGACCTCACTCCTCGTTAGAACTGCAAGTTGGATGATTTTGTTACAGCAACAAGGAATAGTTAACGACTTTTTTGTTACGATTGGATTAGTAACAGACGATAATAGAGTTGAGATGATGTATAATAAAACTGGAAGTTATGTAGCCATGACACAAATTTTATTGCCCTTTATGGTTTTGCCGCTCTATAGTGTCATGAAAACAATCTCTCCGAGCCTAATGAGAGCTGGAAAGTCTCTAGGCGGAACACCTTTTGTGGCTTTTTGGAAAGTCTATTTCCCACTAACTATACCAGGTATTGGAGCAGGGTGTTTGTTGGTTTTTATTTTAGCTATTGGTTATTATATCACTCCCGCATTAGTTGGAGGAGCCTCAGGAACCTTGATAAGTAATCAGATAGCATTTCATATGAAGAGTACACTTGATTGGAGTTTTGCATCTGCGATGGGACTTATGCTATTAAGTGGAGTATTAGTTATTTACTGGCTCTATAATAAATTAGTTGGAATAGATAATATAAAACTCGGATAAAAAATGGCTTTACCTAAATATACTGAACCACACTATAGAATTTGGCATTATATTTACCTAACAATTTGTGCAGCAGTTTTCTTTTTTCTTATTGCTCCATTGTTTGTAATTTTTCCATTATCCTTTAATGCAGAGGAGTTTTTAGTTTTTTCTGATGGAATGAAACGTTTAGATCCTGATGCTTTCTCTTTAAGATGGTATCAAGATATGATTTATGGAACAAAGAACCCTTGGGGCTTAGCAGCAAAAAATAGTTTTATCATTGCAATTTTCGCGACGATTGGTTCAGTGTTACTTGGAACAGTAGCAGCTTTAGGCTTGAGTAGTAGACATATGCCTTACAAAGGTTTGGTCATGGCAGTTCTTATATCTCCTATGATAGTTCCTCTAATCATTTCTGGTGTAGCAATATTTTTCTTTATGGCAAAAGTTGGCTTAGCAGCAACTCATACTGGTATAGTTCTTGCACATATTATTTTAGGAACACCATTTGTAGTAATAACTGTGACTGCTACTCTTTCAGGATTTGATCATAGTGTAACTAGAGCTGCTGCCAGTTTAGGAAGCAACCCTGTTAATACATTTATGAAAATAACTTTACCTCTAATTTTGCCTGGAGTTATATCAGGAGGATTGTTTGCATTTGTAACTTCCTTTGATGAAGTGGTAGTAGTTCTTTTTTTAGCTGGACTTGAAAATACTACTATTCCTGTTCAAATGTGGACAGGTTTAAGAGAACAGTTAAGCCCAACTATTCTTGCTGTTGCAACTTGTCTAATTATTTTATCAACGTTAATATTAGTTACTGCTGAACTCTTAAGAAGAAGATCAGAGAGGCTCAGAGGAATAAATCGATAGTTAAATCATTTTATGAATATTAAAAATGTAGTGGTGATTGGCTCAGGAACAATGGGAAGTGGTATAGCTGCTCACTTATGTAACGCTAATGTACCTGTTACTTTGCTTGATTTAACAACTGAAATAAGTGAAAAAGCTAGAGATAGAATTTATAAGTCAAGACCACCTTTACTGATTGATAAAACTAGAATTGATAATATAAAAGTTGGTAATATAGATGACAATTTTGATGTAGTTAGAAATGCCGATTGGGTGGTCGAGGCAGTTGTTGAAAGAATTGATATAAAACATCAAATATACAAAAAAATATTTAAGGAAAGAAAAGATGGAGCTATTGTTTCTTCAAATACTTCATCAATACCTATTAAAGTCTTATCAGAAAATTTAACAGACTCAGAAAAAAAAGATTTTTGTATCACTCACTTTTTTAACCCAGTTAGATATATGGGTTTATTAGAAATTGTAAAAAATGAAAATAATGATCTTAATAAAATAAATAAATTAAAAGAATTTTGTGAAATAGAATTAGGTAAAGGAGCAATTGTTTGTAATGATACTCCAGGATTTTTAGGTAACAGAGTTGGAGTTTATGCTATGCAAATAGCAATGACGGAGACTTTTAAAATGAAACTTTCTGTGGAAGAAGCAGATGCTATTTTTGGAAGACCTATGGGAATCCCAAAAACGGGAGTTTTCGGACTTTATGATTTAATTGGTATTGATTTGATGGCTGATGTACTTAAAAGTTTCATTAAAGAACTACCAGAGACTGATGAATTCCACGAGGTTGCGAAAGAAATTCCACTTGTAAAAAAATTAATTGAAACAGGATACACTGGAAGAAAAGGCAAAGGTGGTTTTTACAGAATGAATAAATCTGGAGCTACTAAAGTAATGGAAGCCATTAATCTAGAAACTGGTAGTTACTCACCTAGTATTAAGATTGACATAAAATCTGATAAAGTAGATCTTAATGGCTTAATTGATAGAAAAGATAAATATGGTGACTATGCTTGGTCCGTAATATCTAAAATAATAAAATATGCATCTTCATTAGTGCCGGGTATTACAAAAGAATTTAATGATATTGATGAAGCAATGAGACTCGGATTTAATTGGGCAAAAGGTCCTTTTGAAATGCTAGAAGAAATTGGAGTCCAAAAATTTTTTGACAAAGTAGATGATTTTAGTGGGAATAATTTTTTGGAAAATTTATCTAAAACTAAAAACCAGAATTTTTATGGAGAAAGACAAAAATATACAAATATTGAAACTTTAGGAAAAGTTAAGAAAACAGCCTCAAGTTTGGATGGAAATGATTCTGCAAAAATATATAGGTTTAGTGATTATAATATTGTTGAATTTATTACTAAAGCTAATGCATTAGATTATGACTCTATGGATGCTCTAAAAAAAGCAACCGATAAACCCCTGATAATAATTAATGAAAGTATGCAATTTTCTGCCGGTGTTAACTTAACTTACACTATGCAATTTGCTGATAAGAGAGATTTTAGATCTATAGAAAAATTTATTAAATATTTTCAAGAAACATGTAAGCATTTAAAATATTCAAAATATCCAGTGATCTCAGCCCCTTCCGGATTAACATTGGGAGGAGGGTTTGAAGTAATGGTTCAAAGTAACTTTGTTGCTGCACATACTAACATAGTGGTTGGATTAGTTGAGACTATCGTTGGTTTAATTCCTGCAGGTGGAGGATGCAAAGAAATGTTAGCAAGATGGCAAAACACAGATGAAGCAAAAAAAGATCCTAATTTTGCGCCTCTTAAAGTATTTGATATAATTGGGTATGGAAAAACTGCTTCCTCTCCGGTTGAAGCAGAGCCCATGAAATATTTAAGACCAAGTGATAAAAAGATAATGAATAGGAATAGTTTATTAGAAGTTTCCAAAAAAATTCTTTTAGATAATAAAGATTTTAAAGCACCAAATGAGTTAGAGTTTAGGCTCCCTGGAAAAACAGTAAGAGAAGAGATGGATAAGATTATAGAAAAACTTTACAATGATAAAGTAATATTAGAACATGGAGCTGAAGTTGCAAAAGAATTAGCACATGTATTAAGCGGTGGTGATACGACTATCGATAAAACATTATCAGAAGACGACTTGTTTAAATTAGAACTAGATGCCTTCATGAAATTAATGGAGACTCAAAAAACTCAAGATAGAATTAAGCATACTCTCGCAACTGGAAAACCCTTAATTAATTAACATTCTTAAAGAATTAATAAAATCTGGTCTTAATACATATTCAGATTTATCTAGATATTTTATCTTTTC
Organism: uncultured Pelagibacteraceae bacterium; assembly: GCA_902515205.1. Taxonomy (GTDB): domain Bacteria; phylum Pseudomonadota; class Alphaproteobacteria; order Pelagibacterales; family Pelagibacteraceae; genus Pelagibacter. Next base: position 44,129 of record CABXTU010000001.1, on the reverse strand, counting down.
TAAAGCTTCTAATCCATAAACTACTTTCCCAATAGGTGTGTATTCGGTTTCATATAAAGGCTCATCTTTGAGAATTATGAAGAACTGACTATCCTCGGTATTATATTTTTTAGTCCTTACCAAACCAACACTTCCTCTTTCAAAGTTAAAAGGTGCATCTATTTCTGAATTAATAGTACCTAATCCAGATTTTCCAGTGCCAATTTTTCCATAATCTAAACTTCCTTTTTTTCCAAATTCTAAATCTCCTGCTTGAACAAGGGTGTCCTTAATAACTCTATGAAATGCAACATTGTCATATGCCTTAGATCTAATTAATTGCTTAAATCTTTCTACAGCATTTGGTGAAATATCAGGATAAAGTTCCATTATCACATTTCCACATTCCACGTTCAATATTGCAATATTACCTGGGTCTTTAAAAGTAATTTCTTGAGGGTTGAAATTTTTTACAAATAAACATTTATTTTTTATGGAAAAAAAAAAACTAAAGGAAAAAATTGCTAAAATAATTATAAAAGCAAAAATTATTTTTTCAGACGTCGAGGCTTTAATCTTTTTTATCATAAGTTAAAATTTTGATCAATTCTCAAAAGATTACTTTTAATAAATTCAATTTTTTTTTTTAAAATTGGATCAGGATTACTTAAGTTTATTCCAATCATTAAATGAGAAAAAACTTCAGCCATATCCTCGGATGCTGTAGATTGTGAATACTCGGTAAAAAATCCCGTAGTGTTCAAATAAGTATCTAATCCTAATTTATCAGTACAAGTCGAGCACTCAGCATATTCGAATTCTTTAACATTAAAATTAGACCAAACTTTTTCATCAAATATCTCTTTAAAAGAATCATTTATAATATGAAAAACCTCGTGGTGAATTACGCGTTCAAAATAATTTTTATCAAATTTTACATCTAGTATTAAAGTTTTCATTATATTATCTGGAATTCCAGCAGTGTTGATATTTGAGATAGATAAGTCCTCGCACATAACAATATATTTTAAATTAATCTTTTTGAGAAATTTTTGATCGTATTTATCTAAACTTTCTTTAATTATTTTATATTTTTCATCTAAAATATTTTTTTTAGAGTTGTAACATTTTATATTTTTTTCAGTTCCAAGAGTGAATGGTTTTATAGCATATAAGTATCTTAGTTTATTTACAGTTTTGATATCGTAAATTTCCAAATTTGGGATTTTTATTAGATTGTAAATTGTATCTGCCTGAGTTTGAGTAAAAATAAATAAAGATAGTATAATTAATCTTATTAGGCTCATATATATAGATATAGAAGATATTCCAATTTAATTGAATGTGATACAATTTTACTGTGAAAAAAAAAAGAAATAAAGATCCAATCCAACCAGTAAGTGGAACTAAAGTGCCTCGGTTTGCTGGTCCTTCAACATTTGCAAGATTGCCAGAGTTAAGAGATGTTGAAAGTTGTGATGTTGCAATCGTTGGCATACCATTTGATGCAGGCACTAGTTATAGACCAGGAGCAAGATTTGGACCTCAAAGCATTAGACAAGCATCAAGACATTTAAGAACAAATTATCATCCCAATTATGATGTAGAGCCATTTAAATTCCAACAAGTCGCTGATGCAGGTGATATTACTTGCAACCCTTTTAATATAGACGAAGCAATTAAACAGATAGAAAAAGGAGCTGAGAAATTATTAAATAAAGTTGGAGGAATTATAAGTTTAGGGGGTGATCATACAATTGCATTTCCATTGTTAAAGGCAATTAACAAAATTAACAATGGGCCTGTAGCCTTAGTTCATTTTGATGCTCATCTAGATACCTGGGATACTTACTTTGGCGCACCTTATACCCATGGCACACCGTTTAGAAGAGCAAGAGAAGAAAATTTATTTTTAGATGATGCATCAATGCATGTGGGTATTAGGGGTCCATTATATAGTAGAGAGGATCTAAAAAATGATGAAAGTTTTGGATTTAAAATAATTCATTGCGATGAATTCCAAACACAAGGTACAGACAAAATAGCTGAAAGAATTAAAAAAAGAGTTGGAAATAATCCTTTATACTTGTCGATAGATATTGATGTATTAGATCCTGCTTTCGCACCTGGTACAGGCACTCCAGAAATTGCCGGGATTTCCTCAAGAGAAATGGTTAATGTTTTAAGAGGTTTATCAGGTTTAAACCTAATATCTGCAGATGTCGTAGAAGTTTCTCCAGCATATGATCATGCAGAAGTTACTTCTCTAGCTGCAGCAACTATAGTGTATGAATTAACAAATTTATTTGCAAAAAAATAATCAAGGATTATTAAACCTTTATGGAAAATAAAAAAAAATTTTATATTGATGGCAAATGGCAAGAACCTCAAAGTAAAAAGGAAATTAAAGTCATTAATCCTGCAACTGAGGAAAATAGTGCTGTTATTACTCTAGGCAATAAAGATGATGTGGATCATGCTGTAAGTTCAGCTAAAAAAGCCTATGAGACCTGGGCCTATTCTTTCAAAGAGGAAAGAATAAAATTATTAGAAAAACTTTATGAAAATTATAAAAAAAGATGGTCTGATATCGCTAAAGCTATTACTTTAGAGATGGGTGCTCCCAAGGATTTTGCTACAAAACTACAGGCAGGTACCGGTGCAGCTCACATCAAATCTTTTATTAGACATTTAAAAAGTTTTGATTTCGAAAAACCTTTGGGTGATCATGCTCCAAGTCAAAGACTTATTTACGAACCTAAAGGAGTTTGTGCATTAATTACACCATGGAATTGGCCAATGAATCAGGTTTGTTTGAAAGTAATGCCTGCCCTAGCATCTGGTTGCACAATGGTTTTGAAACCATCAGAACTTGCACCATTATCATCAATGATTTTAGCAGAATTAATTGACGAAACAAAATTCCCACCAGGAGTTTTTAATTTGATTAATGGTGATGGTTTTATAACAGGAGAAGCATTAACTAGGCATCCTGATATTAATATGATTTCTTTTACAGGATCCACAAGGGCCGGCGCATTAATCTCACAAAATGCTGCAAGTGATTTTAAAAGAGTTAGTTTAGAACTTGGTGGCAAGGGAGCAAATATCATCTTTGAAGATGCAGATCCAAACGCTATTGAATGGGGTGCTTTGAGATGTTTCAAAAATTCTGGACAATCTTGTAATGCTCCAACAAGAATGCTAATCGAAAAATCTAATTATAATCGAGCAGTTAAAAGATTAAAAAAATTTACAGAAGAAATGCAGGTAGGAGATCCTAATAAAGAAGGGGAACATATTGGACCAGTAGTTTCAGAAACTCAATATAATAAGATACAGTCTTTAATTCAAAAGGGGATTGATGAAGGTGCAAAATTAATAGCAGGAGGACTTGGAAAACCTAGTGGTCTTAAAAAAGGATATTTTGTAAAACCAACAGTTTTTGTTGACGTAAATAACAAAATGGAAATTGCTAGAACTGAGATTTTTGGACCAGTTTTATCTGTGATCCCGTTTGAGACCGAAGACGAAGCTATAAAAATAGCTAATGACACTCCATATGGCTTAACAAATTATATTCAAACTAAGGACCATGAAAAAGCAAGAAGAGTAGCTAAAAAATTAAGATCTGGAATGGTTGATGTTAATGGTACAGGAATCGCAATTGATACTCCATTTGGAGGTTTTAAACATTCTGGAATTGGAAGAGAAGGAGGCGAACATGGTCTGCAGGAATTTTTAGAAGTAAAATCAGTGGGTGGTTGGAACTAATTTTAACTAATTACAGATCTTTCTTTAACTCCTTCTAAAAAAGATAAACATTTTTTAATTTCATTTAATTCAATAAACTCATCAATAATATGTGCTTGTTCAATTGAGCCAGGTCCACAAACAACAGTGCTTATACCGATTTCTTGAAATAGTCCTGCTTCAGTTCCAAAAGAAACAACTTCTCTCTTATTATCACCAGTAATACTAGAGACAAATTCACAAGCTTTTGAGTCTTGAATTCTATCAAAACCAATTATTTCACCAATTATTTCTTTTTTAATTGATGCATTCGGATATTTTTTTTTCATTTCAGCTAATAATTTTTTTGCATAATTATCGATTTCATTATTTAGAAAAATTCCATCTGATTTGTTAACTGGTCTGGTCTCCCAATTGACATGACATTTATCCGCTATGACGTTATGAGCTATTCCTCCGAAGATCCCACCAATAGATAATGTTGAGAATGGAGGTGTAAATGTTGAGTTCTCAGGTTTTCTATTTATCAAATCATTTCTTAAAGACATAAGTTTATTTACATATCTTGAAGCGTATTCTGCTGCATTCACCCCTTCGTCTGGTTTAGAACTATGTCCAGCAAGACCCTCAAAAAAAGTTGTGTATTCGTAACAGGCTTTGTGAGAGTCTATAATTTTCATCTTCGTAGGTTCTCCTACAATACATATACCGTTTGTAATTTTTCTTTTCTTTAGTTCTTTAATTAATAAGGGAGCTCCAACGCAAGCGGTCTCTTCATCAAATGTTAAAGAAAAATGTATGTCACGAGAAAGATTTGACTTTGAAAAGATATCAGCAAAAGCTAATGAACATGCTAAAAACCCTTTCATGTCACAAGATCCTCTTCCATATAATTTGTCATTTTTTATTTCTGCAACAAATGGATCGGTGGACCAACCTTTGGAAACAGGAACAACGTCTGTGTGACCTGATAAAATAATTGGTTCTTTACCATTAGATTTTTTTGCTTTTAGCGTTGCAAAAAGATTTACTCTTTTCTTATCTGCATCAAAAACTTTAAAAGAAGATGCACCACATTTTGTAAGTATATCCTCACAATAATTAATTAAAGATGAATTATTTTCTCCTGAAATTGTTTTATAGGATATAAGATCCTTAAGAATCTTTATTGATTTTTCAAATAATATGTTATCTATTCCAGCCACAAATTAATTATATATTATTATTATGAAAGAACAAATAACCTATCAAGATTTTGAAAAAATAGATATACGCTTAGGCACTGTAATTTCAGTAGAAAAAAATGAAAAAGCAAGAAAACCATCATTAGTTTTAAAAGTTGATTTCGGTGCAAAAATTGGTGTTAAACAATCATCAGCTCAAATAACTCATTTTTATAATAAAGAAAATTTAGTTGGAAAACAGGTGATTGGAGTTTGTAACTTTCCAGAAAAGAATATCGCTGGTGTTGTATCACAAGTATTAATTCTGGGATCCATAGATTCAGACGGAAAAGTAACACTTGTGCACCCTTCTCAGAAAGCTGATGACGGATTGCCCATAGCATAAAATTATGCATCCTGAAATTTTATCTATTTCCTTGTTTTGGTTTGTAACTGCTTACACGCCTGGGCCAAACAATGTTGTAGCCTCATATTCAGGTTTTAATTTTGGTGTAAAAAAAACTATTCCCCATATTCTTGGAGTTACTTTAGGTTTTACTTCCTTAGTAATTTTTTTATCGATTGGTTTAATCAATGTATTTAAACTATTTCCAATAATACAAATTGTTATTAAATACCTTGGAACATTATTTTTGATCTATTTAGCATATAAAATTGCTTTTTCAGCTAATTCAGACGATACAAAAAAAGAAAATCCAGTTAAATTTATTGAGACGTTTTTATTTCAATACTTAAATCCAAAGGGAGTAACAGTTGCAATCATAGTGGTATCCACTTACGTTGAATTAGGAGAGAATTATTTGAATTATGCGACACAAATTGTATTACTCGCTTTCTTGTTCTCTGTAACAAGCATCACATTATGGACTTTTGTAGGTCGATTTTTAAGGAAATTTGCGACAAATGATAAATTTATAAAGTATTTTAATTATGTTATGTCATGTCTTCTTCTTTTGAGCATAATTACATTTTATATATAAAGTATGAAACCAGGTATAAAAAACTCTTACAAATCTTTATCAGACCTAATGATTGGTGGAAAAAATTTTAAAATATTTTCACTTTCAAAAGCTGAAAGAAATGGACTTGATGGGATCTCAAAATTACCTAAATCCTTAAAAGTTCTATTAGAAAATCTTTTGAGATATGAAGATGACTTAACTGTTACAAAAAATCAAATAGAGGCTATAAAAGATTGGATCAAAAATAAAAAGTCAAAAACAGAAATAGCTTACAGACCTGCAAGAGTTTTACTACAAGACTATACTGGAATACCTGCTGTAGCAGATTTGGCTGCAATGCGAGAAGCAGTTAAAGATAAGAATAAAGATCCTAATTTAATTAACCCTTTATCTACTGTAGATTTAGTTATTGATCATTCTGTGCAAGTAGATAAATCAGCAAAATCAGATTCTTTTGAAAAGAATGTTCAAATTGAATTTGAAAGAAACGGAGAAAGATACTCTTTTTTAAAGTGGGGACAACAAGCATTTGACAATTTTAGAATAGTTCCACCAGGAACAGGAATATGTCATCAGGTAAACTTAGAATATTTATCAAAAGTAGTTTGGAGTGAAGAATTTGAAGGTGATAAATATCTTTTTCCAGATACACTAGTTGGAACTGACAGTCACACAACAATGGTTAATGGCTTGTCTGTATTAGGTTGGGGAGTAGGTGGAATTGAGGCTGAAGCAGGAATGTTAGGTCAACCAATATCAATGCTTATCCCTGAGGTAATTGGTTTTGAAATGAAAAATAAAATGCCTGAAGGAACCACAGCTACAGATTTAGTTTTAACAGTTGTAAAAATGTTAAGAGACAAAGGTGTAGTTGGAAAATTTGTTGAATTTTATGGAGATGGATTAAAAAATTTAACTTTAGCTGATCGTGCAACTATAGCAAATATGGCTCCTGAGTATGGGGCAACTTGTGGTTTTTTTCCAATAGATGATGAAACATTAAATTATTTAAAATTTTCAGGTAGAGACGCATTGACAGTGAAAATTGTTGAAGAATATGCAAAAGCTCAAGGTTTATGGGTTAGCAATGATATTGAATTTACTGATAGCTTATCATTAGACATGACGACAATAGTTCCGACAATATCTGGTCCAAAAAGACCGCAAGATAAAGTGTTATTAACAGATGCATCTGTTAATTTTAAGAAAAGCTTTTCAGAAATTACAAAAAAAGAAAATTTCTCGACTTCGAAGGTATCAAATACCGAATATGAAATTAAAGATGGATCAATATTAATTGCAGCGATTACCTCTTGTACGAATACTTCTAATCCCAATGTACTAATTGGTGCTGGTCTATTAGCAAAGAAAGCAATCGAATTGGGCTTAAAAGTTAAACCATGGGTAAAAACATCCTTAGCTCCAGGCTCACAAGTCGTAACAGATTATTTAGAAAAAGCTGGTTTAAATACTTATTTAGATGAACTTGGATTTAATCTTGTGGGGTATGGTTGTACTACTTGTATTGGAAATTCTGGTCCTTTGGCAGACAATATTGTTGAGGCAATACAAAAAGAAAATATTTATGCAGTTTCAGTATTGTCAGGTAATAGAAATTTTGAAGGAAGAATTTCACCACACATAAAAGCAAATTATTTAGCATCTCCTCCATTAGTTGTAGCGTACGCCTTAGCTGGTCATATGGAATTTGATTTATATAAGGACTCATTAGGAAAAGATAAAAAAGGTAATGACATTTATTTAAAAGACATTTGGCCTAGCAACCAAGAAATTGAAGATACACTTAAATCATCTTTAAACGCAGACATGTTTATTAAAAGATATTCAAATGTTTCAGAGGGACCAAAACAATGGCAAGAAATAGAAACTGAAAGAAATAGTATCTATAATTGGCAAGAAAATTCGACCTATGTAAAAAAGCCACCTTTTTTTGATAATTTACCTGATCAACCAGAAGGTTTTACAAAAATAAAAGATGCTAGACCATTATTAATCCTAGGAGATATGGTTACTACAGATCATATTTCTCCAGCTGGGAGTATTCAAAAAGAAAGTCCAACTGGTGAGTATTTTATGAATTATCAAATTCTACCCAAAGACTATAATTCATATGGTTCTAGAAGAGGCAATCATGAAGTAATGATGAGAGGTACTTTTGCAAATATCAGGATTAGAAACGAAATGGCTCCAGGTACAGAGGGAGGATATACAAAATTATATCCCGAAGAAAAAGTGATGCCAATTTATAATGCTGTAGTTGAATATAAGAAAAGAGGTACTGATCTTGTCGTTATTGGTGGGAAAGAATATGGCACAGGATCATCAAGGGATTGGGCTGCGAAAGGAACCAAATTATTAGGTGTAAAAGTTGTTATAGCAGAAAGTTTTGAGAGAATACATAGATCCAATTTAATTGGTATGGGAATTTTACCCTTACAATTTTTAGAAAATATGAATCGAAAAAATTTAAATTTAGTTGGATCAGAATTGATTAGCGTTGTTGATATTGAAAAGGGTATTGACCCTTCTGATAAAATTAAATTAGAAATGAAATATTTATCTGGAGATACAAAAACGGTGGAAACTTTGTGTAGAATAGATACAAAAAATGAATTAGAGTATTATAAACATGGTGGAATACTACAGTATGTTTTAAGAAATATGATCTAACAATGGATGAAGAAGTAACTATTATCAATGAGAAAACAAGAAATGAAAAAATTAAGAAATTTTTAATTGATAATAAAAAAAAAATAATTTTTGTAGTTTCTTGTATAGTAATTATTATATTAGGTATCTATTCCTTTCAAATTTATAAAGAATCAGATCAAGAAAACGTTTCAGAAAAATACAATAGCATAATTTTAGATCATAATAATTTAGAAAAAAATAAAACTTTTCAGTTATTGAAAGAGATTATTAAAGACAAAGATAGCACATACTCACCATTAGCTTTATACTTTCTCATAGATAACAATTTGATCGAAAGTCAAAAAGAAGCTAACGAATTATTTGACATTTTGATAAACAAAACATCCCTTGAAGAAGAAATTAAGAATTTAGTTATATATAAAAAAGCACTTTATAATGCTGATTTAATTGGAGAAAAAGAACTACTAGATATCTTGAGTCCTTTAATAAATTCTAAAAGTATATGGAAATCTCACGCTTTATACTTATTAGCTGAATTTTTTTATTCTAAAGATGAAAAACAAAAATCTAAGGAATTTTTTAATCAAATATTAGTTACAGAAAATGCAAATATAGATATAATTAAAGAATCACAAAAAAGACTAAATAGAGATTTAAGTGATTAAAAATTTATTTTTATTTTTATTTCTATTTTTACTTTCTGGATGTTCGTTTAATAAAAATTCGAAATTCTGGACAAATACTGAAATTGTAAAAAATAAAAAAGAAAAAACTAATTATCAAGAAATTTTTCCAGAAGAAGAAGCATTAAAAAAAGAGTTTAATTCTAGTTTAAGAATAAGACTTAAATCAAAAACAACTAATCGTACTAATATAAATAATTATTTTAACAATAATAGTCGATTAAATTTTGATGGGGAATTAAGAAAAACCTCAAGGTATAAATTTTCAAAAATAAAAAATTTTCATCAACAGCAACCTGAAATAGCTTTTCATAATAATGACGTTATATTTTTCGATAACAAAGGATCAATTTTAAAATTTAATGATCAATCCAAATTAATTTGGAAAAAAAACCATTATTCAAAATCTGAAAAAAAATTAAAACCAATTCTTCAAATAGTGAATAATAATAAAAATATTATAATTGCTGATAATATTGCAAAATATTATATGATAGATATTGATACAGGAGATCTAATTTGGTCTAAAAACAATTTAGCACCATTTAATTCACAGATAAAAATTTATGAAGATTATTTTTTTGTAATTGATTATTCTAATACTTTAAGATGTTTTTCACTTAAAAATGGAAATGAACTTTGGAATATTAAAACTGAAAATTCTTTAATTAGATCACAAAAAAAACTTTCAATGGTTATCGTTGATGAAATAATTTATTTTAATAATTCAATAGGAGATATTAGTGCAGTAGACCTAAATAAAGGTGAGTTAGTATGGCAATTACCAACGCAAAGTAGCTTGATTTACGAATCTGCTTTTTCACTGCAAACTTCAGATATAATAACTGATGAGAATTCTCTTTTTTTTTCAAATAATAATAATCAATTTTTCTCAATAGACATAAAAACAGGAAGTTTTAATTGGGAAAATAAAGTAAATTCAAATCTTAGATCCACTCTTGTGGATAACTATCTTTTTTCAATTTCTTTAGAAGGTTACTTAGTAATTATAGAAAAAAATACTGGTAATATAATTAGAGTTACCGATGTATTTAAAAATTTTAAGCCGAAAAAAAGGAATAAAATTAAACCTACGGGATTTATCGTTGGATTAAATAATATTTATTTATCAACTAGCACTGGTAGATTAATTGTAATTGATATTTATACAGGCGAGGCTAAGTCAACTTTAAAAATTGATAATGAGAAAATATCCAAACCTTTTGTTCAAAATAAAGATTTATTTTTAGTAAAAGATAATGCTATTATTAAAATAAATTAATGTTGCTAAAGTTTCTGGAGAGAATAGGTAGAAAAAAAGTCGTCTTAGATCGAGGACCTTCGCACCCAAAATATAAAGAAGCAAAGCCTTGGATGAATAGATATTATGTTCTTATGAGACATCGTCCCAAATGGTTCCCATTTAATATATTAATACATGAAATGTTAGCCGATGACCACGGAGAGGGTGTTCATAATCACACATTTCCTTATATAACTATAATATTGAGAGGAGGATATTGGGAAACATTGAAATCAGGTAGGTATTGGCGACCCCCAGGTTACATCGGTTTTAGATCAGCAAATAACTTACATAGAGTTGATCTCAAGCCTGGCACAAGGCCACTAACAATTTTTATTTCTGGTCCTTTTGGTTTACGAAAAGGTCCGAGATCAGAATATGGTATTGATTTTAGAATCAAAAAAGATTGATGCCAAAAAATCTTAAGGAAAAATTTAAGTTGTTTTGTAATTCAAAAAATTTGGATTTTAATCAAAATCAGATTTTAACAATTCAGAGACTGCAAGATTTTTATGATCAGCATTTCAGTCTATCTATTTTTAATTTTTTTAAGAAAAACAATATAAAAAAAGGTTTTTATCTTTACGGGAGTGTTGGTGTTGGTAAAACAATGATTTTAGATTTTTTTTATAATCATATTCCTCAGAAAAAATTACGACTTCATTTTAATGAGTTTATGTTAAATTTTCACAATTTTGTCCATGAAAACAAAAATCAAGGGGATGAAAATATAGTTAATCTATTCGTGAAAAATCTTAAATCAAAAGTTTCATTAATTTATTTCGATGAGTTCCAAGTGACTAATATAGTAGATGCTATGATATTAGGTAAGTTATTTGATAAGATATTTAATGAAAAAATAAAAATTATTATCACTTCGAATATTATGATATCTGATTTATATAAAGATGGTCTTCAAAGAGACCAATTTAAACCATTCATTAAAATAATGAAGGAAAAGACAGTTGAGCATGAACTCTTAATAGAAGATGATTATAGAAAAACTCCGAATAATCAAAATAACAGGTATTTTTTTCCTTTAAACCAAGAAACAAATTTTAAGATTAACAAATTTTTTAGAATAATTTCAAAAGATAAAAAAAAAACAAATAAGACACTTAATATCAAAGGTAGAGACTTTAAAATTAAGGAATTTTATGATGGTGTTGTAAGATTTTCTTTTGAGGATTTATGTGATAAAAATTTAGGTGCTGAAGATTATTTAGAAATAATCAAAGTTTCAAAATTTATCGTTATCGATAAGATACCACAATTTAATGATATAAATTCCAACCAACAACAAAGGTTTATAACTTTAATAGATATAATCTATGATAAAAAGGTACCTATTGCGGTCACCAGTGAAAAAAATTTAGATAAATTTAATTCCTCAATATCATTAAAAGAACCATTTCAACGTACAATAAGCCGCCTTTATGAATTAACATCATCAAATTTTAATTTATGATACAAAAGTTTTTAAATTTTAAAATAAATACTAGTGGACAAAAATTATATGAATTTACAGATCAAACAATCAATTGGATAAAAAAAAATAAATTCAAAAATGGTATACTAAATTTAAGTATTCAACATACCAGTGCTTCTTTAATAATTCAAGAAAACGCGGATCCAGATGTTCAGACCGATTTAATGAATTATTATAATAATTTAGCACCTATGGATAACAAATTGTATGTTCATACAACGGAGGGTAAAGACGATATGCCTGCACACATAAAGGCAAGTTTAACAAATAATCAAATATCCCTAAGTGTTGAAAACGGTAAATTATTACTCGGTGTTTGGCAAGGAATCTATTTGTTTGAACACAGATTAAAACCGCAAACTAGGACAATAATTCATCATTTTTTAGGGGAAACTTAATTTTTACTTAATGTTTTAAAAGCTTTTAAAGCTGAGGCACGTGCTTCCTCATGTATTACTATTGGTTTTGGATAATCCTTTCCAACTATTGTATTTATCGCTTGCTGATATTTTAACTCCATTTCCCAAGGTTTATGAATAAATTTTTGTGGAACTTTATCTAACTCAGGTACCCATTTTTTTACATATAAACCCTCCTTATCAAACTTTTCTCCTTGAAGAATAGGGTTAAATATTCTGAAGTATGGAGCTGCATCTGCGCCACATCCTGCAACCCATTGCCATTGAGCTACATTATTTGCTTTATTAAAATCTAATAAACAATTTCTAAAATGTTTTTCACCTTCAGTCCAATTTATTCTTAAGTGTTTGACTAAAAAGGAACCCACAACCATTCTTATTCTATTATGCATCCAACCAGTTTCATAAAGCTCTCTCATTCCCGCATCTACAATAGGATAACCTGTCATACCTGACTTCCATGCTTTTAAAAACTTATCATTTTTTATCCAAGGAAATTTATCAAATTCTTTCCTATAGTTTCCTTTTAAAAATTCTGGAAAATAATTAATTAAACTATGAGAAAACTCACGCCAACCTAATTCATTGACATATTTTCTATAACCAATTCCTTTAGATTTAATCTGACTACATTTTTTCCAAATTGTACTAACATGAATTTGTCCATGTTTAATGTATGGAGATAATTTTGATGTTCCTTCAATAGATGGATAATCTCTAGCAGACCCATAATCTTTTAATTTATCGTTTATTAAATTACTAAGTATTTTTTTCGTCTCATTTTCAGAAACTTTCCAATAATTTTCGAATTTTTTATACCAATTATTTTTAGGAAGAACATCTTTTGGTTCTATACAGTTTTTAAAAAAAGACAGAGTTTTTATTTTTTTTTTTATTAAATAATTTTTACTTGGGGGTAAGCTCAAATATTTTTGTTCAGCATTTTTCCAGAATGGAGTAAATACTTTAAAGGGCGTTCCATCGTTTTTAGTTATCTCTTGAAATTCATTTAAAATATTCCCTTTGAAATATTTAAATTCAATTTCATTTTTAAGGAAAATATCTCTAATTTTTTTTCCTTTTTCTATTACGTCTGGTTCATAAATCTTATTCCAATATATTGAATAATTATCTTTTTTTTTAATTTTTGAAAAGATATCAAGCTCATCTCCTGCTAGTATCTGAAGATTGATTTTGTATTTAGATAATTCAGATCTAAATATTTCAAGAGATTTTGAAAGCCACCATTTTTGAGCTTCTCTTTTGTTATCAAAGTCATTTTTGTTATAAATATACAAAGCGAGCACATTTTCATGATTTTGAGTTGCGTAAGAAAGCGCAGGATTATTTTCAATTCTAAAGTCTTCTCTAATCCACGTAATCGCATTTTTTGTCATATAAATTTTTTATCTTCTTCCCCTAGATAGCAGTTGTTTGTAAAGTTTTATATCTGCATTTCCTTCGCATCCAATAACTAATACGTTTGAATTTTGGTTAAGATTGATTAATTTTCTGGTTTTTTCATTGTTACATATCCCGATTAAAGCCATAATTCCAGGTGTTGCACACTCACCACCTATAATTGAGGTTTTACTAAATTTCTTATCTTTTAAGTTGGCTACTGTTAATGCTACATTTCTATCAGAAACTGAAACACAACAATTAGTTGCTTTTTTTAATATTTTCCATGGTACAAGAGACATCTCATTACATGACATCCCACCCATGATACTTTCATTTTTAATTTTTATCTTTTTTAATTTTTTACTTTTTATACTTTGAAGAACACAATCGGCTCTATCTGGCTCCACAATTATTATTTTTGGAATTCTCTTAAAGTATTTTGCCACTCCAGCAACTAAGCCAGCAGCCAATCCACCTACACCGGCCTGAAGGAATATATGAGTGATATATTGATTAGTTTGTTTAGAGATTTCCCTAATTAAAATAGAATAACCTGCCATAGTAAGTTGGGGGACATATTTGTAATTTTTTGTTGAAACATCTTGTATAATCCTCCAATTATTTTTTTTTGATAATATCTTACATCTTTTTAACGAATCTTCATAATTTCCTTTAACTCTTATCACCTCAGCACCAAATTTTTTTATCTCATCCACTCTCGATTTACTTACATGTTGACTGACAAAAATTTTACATTTTAATTTTAATCTTTTTGCTCCCCAGGCGACAGATTTTCCGTGGTTTCCAGCAGTAGCAGATGACACGGTTATTTTATTCTTTTTTTTTGAGATTTTTTCTACAGCGTATGCACCACCTAAAGCTTTGAAAGATTTTAAGTGAAATCTTTTTGACTCATCTTTGTAAAATATATTATTAAGTTTTAAATCCTTATTTAATTTGTTTAAATGTAACAACGGGGTAGGACGGTAGCCTTTCCATTTTGATATACTTTTATAAGCATCAATTAATAAATTTGATGATAAGTATTTTAAAACATATTCTCTTCTAAAATTATAATTTTTATTTAATAAAAATTTAGAGTATTTAAATTTACGATTTTGCATTTTAAATTTTAAGCTAAAATTAGATTATCATTAACGATAAATTTTTTTATATTCAAACTATAAATAAACCTATATTAATATAAATTATAAGTAATTTTATATTTAGAAATTCTATGTTAAGATTCGCTCAAGTATTAGTTGAAATTTTTATAATTGTAAAATTTAAATAAATTATATGAGTAAAATATTAATCATTGGTGGTGGCGCTATGGGCTCTGCTTTTTCAATTCCATGTTTAGAAAATAATAATCTTGTTACTATTACAGAGCCATATAATAAAACTTTTATTAAAAACCTATCTTCAAAGAAAAAGTTTCATTCTTCTTTAAAACTCAATCTTCCAGTAAAATTAAAATTTACAAATTATTCAAAAGATATATTCAAAAAAAAATACGACTTAATTGTAATTGCATTAAGTCTTGCTGGCATAGATTTTATAGGAAAAGAATTAAAAGATTTAAGCGTTAAAACCCCATTACTAGTTCTTACTAAAGGATTAAAATATGATAAAAATAAGAAAAATCTTCTAACAATTTCAGATTTGTTAAAAAATAATTATAATGTAACCAATGTGTCAGTCTTAAAAGGACCATGTTTAGCTAAAGAATTGGCCAAAAAAAATAAAACCAGCGTGGTTATTGCTAATAAAAATATTGAAATAGCTAAATGGATCGGAAAACTTATATCTACCAAGTATTATTTAACTGAATTTTCAAAGGATGTTATTGGTATTGAAATTAGTTCAGCAATTAAAAATATATACGCAATGGTTATTGGTACCGGTCAAAATTTAAATGCAGAGTCAGATTTATTTCAAAAAAGTGTGAATGAGATGAAATTTTTAATCAAATATTTTAAAGGAGACGCGTCAACAATATTAGGGCTAGCAGGTATTGGTGATTTATACGTGAGTGCTATAGGTGGAAGAAATAGTAAAATGGGAGATTTTCTTGGTAAAGGTTTTACGTTTGCAGCAGCAAAAAGAAAGTTTATGCCCAGAGATACTATAGAGGGTGAGCAACTTGCTAGAGAAATCGCCCCTTATATCTTAAGAAAGATTGATAAAAAAAAAATTCCACTTATGTATCATTTGTTAAAGATAATTATACATAACAAAAAAGTTTAATTTTTTTAAAAAATTAGAAAATTATTTTCTACTAGAAAACCAATTATGATACCTATTAAAAGCGCAATGATTAGTTTTTTTTTATCCACTAATCAAGATTTTTTACTCAAAGGAGATTTTAAATTTTTAAGATTCGAAGATGTTAGTTTAGAGCGAAATTTTTGTTTTAAATTTTCCCATAACTTTGCCATCCCCAATGGTTCGTAAATCATAAATATAATCATTAAACCGCCAAATATTACCTGTTCAATTGATGAAATAATTGTAGCATCAATAGCGCCGTGAAATACGTTATTCCCTATAGCATTTAAAAGAACTGGAAAAAGTAAAATAAATGCTGCTCCTATAAAAGCACCATTAATTGTCCCAAGTCCACCTAAGATACACATAAATAATATTTTAAAAGATAATTTAATATCAAAAGCGACTGGCTCAAGAGATTTAAGATAACAAAATGCAAAAAGAGCACCAGCTACACCACAATAAAACGCACTTATTGCAAATGCCTGAACTTTGGTTCTTAATAATGAAACTCCCATTGACTCTGCAGCGATATCCATGTCTCTGACTGCCATCCAATTCCTGCCTGTGCTACCTCTAGCCATGTTCATAGCCAATAAAGTTAAAACTGTGGTTACAGCCAAACATACAAAATACATCGCTAATGGAGTTGTGAATGGTTTTCCTAAGATAACTATGTCTTGGGCAGTAATAATTCCTGATGAGTCGTAGTTTTTAAACCAACCAAATTTATCTATCATCCATATGATAAAAAACTGTGAAGCTAGAGTTGCCACCATCAGATAAATTCCTCTTACTTTTAAACTTGGTAGACCAAACAAAATTCCAAAAGCTGCTGCAATCAAACCTGACACTATTAGTGAGCCTACGAAACCAAGGTCAGGCACTCGCAAAATAAGGTTAAACATTGCAAAAGCACCAGCAGCCATAAAGCCAGCTGCTCCTAAAGCTAATTGTCCCGTATAACCCATAACAACTTGTTGTCCAATTGTAGCTAAGGCTAAGCAAAGCCAAGGAATTAATATGGAGGTGTACCAATATTCTGTTTTAATAAATGTTGGTATTACTAATACACTTAGAACCATACAAACAGCTAAGTTAATTAGGTCTTTTTTTGTGTAAGTCATAAAAACTGGTTTCATAAATTAAACTCTCCTGATGATTTTTTCTCCAAATAAACCTTCTGGTCTATATAATAAAAAGAATATTGCTAATACGTAAGGAGCCCACCCCTCAATTGCTCCTCCAAAAAATGGTCCAATATAAACTTCTAATACTTTTTCTGTTGCACCAATAATTAAGCCACCTACAATTGCACCTGGAATAGATGAGAAACCACCTATAATTAAGACTGGTAAAGCTTTTAATGCTAAATCAACTAGAGCAAATTGAACACCAGCTCTTGCACCCCACATACACCCAGCGACTAAAGCTACAACTCCGGCAGCTGACCAAACTAATAACATAATATGTTTTAAAGGTATACCTATTGAACTAGCAGCACCCGCATCATCTGCTACAGCTCTCAAACCGAGACCAATTTTTGTATATTTGAATAAAAGAAATAAACCAATAATCATTAAAGCTGCCACTAATCCTGCAAAAATATCAAGCGCACTAATAAATAGTTTTAAATTATCAGCGATCCACGGTACTGGAAAGTCTCCAATACCTAAATCTAGTCTTCTTACTTCTACTCCCCATGCTGCTTGAGCAAGTCCTTCTAAAACATACCCTAGACCGATTGTAGCCATTAGTACTGTGTCTTCGCTAGCATTCATCAGAGGTCTTAAAACTAATCTTTCAGTACATAAACCAACCACTACCATCAAAAGAGCAGCCAAAATAAATGCAAGCACAAAAGGTATATTAAAATCTTGCATGAAACCACAAAAGGCAAGCACTGAGAAGAAAACCATAGCCCCTTGTGAGAAGTTAAACGTTGCTGAGGCTTTAAAAATTAATACAAATCCTAAAGCGACTAGAGAGTACATCGTACCAGCAAGCAAACCGCCAACCACAACTTCCATGAAAAATAATAATTCATCAACCATATGTTTATCCTAGTGCTCTACTCCTAAATAAGCGTCTATTACTTTTTGATTTGATCTAACTTCATCAGGTGTACCATCACCAATAACTTTACCATAATCAAGCACAACCACTCTGTCTGATATATCCATAACTACTCCCATATCATGCTCAATAAGTACCATAGTTGTACCTAGTTCATCATTAACTTTTAAAATAAATCTACACATGTCTCTTTTTTCCTCAACATTCATACCAGCCATAGGCTCATCTAATAAAATTATTGTAGAATCTGTTGCAAGAGCACGACCTAATTCTACTTTCTTCTGTAATCCATAAGGAAGTTTTCCAACTGGTGTATCTTTAATATCTTCAATCTCTAAAAAACTGATTATCTCTTCAGATCTATCCCTATTTAACTTCTCCTCTTTTTTTACTTTAGGAAGTTGTAAAGCGACCTCAAGAAAATTTGTTTTTGTGTGAAGTTTTCTGCCAACTAAAATATTGTCTAAAACTGACATTCTTTTAAAAAGAGCTAAGTTTTGAAAAGTTCTAGATAAACCCATTTGAGCCATAATATTTGGAGTGATATTAGTTATTTGTTGTCCCCTAAACGAAACAGTTCCTTGTTGAGGCTTATAAATTCCATTGATGCAATTTAACATTGAGCTTTTTCCAGCTCCATTAGGTCCAATTATTGCTCTAACTTCGTGCTCAAGTACATTGAAAGATGTATCTGTTATTGCCTTAACACCACCAAAAGAGAGAGATATATTATTTACCTCTAATATTGGTTTTCCTATCTTAAATTTTCTTTCGTATTCCATCTTTAATTACTTCTTTTTGTTAAACTTTCTTCCTTAAGAACATCTCTAAAATTTTTTCTACCTTTCTTTGAAATTCCTAAATACAATTCTTTTACTTTATCATCATTTAATAAACTTTCTGCAGTACCATCTAACATAACTCTACCGGTCTCAATGATATAGCCATAATCTGAATTTTTTAGTGCAACATTAGTGTTTTGCTCAGCAAGTAAAATACTAACACCCTCTTTTGTATTTAATTCTTTTACAATATTAAAAATCTCAGCAACTAACTGAGGTGCTAGACCCATTGTTGGCTCATCCAATAGTAACATTTTTGGTTTAGCCATCATGGCTCTTGCAACTGCTATCATTTGTTGCTCTCCACCCGAAGTGAATGCTGCTTGACTTTTTCTTCTTTCTTTAAGTCTTATAAAATAAGTATAAATTTTCTCTAATTCTTGATTAATATCACTTTTAGATAATTTTCTTGAGTATGCCCCTGAAATTATATTTTCCTCTACAGTAAGGTGACCAAAACATCTTCTACCTTCTAACACTTGGACCATTCCGAGCCCAACCATTTGTGAAGGAGTTTGTTTATCTATTGAATTTCCATCATATTCAATTGAACCATTTGTGACTTTACCTCTTTCTGAAGCTAGCATGGTTGAAACTGCTTTTAGTGTAGTACTTTTACCTGCTCCATTTGCTCCTAATAATGCAACTACTTTTCCTTTAGGAACTTTCAAAGATACATCGTGTAAAGCTAAAATAACATCATCATATCTGACCTCAATATTTTTGATGTCTAGAATGTTTGCTGAACTGTTACTCATTAAGCTTTCTTTTATATTAAATTAAATTTTATTTAAAGGGGGAGTTTAAATAATTACATTATTTAAACACCCCCTCAGATTAGTATTAATTTATCTCTAAATTAATTAACCACATTTTTTTGGTGTAATGTTGTTTTCTTTAGCAAATTTTGCTGCAGATGCCTCAACAAGACCTCTAATAAACGCAGGGTCACCTGGAGCTTCCCAACCAGTTACCTGATTGAATTTAGTTCCATCCCACTGCATTACAGCAAATTTACCAGCACCTTCATGATTGGCACATGAAATAGCGAATGGAGCTAACATTCCGTCAATACCTAACTCTTTCATTCTTGCTTCATTCATGTTGATAGCTTCGTAACCATCTCTAAACTCAGCACCAGTAACTGCCTTACCAACTTTGTTGTGCATTTTTTGAGCATTTCTTAAGCCCTCAATCCACATTACAGCAGCACCTAGTCCTCTGTTCCAATAAACTGAACCAATCCTATTTGGATCAGCTAAGTTACCTTTTCCACTACCATATACTTTATCTTTGATGTTTTTAACTAATGGATATTCTCCTGGTAAAGCATTAGCAACAGCATAAGTTCCCTTAGCTGCATCACCTGCTGGATACATATCCTCTTCGGCAGCACCAAATGTTACGTACATCATTCTATCTCTTGGGAAATTAATTCTAGCAGCATTAGTCATTGCTGTTGAATTCATTCCAGAACCCGCTCCCCAGAAAGTAACCCAGTCAGGTTTTTCTTTTCTGATTTGCAGCCACTGAGATTGTTGTTCAAGACCTGGAGGTGGGATTGATATTTCAATCAACTCAACTCCCCAGTCATTACAAATTTTTCTCATTGCTGGTAATGGCTCTCTACCGTAAGCAGAGTCAATATGAAGGTGAACAATTTTCTTGCCCTTCATTTTATCAATTCCGCCCTCGATCTGCGCCATAAATTTTAATTTAACAGCGATTTGTGACCAGTAGTGACTTGCAGCGTTAAATACCCAAGGCCATACTCTTCCATCAGCACCGTCAGTTCTTCCATAACCATATTGAGCTAAAACAACATTGTCTTTAGCCATTCGGTTAATAACTGCGTATGCTCCTGGTGTTCCTAAAGTATCAAAGACCACAATTCTTTGACCATCTTTTTCTAATAACCTTTGATAACACTCAACTGTTTTCACAGCGTTATATTCAGTTTCACATTCTTGCCAAGTAAGCATTACTCCATTCACACCACCTGTCATATTGACATAGTTCAAGTAATCAATTTGCGCACCGTAGTAACCAGTACCCATTGCTGAGTAAGGTCCGACACGGCTACTTGCTATTGGAAAGTATTGTGTTTCAGCACTAAATACATTCTGAGGTAAAGCGAGTGAAGAAAATAAAGCTACGACTACTGTAAGAGTAGAAGTTAGCCTCTTTAACATTTTTGTTAACATTTTCCCTCCATTATTATTCTTATGTTAAACATTCTTATCTGCTATGATCTAACTACATAGAAATAGATTCCGCAATTAGTAATTTGTTCTCATAAAAAATTAAATCAACCCTCGATTGTAAAATTGATCCTTTTTTATTCAATTTTAATTGTTTGTATCTAAATAAATTATTAAACCTAAGGCACTGATCAAATCTTAAATTTATGAAAAAAATTCTTATTGTTGAAGGAAATTTGAAGGAAGAAAATCAAAGCTTTGCTAATGGTGGAATTAAAACACACACAGAAAGTTTAAAAGATAGCATTAGTCATTTTACTAATCAATTAGAAATTGATGTTGTGAATCCCTCATCTGATCAAAACATATCTAAAATCACTAATGAACTAAAAAAATATGACGGTCTAATCTGGGGTGGCAGTAGTTTGAATATTTACAACAATACTCCTGAAATTAGAAGACAATTAGATTTTATGAAAAAGTGCCAAGAAAATATTAAAAATATTTTTGCAATTTGTTGGGGCATGCAAGTTGCTGTTACTGTAGCTGGAGGTGAAGTAAAAAAAAGTTCTAAAGGTGCACACAGAGGAATTGCACATAATATTGAAATAAATCAAAATGGATTAAAGCACCCCATATATAAAAATAAAAAACAAAACTTTAATACACCAGCTTTTAACTTTGATGAGGTTGTTAATTTACCAAAAGGATCAACACTACTTTCATCTAATTCAATCAATAAAGTGATGGGTATATACTTTAATGCTGGGATAAGTAATATTTGGGGAATCCAATACCATCCAGAAATAACATATTCAAAAATGATAAGTTTAATCCATTTTAGAAAAGAAAGACTTCTTGAAAAAAGAACTTTTTCTGGTCAGTCAGAAATTGATTCTCATGTTAAAATGATAGAAGAAGAAAATAAGATTTCTAATAAAGATGATAGAATGAGGGAGTTAGAAAATTGGTTAAATATATCGAATTAAAATAATCCTTCAGTTTCACCTTTTTTATTAATTTTAATTGAGTTTGCTGCGGGGACTCTTGGTAAACCTGGCATCGTCATAATTGATCCACAAATAGCAACAATAAATTCTGCACCAGATGATAACCTTACTTCTCGAATTGGAATTTCATGGTTTATAGGCGCACCCTTAAGTTTTGGATCTGTTGAGAAACTATATTGTGTTTTAGCAATACATACTGGTAAATGTCCATGTCCATTATTTTCAAAAAATTTAAGCTTTTCTTTAACGTCTTCGTTGGCTGTAATTTTGTCAGCTCTATAGATTTCTTTAGCAATTAAACTAATTTTATCCCACAATTTGAGATTATCTTTATAAAGAAATTTAAAGGTACTTTTATTTTTTTTCTTTTTACAAATCTTAACAATTTTTTTTGCAAGGTCTATCGTACCTTTCCCACCTTTTGCCCAATGTTTACATTCACTTACTTCAACTTTAATATCTTTACAAAAGTTAAAAACTGTCTTGATTTCTTTATTTGTATCTAATTCAAAATGATTTATAGCTACAATTGGTTGTAGGCCAAATTTTTTTATATTTTCAATGTGACGCTTTAAATTAATTAATCCTTTTTTTAATGCACCAACATTTTCTTTTTTTAAATTATCTTTTTCGATACCCCCGTGCATTTTAAGGGCTCTTATAGTAGCAACAATTACTACACATTTTGGTATCAAACCTGCTTTTCTACATTTGATATTTAAAAATTTTTCTGCTCCAAGATCTGCACCAAAACCTGCTTCAGTAACGACATAATCAGATAGTTTTAATGCTGTTTTAGTAGCTATAACGGAATTACACCCATGGGCAATATTTGCAAATGGACCGCCATGGATTATTGCAGGATTATTCTCTAGACTTTGAGTTACATTAGGTCTTATTGCCTCTTTTAACAAAACAGTCATTGGACCGTTCGCATTAAGATCTTTTGCATATAAGGGTCTTCCTTCTTTATTGTATGCAATAGTGATATTTCCAATTTTTTTTTCTAAATCATCAAGATCATTGGAGAGACAAAAAATTGCCATCACTTCAGATGCTACGGTAATATCAAAACCATCTACTCTTTTAAAATCTTTCGCTACTCCATTTGTATTTATATCTATGAATCTTAAAGCCCGATCATTCATATCCATCACTCTTTTCCAAACAATTTTATTCTCATCTATGTTGAGCCTGTTTCCCCAATATATGTGATTATCAATCATTGCAGATAATAAGTTATGGGCTGATGTAATTGCATGAAAATCACCTGTGAAGTGAAGATTTATTTGTTCCATGGGAACTACTTGAGCATAACCTCCTCCAGCCGCCCCACCTTTCATTCCAAAAGATGGGCCTAAACTAGGCTCCCTTAAACAAACTATAGATTTTTTTCCAATCTTATTTAGTCCATCACTTAAACCAACAGATGTAGTGGTTTTACCTTCTCCCGCTGGTGTAGGAGTTATAGCTGTAACTAAAATAAGATTACCATTCTTTTTTTTTTTAAGTTTATTGAGAAAATCAAAATTTATCTTAGCAATATGTCTACCCATAGGACTAAATGCACTACTTTTGTCGGGTATTTTGATTTTGGCTAAAATTTTATTGATTGGACTCATTTTAGCTTTTCTGGCTATTTCTATATCCGATTTAAACTTGGCCATTACATTCCTTTTATTAATTAAAAAGAAAGATTAGTATCTCTTTTTAAAGGCTTTGGAAATATCTAATAATTAAATATTAAAAATATTAAACACTTATATTTTTTTCATTTGATTGAATGCACTTTTATTAAGTATTAAAGTAAAATAATTTCCTACCACAAGTTTACACAAAGTATTTTATGATTAGACGATTAAAAAACTATAGAATCTGGTTTGAGTTATTATGATTTATTATTTTTACTACCTCTAGTTGCTATGTAGACTCCTATAGAGGCTATAACAAAACCACATAAATCAAAATTTGTAAGTTTTTCATTAAGAAAAAGCCAAGCTATGAAAGCAGAGGTTGGAGGAATTAAAAAAAATATTGATACCGTTTTGCTGGCAGAATTTTTTTTAATTAAATACATCAAGATTGTAAAAGCACCAAAAGATACCAAAAATATTTGGTGACTCATTGCAAATATGAATGATGTGGTAAAGTTTATATAAGGCTCAACAATCAGAATAATTATAAGTAAATGAAAAGCAAAACCTCCTATAGCTTGGTACATATTACTTACTGGTAAAGGTAAATTTTTACTTAATTTTTTTTGCCAAATAGTAGAAATTGTAATCGCAAGTAATGAAATTAAAGTTGCTATAAGTCCTTCTAAAGGAATGTTAGAACCTACTTCAAAACCTATCACCATTGTAGCACCGGCAAAACCTAATAAAACTCCCCACCATTGTTTCGATGAAACTTTTTCCCCAAGAATTGGACCACTTAAAATATTTGTTAAAATTGGTTGAAGTGTAACTATTAAAGCTGCAATTGCTGTTGGCATTCCATTAGAAATCGAATAAAAAACTCCCCCTAAGTAAATTCCATGAAATAGAACACCGCTGAATAATGACTCAATAATATTTTTTTTATTAATAAAAATATTTTGTTTCTTAAAAACTGAAAAAAAATAAAAACCTAATGAAACAATAAAAAATCTAAATGCTAATGCTGCAAAAGGATCACTGTTATCAATTAAAGGCTTTGTAGTTATAAATGCAGAAGACCAAAGAATTACAAATATAAATGGAAAGATTTTAACCATCTTATTTTATAAACTATAAATTCTAAGTAATTTACAACTTTTTCAACCCATTTTAGACTATTTCTTATTTGTCATATTTGAGCAAATCACCTAGAGTTGACTAATGATTATCAAGATTTGTAAAATTTTTTTAATTTCTTTTTCGTTTATATTTTTAACGGGATTTGTGCATTTAACATCTTTAATAGGACCAGCTGTTACTGTTGTTTCATCAGGTAATATTTTCAAAGCTAGTGGTCAATTTATCATTGATAAACATATTAAAGAGACAACAGGTAAAGGTTCTTTAGCATTAGTCAAAGAGGAAGTTATAAAAAAAAATAATCAAAATAATTTCAATAAAGAACTAAAACAATTAATAGAAAAAAGAATTAAGATTACTCGCAAAAAGTTAGATTTAAAAAAATTTAATCAGTAATTTTCAAAACAATTAAATTTTTTTGATTAGTCTCTAAACACCATAATTCATAACTTTCACACATGCGCCATAGATGGTCAAAGGCTCTTTTTGAAATTTTAAGTGGAGAACTACTTTTAGTATAATATAATTCTGGAAATACAACCAATTGTTTAACCATAATATCTTTTTGTATCTTAAGTAACTTTAAAGTTTCTTCAGGAATTTTTTTATTGGTTTTTTTATCAATAAAATTATTTTTCCTCATATTTTCAAACCATTCCTCATGAAATTCACCACTACTAATTTTTTGATAGGTTTTTGAACCTATAAAAAATTGAATAGCCTCGATGTTAGAAAAATTGGGATTTTTATTTTTTATTTTTGAAATTTCTAGATATATTTTTTCAGCTACAAATAAGACATAGGGCCTATCTTCAGATTGCATTATTTTTTTTTACTTTATTCATTGCTGAAATGGCCAAGATAAGGTTGGGATCTAGGAATATTTTGGAAGACTTGATATTTTTAAATGATTTAAATGCAAATATTGCTATAGGAAGTTCTGTACATCCTAATATTATTTTTTTGCACTTTTGTTTTAATAAGTAGTTAATAGCAGGTTTAATAGATTTTTCAGCTGCACGAACATTTCCCATTTTAACAAACCTGATTGCTTTATTAACAGAATTTTTTTGTAAATCTTTTGGAGTAAGTAAAAGTTTGTAATCTTTGTCAAAAAATTCATTATAAATTCCAGTTTTAATAGTACCTTCTGTTGCCAAGAGGCCAATCTTGGATTTTATTTTGCAAGTTTTTTTTGTATGTTTGAAAACTTCTTTGGGCATATTAATGATTGGTATTTTAATTTTTTTTTTTAAATCTTTATACCAATAATGAGCAGTATTGCATGGAATTACAATAAATTTACATTTGTCTTTCTGAAGAAGTTTACAACCTTTCAATAAACTCTCAAAAACTAAAATATATTTTTTTTTACTTTTTTGATTTGATAAATTACCTGTGTGAACTCCAATAGATTCCGGTCTTCCAGGAATATTTGATTTATTATATAATAGAAATAATGGATATTCTTGATCAATTTTACCTCTGTTTAAAATTGCAAGTTTGTTGCAGAAATCTAATCCTGCTTGAGTACCCATACCACCAAGAATACCAATCATTATAAATCTTTTTATAAAAAAAAATTATTTTAACAAGACTTTATTGGCTAGAAAATAATTTGTTTATTAGATAAACAAATAAATTAAATAGCCAATAAATGATATTGTGAGAATTATGCAGTTTTTAAGTTAACTGCTGAAGGACCTTTAGGACCATCTTCAACATCGAAAGTCAAAGCTTGACCCTCATCTAAACCGTTCATACCTGCATCTCTTACAGCAGAAACATGTACAAACACATCTTTTTCTTTATCTTCTCTTTCAATAAAACCAAAACCTTTGGTCGGATTGAACCACTTTACTTTTCCTTGTAGACTCATATTTTTTCTTCTTACTATTTGTTATTAATTTATTACTTATAATTAAGTAATTAAGCCTTTTTTATAATTTCGAGGGTTTTGTCAACTAAATTGATGATTTATTATAACTTTTAATCAAATTGTTGTTTATAGGTTTCGTTAAATAGATAGAATTTATGTCTTCTTTATAATGAGCAAAGGGTTCACATGGTTTAAAATTACATTTCTTAAATAATTTTCTAGCTGGTTCGAAAAATTTTCCTGCACCAGTTTCTATACTTATCTTATTTATTTTTAATTTCTTTGCCTCATATGACAAATGTTCAATTAATCTTATGCCATTTCCTTTATATCTAAAATCGTCATGAATTCTGATCGATTTAAATTCTCCATGATAGTTATTCAAGAATTTTAAAGCACCACAACCTAATAATTTTTCATGTTCCCAAAAACTCCAAAATTTTATTGATGGAGCTTTTAAACCAGCAATATCTAAGACGTGTCCACTTCCGTCTGGTGAGGCGGCTCTCAACTCAATAAAATGTTTTGTAAGCAAGTCATTTACTTCTGGGTCATCAAAATTTCCCTCAATTGATTTTAGCATTTATATTAAAGTAGTTATATGTCCCATTTTTCTTTTTTCTTTTATTTCTTTTTTTAAATAATCAAAGAAAAATTCATTATCATTCAAACATAAATTTTGTCTGTAAGGTTTTATCTGATCTCCAATTAAATTTATCATTTTTGCATTAGATAATTTTTTTAACGGAATCTTTTCTAGTGAACAAACTGCTCTTATATGATTTTCAAACTGACTAATGTTGTAAGCATTAATAGTAAGATGCCCAGAATTATGAACTCTAGGTGCAATTTCGTTTACATATAAATTTTCATTTCTATCAATAAAAAATTCAACACATAATGTACCTATATATTTCAATTCTTCAGCAATTGATGTAGCCCAATTTTTTGATTGATCTAATATTTTTTCACTTATTTCTGCGGGAATTTTAGAGTGTTTTAAAATTTGGTCTTGATGCATATTTTCTATTGGTTCATATATTTCATAACTATTAATACCAAATCTTGTTAAAACTACTGATATTTCTTTTTTTAATTTTACCAATTTTTCAAGTACGTAGCCTTTTGAAAAATCTACATCGATAGAATTAAGATCTTCTATCTTTTTTATTAAGTATTGACCTTTACCATCGTACCCCATAGTTGTAGTTTTCAAAATTCCTGGAAGGAAATCTTCTAGAGTTTCAATATCTGATTTTTTTTCTATATTAACATACCTTGTTGTTCTAATATTCAATTTATTAATAAAATCTTTTTCAGCCAATCTATGCTGTATTAGTCTGTTTACTGATGGTTTTGGTAATACAGGTTTTAGTTTATTTATTTCACTAAGAGTTTCATAAGGAATATTTTCAAATTCATAAGTTACCAAGTCAACTTTATTGACAAACTCAAGAATTTTTTTATTGTTATCATATTCACCAAAAATAAATTCATCACAAAAGTTCTGTGCTGGTGCTTCTGCATCATTGCAGTAAACAGTAGTATTAATATTCATTTTTTTTGCAGCTGTTGAGAGCATACTTCCTAGTTGACCTCCACCAATAATACCAAGATTTATTTGTGACATCTTTTTTTTTTTTTTTTATTTAGGTTTTTTTTTGATAGACAAAGTCTGAGACAAACGCCAATTATTTAATTTTCTTCTGACTATGGGATTTCTATTCGCAATTATTGCAGCTGCAAGCAAACCAGCATTTAATGCTCCATCCTCCCCTATAGCTAAAGTACCAACAGGAACTCCTTTTGGCATTTGTGCGATAGAAAGCAAACTGTCAAGCCCTTTGAGTTTCTTACTTTCAATAGGAACACCCAACACTGGTATAGAGGTTAAAGATGAGATCATACCAGGTAGATGAGCACTCCCTCCTGCTCCCGCTATTATAACCTCGATATTATTTTCTAAAGCAGAGGTGGCAAATTCATACATTCTCTTGGGAGTACGATGAGCTGATATTATCTTAGTTTCAAATTTAATACCTAATTTTTTAAGGATCTTGCATGTCAATTTCATGGTTTTATAGTCAGATTGACTACCCATAACTATTGAAACTTTAAGTTTTTTTTTATTTTTCATGATTTTATAAGCATAATCTTTATTTCAAAATTAAGTAAAAATTTCAATAAAATAAATAGTAATCAAAAAACATATTGATATGATTTATTATATTTTAAAGTAAGAATTTTTACTACCTGGCTCAATAGATGATGAAAGAAAATAAAGATATAAAAGAAGAAAATTTAAAAGATTTGAACGATATCTGTGATGAATGTAGAGAGAAAGATGAAAGTGTCTCTCAAAATTTAATTCTTACAGGTTTTAAGATTTGTAAATCTTGTAGAGTGTCAAAAACTATTTTTCCAATTTAGATGTTATTAATTGGAGTAACATTCATTCTGCTCATTACAAAAGAAATAGACAAAATAGCTATTATTAAAAAAGATAAAAAAACTATTCCAAAAGATTTAAAATTGGATTTAAGATTTAATACTTGCTTTGTCGATATTATTAATGCTGCAAAGATCCAAAATTGAGTTAAAAAAATTATTGGTATCATTAAATCAGGTGTAACAGCAAAAAATCTTAATAAACCAGGGGCATGAGCATAACCAACTGAAGTTAATACTTTTTTGAAAGGAACCTTTGTTTGCTTATCAGGGAATAATTTTACCCCAATAACAAAAATAAATATCGCCCATATGAACCACGTCAAAATTGCAGTCAATCCAGACATAGCTACAGCTGTTTTAATTACAGTATTAGCTGCTACTGCTCCTGCTATTCCATCTAAAATCATTATAAGGCCAGCAAAATATATGGATGCTTCACCAAAGTTTTTGTTATCACTGTAAAGAGATTTATCTAACTTTATTGATTTAAAAATTATATTTAAAAATTCACCAAACATTTATTTCTTTTTATTTTTTTGCTCTTTATAAGAAACAATTAATGGAAAGAGTATTAAAGCAATTGCAATTATAATGCAAACTGCAATTAAAAACCCATTAGACATATTTTGTTTTAAGGCAAGTATCTTAATAAAAAATAAAATTAACCTTTTACAACTTCTCTCGTATTAGCATTGAAAGATTCCTTAAATGGAATATCAACAACTACAGCATCAACTGGTGTTCCAGGCGCATTAGAATATTTTTCAGGCAAATGAACTTTATACTTAGTTCCAATTTTACCTTTTGGAAAACCATTAGTATTTAAGGTGCCGTCAAATGGAACATATCCCATTGCGATATTAACTTTTTTTTCAGGATGATACCAAGGAGATGTCACAAATCCTACTGGATCTCCTCCATCACTATTTGAAATAAGCCAAAAATCTGGCGCATAATCTTCTATTGGCTTTCCTCCTAATTCAAGACCAACTAATTGAAGTTTATAAGGTTTTTTACCAGCCTTTAATTCATTCTTCATTTTCTCAAGACTAGCTTTACCAACGTAATCACCTTCTTTATTCCACTCACCTTTTCCTGATAATGAAACTTGATAACCTAAATTACATTGAAAAGGGTTATGCTGTTGATCCATGTCTTGCCCCCAAGAGAGAATTCCTGCTTGAATTCTTCTATGGTGTGCTGGAGCAATAACCATTAAATTGTGTTTTTTTCCGGCTTCAAGAACTGCATTCCACATATCTTCAGCATATAATGTTGCATTTCTTAAATATATTTCATAACCAGCTTCACCAGAAAAACCAGACTGTGAAATCACGCAACTTCTTCCTCCGATTTTTACTTCAGCTAACCCGTAAAAAGGCATATTATCGAAATCAACTTGATCTCCACAAAGATCTTTCATTAAAGCTTTAGATTTTGGTCCTTGAATTTGAACTGGACAAGCATCTATTTCCTCCACAGTACAGTCAAATCTTTGATCAGCATTTACTCCTTGAAGATACATACCTATATCAGAATCAGATAACGAGAACCAAAATTCATCTTTGGAAATTCTTAAAAGTATTGGATCATTTAAAACCCCACCATAAGCATTACATAAAATCACATATCTCGCTCTCATCGGTGAAATTTTAGTTGCATCCCTTGTTATTACATAATCTGTAAATTTTTCTGCATCAGGACCTTTTACTCTAATTTGTCTTTCTACTGCTACATTCCACATTGTTACATGATTAACAATTGCATCATATTCAACCATGGCACCACCATCTTCAGGTTTTACATATCCTCTTGGATGATAAATTCGATTATAAACTGTTGCTCTCCAACAACCTGCCTGCATAGACAAATGCCAATAAGGTGATTTTCTTACCCTGGTAGAAATAAGCATTTCCACTTTGGTTGGTCCGCTTTGTCTTAAGTTGTAGGGAACTTGTCGATCCGACTGATCAACAGAAGTTGTATGTTTTAATTTAGTGTAATCAAACTCTTTAGACATAATTATTTTCCTTCAACCACTTGTTAGTTTCCTTCAAGCCGCCGAATGTATAAATGTGGAAGAAATCAGTATGTGATTTAACTTTCCCAATTAAATCATTAGGGTCTTTAGGTTTCAATAAATCTAATGCTTTAGTAAAATTAGATTTAAGAAAATTTAGGGAATTTTTTGCTCCAACAATATTAGCAAATTTTATTAAGCTAGATATTCTTAGGGGACCAGTAATTCCCACATGAACTGGTATGCTTTGTTTAGAGATAAAATCAATGATAGGCTGAGGATCCATTAACCATTGGGTTACAATATAGTCAGCATAAGGCTTTTTATCTATCATAGCTTTTTCTAAATTTGAATCGGATATATCAGGACTCCCCTCTGGGTGTCCAGCAATTCCTATAGTCATCTTCTCAAAATAACCAGTTTCTAGAAGTTGAAATGAACTATCAAATTTACCCATTGGCTCTCTTCCTCCACCAATAACCAAAACTTGCTTTACACCTCCATCTTTACATCTCAAAACGTAATCTTTAAGCTGTTTTTCGTCTTGCATTGATCTTGCTGGAAAATGAGGAATAGGATTGAACCCTTTCTTTACTAACTCAACCGCTTGTTGAGCTGTTTCTCTGTAGTCACCTCCTGGGAGCATAGTAATATAAATGTTCTTTATTTTCGGAATAGTTTCAAGATCTGTTTTAGGGCCAATTTCTAGAGAAAAATTCATCTTACAATCATTATATTTTTTGAAAATACTGTCAAAGAAATTAATCGTGTAATATAATCATATTATGGCTCAAAAAGATGTGGGAAATAAAGTTCCAATTTACAAATTAAAAACCACTGAAGAGGTAATGAATTATTACGATGAGTGGGGTAAAAATGGTAAG
This sequence comes from uncultured Pelagibacteraceae bacterium, assembly GCA_902515205.1. GTDB lineage: Bacteria > Pseudomonadota > Alphaproteobacteria > Pelagibacterales > Pelagibacteraceae > Pelagibacter. Next base: position 11,869 of record CABXTU010000001.1, on the reverse strand, counting down.
TATGATAAGGATATGGTTGAATGGAACTATACTGGTCCTCAGGAAAGTGTTGATGTCTTTAAAAAATATGAAAATAACAAAGATGCTCTTATATACGACGCTGGATGTGGTTCGGGTCTAGTTGGTTTAGAACTAAAAAAATTTGGTTTTCAAAATTTTCATGGTGCAGATCTTTCACAAAAATTATTAGACTTAGTCCCTTTAAATCTTTATAAAAAATTATTTAAAGTTGATTTAAATAAATCTATAAATTTACCTGATAAATATTATGATGCAGTAATATGTGTTGGTACTTTTACTTATGGACATGTCAAACCTAAAGCTTTAGAGGAATTTATAAGGATAACAAAAAAAAATGGTCTTATTTGTTTTACAATAAATGAGGGAATTTACAGCGAATATGGCTTTGACAAGAAAATTGAACTCCTTAAAAGAAAAAATCAATGGACAGAGATTGAGTTTTTTAAATCTAAGTATATAGCTAGCAAAGATGTTAATGCGTGGTTAGGAATATATAGAGTAAGTTCATGAAAATTATATTAATTATGGGATTGCCTGGATCGGGAAAGACTACTTTAGCAAAAGAACTTAGTCCTTTATTAAACGCAAAAAGACTTAATGCTGATGAAGTTAGAAAAAAAGCAAATGATTGGGATTTTTCTGAAGAAGGAAGAAAAAGACAAGCAGCAAGAATGGCGAATTTTGCTTTAGATTTGAAAAAAGATGGAAGTTATGTTGTAGCAGACTTTATTTGTCCAACCCCTGCTGCAAGAAGCTTATTTCCAGCAGATTATACAATTTGGGTAGATACAATAGAAGAGGGGAGATTTGATGATACTAATAAAATGTTCATTAATCCTACTAAGTATGACTTTCATGTAACTACACAAGATGCTAAAAACTGGGCACCAAAAATTTACAAGGATATAAAATAATGGTTTACAAATGGGATAATAAAAAACCAACTGCTCAAATGTTAGGAAGGTGGCAACCGTTTCACGAAGGTCATTATACGTTATTCAAAGAAATTATTAAAAAAACAGGTCAAGTTTGTATTCAAATAAGAGACGTTCAAGGAGTTGATGATAATCCATTTGATTTTGAAACTGTGAAAAAAAATATTGAAGAAAAACTTAATCCTGAATTTGAGGGAAGATTTAAAATCATATTGGTCCCTAACATTACAAATATCTGTTACGGAAGAGGAGTGGGTTATAAAATCGAAGAAATAGAACTTTCAAAAGAAATTCAGGAAATCTCAGCTACGAAAATAAGAGCCAAAATGAGAGAAGAAGGTAAACTTAAATAATCTTAATGAGTATAAAAGTTATAAAACTCCATGATATTTCAAGAGTTATAATTAATGATCCAAAAACCTATAACTCTTTATCTTTTAAAAATTTAAATAATCTTATTAATGTGTTTAAAAAACTTGATAAAGATAAAAAAACTAAAGTAATTATCCTTGAAGGATCTGGAAAAGGATTTAGTGCGGGACATAATTTAAAAGAAGTAAGAGGTCTAAAGAAAAAAGAAAAATATCAAAAATTATTTGATCTTTGCTCAAAATTAATGCTTCAAATCGTTGAAGGAAAAAAACCTGTAATTGCTAAAGTTCATGGAGCTGCTTACGCTGCAGGATGTCAGTTAGCTGCAAGTTGCGACTTAGCGTATAGTACGAAAGATGCTTTATTTGCTACTCCAGGTGTAAACATAGGTTTATTTTGCAGTACTCCAATGGTAGCTGTCAGCAGAAAGATTAATAGGAAACCAATGATGAAGATGTTGTTAACTGGTGAACCAATTAAAGCAAATTATGCAAAAGAAATTGGTCTAATAAACGATTATTTTTCTAAATCAAAGTTAAATAATGAAGTTTTAAAAATTGCCAAAAAAATTGCATCAAAGTCAAATCTTACAATAAAGATAGGAAAACAAACTTTTTATAAACAATTAGAAATGCCACTTAGAAAAGCTTACAGTTACACTAGTAAAATGATGACAGTTAATATGATGGCAATGGATGCGAAAGAAGGAATTTCAGCATTTCTTGAAAAGAGAAAACCTATTTGGAAAAACAAATAATGAACAATAAAGAAGTAATTGATAAATCTTGTTGTGGTCCCGGTTATTCAAGCCCATCAGAAGCAATTAAAGCACCTAATGAGAAACTTTTATATACAATAGCAATTTATACTGGAACAGGAATTCAAAAACCTGATTATCTTGCAACTATTGATGTTGATGCAGATAGTCCGACTTATTCAAAAGTTATCCATCGTCTTGAAATGCCAGGAATAGGGGACGAATTACATCACATGGGATGGAATGCCTGTTCTTCCTGTCATGGAGATGCTGGAATGAGCAGGAAATACCTTTTAGTGCCTGGAGTAAGATCTAACAATATTCATGTTATTGACACGGCAACTGATCCATTTGCACCAAAAATTCATAAAGTAATTAAGGGTTCAGAAATAAAATCTAAAACTAACTTATCTGGACCTCATACTGTTCATTGTTTAGGTTCAGAAATTATTATTTCTTTTTTAGGTAATGCTAAAGGGGAAGCTCCAGGTGGATATTTACATTTAAATAAAGACTTTGAAATAGTTGGTAGGTGGGAAAATTCAATGGGTGATATACCTTTTAGTTATGATTTTTGGTATCAGCCACGTCATAACGTTATGGTAAGTTCCGAGTGGGCTGCTCCAAATACATTTATGCCAGGTTTCGATTTAGAAGAAGTAGGACACCTGAAGTATGGACGAAGATTACACATCTGGGATTTTAAAAAAAGAGAACCTGTTGAAACAATGTATCTAGGTGAAGACGGACTGATCCCTTTGGAGGTTAAATTTATGCACGATCCAGATAGCAGTCATGGATTTTGTGGAGCAGCACTTAGTTCAAATGTTATTCATTTTTGGAAATCTAAAAAAGGCAAATGGGAATGGGAAAAAGTTATTGATGTTGAGAATGAGCCTCATCCTGATTGGCCTATTCCAATACCAGGTGTAATGTCTGCGATTTTAGTTTCAATGGATGATAAATATCTTTATCTAAATAATTGGTTACACGGTGACATGAGACAGTACAATATATCTGATCCTCACAAACCAAAATTAACTGGCCAGGTATGGATGGGAGGACTTTTAGGTAAAGCACCAATTATAAACGGAGTTAAAATTACTGGAGGTCCTCAGATGTATCAATTATCGCTAGATGGAAAACGGATGTATGTGACCACCTCATTATTTTCAACTTGGGATAATCAGTTTTATCCCGAAATAAGAACTCAGGGAGGAGCTATGATTATGATTGATTGTGATGTTGAAAATGGAGGAATGAAGATTAATAAAGATTTTATTGTTGACTTTGGGAAAGAACCTAATGGCCCTAGTAGATGTCATGAAAGTAGATATCCAGGTGGAGATTGCACAAGTGATATATGGCTATAAAGAAAATAACTATTACTAATCGTGAAAATCAAACTTTTGAAGTCTCAGATCGAAAACCATTACTCCAAGAATTACGAACTCAAGGAGTTGATTTACCTTATGGATGTGAATACGGAGGTTGCATAACTTGTGCAGCAAAACTAATTAACGGAGAAGTAGATCAACGTTCTCAAGTGGCTTTAAATAATAGACAAATTAATGATGGTTATGTCGTTTTATGTGTCGCCCGTGCTAAAACTGATTGTGAAATTGAAATTGGAGTTGAAAGCCATGACAAACTTTACCGCAATCCTTTTCTTGACCCTCTTGCACCTCATGAGTTAAAAGCAGATATTGCAACTCGAAAAGTAAAAAAAAAAAAATGAATCATAACGAACAGTACAGTGATGAATACTTAAAAGAAATTTTACAGTCAGTTAAAACTATAGCTATGGTGGGTGCTAGCCCAGATAAAACAAAATTTAGTTATGGAGTATTAAGAGTATTACATGAAACTGGTTATGACATGATACCTGTTAATCCTAAACCAGAGATTACTGAAATCAGGAACCTAAAAGTATATCCTAATTTAAAAGCGATCGATCGACCTGTAGATATGGTTGAAGTCTTTAGAAGGCCAGAAGATCTGTATGGGGTAGCAGAGGAAGCAATTGCAATTGGCGCTAAAGTTTTGTGGGGACAGATAGGTGTAATAAATCATGATGCAGCTCGTCTTGCTGAAGAGGCTGGTCTTAAAGTTGTTATGAATAGGTGCCCAAAAATAGAACTGTTTAGACCTTTTTGGAAACCACGTCTTGATCAAAAAATTTAAGATTTTATTTTTAGGTATAAAATAATCAAATGAAAAAAATATTCATTGTTTACGGACACTACGATGAAAAATCATTTAACGCTGCAATCAGAGATGAATTCATAGATACTGTTAAAAAAAATAATCATGTTGTAGATATTGTAGACTTATATAAAGAAAAATTTAATCCAGTATTTTCAGGAGAGGAGCCGGATGAAAGTGTTATAGATCATAGAAAAAGAATAGAAAAATCTGATGTTATAGTTTTAATTGCGCCAATATGGAACTTTAGGATGCCAGCAATAGTTGAAGGATGGATAGATAAGGTTCTTGCACCACCTTGGGCTTTTAGATTTAAAAGATTGTTTGGAAATTATGGATACCCTTTAGGTAATTTGACAGGAAAAAAAGCAGTTGTTTTTTGTACTTATGGCTCCCCCCAATTTGCAGTTAGAACATTCTTTTTAAATATGCCCACAAAAAGATTAAGAAGAGGTGTGTTTAACATATGCGGCATAACGGATGTTATATATAGAAGATACTTTGCTGTACCATTTGTTGGAGATAAAAAAAGAAAAAAATTCTTAGAAGATGTTCAAAAAACTGCAAATAGTATTTAATTTTTTCATAATTTTTTTGATTTCAGTTTCAATTTCAAAAGCAGAATTGCTTGAGCCAAATAGTAAAATCAATCCTTCAGAAGTTGTTAAAATACAATTGTTAGGTTTACAAAAAAATGACGATGGATTTATGGACAGTGGAATTGAACAAACCTGGAACTTTGCTCATCCAAATAATAAAAAAGCCACTGGACCTTTAGAAAGGTTTAAAAGCATGATAAAAGGAAATAATTATCAAATGATGATAAATCATCTGAGTCACACTATTACGCAAGTGACAGGTGGTGACAGTTGGGTACAATTTGAAGTAATAATATTAGATAAAGAAAAAATTTATCATAAATTCAGTTGGCAGGTTGAAAAATATACTGAGGATGGACCTTTAAAGGACTGTTGGTTGACTACAATGGTATCAAGCCCTATTCCTTTAGGAAGTTCAATTTGAAATATTCGATACAATTTTGTTTCGAAATCAATGAAAATTTAGTAGGAATCGCTTAATGAAGTCTAAAGCAAAGGTAGTAGTTGTTGGTGGAGGAGTTGTAGGAGTCAGCGCACTTTATCATTTAGCCAAAAAAGGTTGGTCAGATGTTGTCCTTGTTGAAAGAAAAGAATTAACTTCAGGTTCGACTTGGCATGCAGCTGGTTTACTTCCACTTTTTAATATGAGTTATTCAGTGGGACAACTTCACAAATATGCTGTCAATCTTTATAAAAAATTAGAGGAAGAAACAGGAAAAAATGTAGGATTTAGTGTTGTTTCTAATATTCGACTAGCTAGTAACAAAGATCGAATGGACGAATATCATCAGTATGCTGGTGTAGCTAAAACTATAGGAGTCGATGTAAAATTTTTAACACCTCAACAAGTAAAAGAAATTTGGCCCTTATGTCATACAGATGATTTAGTTGGAGCTATTCAACATCCAGAGGACGGCTATATTCAACCAGCAGATTTAACACAAGCTCTTGCTACAGGTGCAAGAAATAAGGGAGCAGAGATTTATAGAAATACTTCAGTGATAGCAATGAAACAAACTAAAGATGGTTGGATTGTTGAAACAGACAAAGGCTCAATAGAATGTGAACATATAATTTCTTGCTCAGGAAACTTTGCTAGACAAACAGGAGAAATGGTTGGATTAGACATTCCAGTAATACCAGTTGAACATCAATACATTGTTACTGAACCACATCCAGAAATTCAAAAAAGAAAAAAAGATGGTCTTCCAGAAATGGGAGTATTAAGAGATAGTGACAGCAGATGGTATATGAGAGAAGAAGCAGGAGGTTTAATTTTGGGTCCTTATGAAGATGGTGCACCAGCTTGTTATGTAGAGGGACCGTCAAAAAATTCTGAATATGAATTATTCCAAGAAGATTTAGATAGACTTGCACCACATATTGAAGGTGCAATACACAGAGTACCTGCTTTTGGTGAAGTAGGTGTCAAAAAAGTTTACAATGGAGCAATTTGTTATACTCCAGATGGAAACCCTATTGTTGGACCAGCATGGGGATTAAAAAATTTTTGGATTAATGAAGGTCACAGCTTTGGTATTACTGCAGCAGGGGGAGCAGGTTGGCAATTAGCAGAATGGATTGTAGATGGAGAACCAACAATAGATATGCTCGGTGTTGAACCAAGACGTTATGGAAATTATGCAACTAAATCTTATTTAAAAGCAAAAAATGAAGAGGCTTATAGCCATGTTTTCATTACTCATTATCCAGATGAAGAGAGACCTGCAGCAAGACCATTAAGAACCTCACCTTGTTATGAAAGAATGAAAAATTTAGGCGCAGTTTTTGGTCAAAAATTTGGCTGGGAAAGACCAAACTTTTTTGCAACAGATGGAATGGAACAAAAAGATGACTGGTCTTTTAGAAGATCCAAATGGTTTGATGCAATTAAAAAGGAATGCAAAAATGTAAAAGAAAATGTTGGTATTTTAGATATGACAGCTTTTGCAAAATGTAGAATTAAAGGACCCAAAGCTGAAGAATTTTTAGATTATTTAGTAGCTAATAAATTGCCAAAAAAAATTGGAAGAATTGGTTTGTGTCATGCACTTAATACTAAAGGCGGTGTTCATTCAGAATTCACTATAATGAAAGAGTCTGAAAATTGCTACTACTTAGTATCAGCTGGAGCAAATTTAAGATTAGATCATGATTGGATACAAAAATGGATGCCTAATGATGGTTCCGTTTTATTTGAGGATCTTTCAAACAGCACAGGTGTACTGGTTGTTGCTGGTCCAAAATCAAGAGAATTAATGTATAAAGTTTCAACTGATGATTTTTCTAATGAAAATTTTAAATGGTTAACTGCAAAAAATGTCAATGTTGGATATGCTCCAGTAAACGCAATGAGAGTAAATTTTGTAGGAGAGCTCGGTTGGGAATTACATCATCCAATTGAGTATCAAAATCACATATTTGATAAATTAATGGATGCTGGTAAAGACTTAGGAATTAAACCTTTTGGAATAAGGGCAATGAATAGTTTAAGACTTGAAAAGTCTTACAAACTTGTAGGCACTGAATTGTCTATCGAATATTCGCCTTATGAATCAGGTTTAGATAGATTTATTCATCCAAATAAAGGTAAATTTATTGGTTTAGAGGCCCTCAATAAATGGAGAGAAAAAGGTTTTGAAAACAAATTAGTAACTCTTGAAGTTCATGATACCAGTGACTCAGATGTATTGGGCAATAATCCTATATATAAAGATAATAAAGTTGTGGGAAGAGCTACAGGAGGAGAATATGGATTTAGGTTAGATAAATCAATAGCACTAGCAATGGTTAAACCTGATTTAGCAAATGTTGGGGAGAAACTTAAAGTTGATATATTAGGGACGATGTACGATGCTACAATTTTGGAAGAAAGCCCCTATGATGTTGAAAACAAATTATTGAGAACTTAATGAAAATTTTAGTCGCAGTAAAAAGAGTTATTGATTACAATGTTCAAATAAGAGTTAAAGAGGACAATTCAGGTATAGTAACTGATAATGTTAAGATGTCTACCAATCCCCCAGACGACAATGCAATCGAAGAAGCAGTAAAAATTAAAGAGGCAGGTAAGGCATCTGAAGTTGTAGCAGTTTCAGTTGGAGAAGAGAAAGCACAAGAAACTTTAAGAAAAGCATTAGCCGTTGGTGCTGATCGTGGTATTTTAGTAAAAGTTGATGGAGCTATAGAACCTCTTGCGGTATCTAAAATTTTACAGAAAATTGTTGAAAAAGAAAAACCTGATTTAGTATTTATGGGCAAACAAGCTATTGATGATGATTGCAACCAAACTGGTCAAATGCTGGCAGCATTACTCAATTGGCCTCAAGCAACTTTTGCATCAAAAATACAAGTAAAAGAAAAATCTTTAGAGGTCACTAGAGAAATTGATGAAGGGCTTGAAACTATTGAAGTAAGTGTGCCAGCTATTGTAACTTGTGATTTAAGATTAAACGAACCAAGGTATGCGTCTTTACCAAACATAATGAAGGCTAAAAAAAAACCAGTAGAACAAATAAATGCATCTGATTTAGGTGTTGATACAAAACCAAGGATTGAACAAATAAAAGTTGAAGAACCACCGAAAAGAAAAGCTGGGATAAAGGTCGCAAGTGTAGAAGAATTAGTTCAAAAATTAAAAAATGAGGCTAAAGTAATATAATGTCAGTTTTATTAATTGCAGAACACAATAATAAAGAAGTTAAACCTTTTACTTTAAATGCAATTTCAGCAGCTTCTCAAATTAATGAAGATGTTCATGTTTTGGTAATTGGATCTAATTCTGAAGATGTTGCAAAATCGATTTCAGAAATACCAAATGTTAAAAAAATAATACATGTCAATAATTCAATTTATGAAAATTATTTAGCAGAAAATTACACATCAGTTATCTTTAAAATTTCGGAAAGCTATTCACATATTGTATGTTCTGCAAACACATTCGGAAAAAATTTAATGCCCAGAGTAGCTGCGTTATTAGATGTTTCTCAAGTAAGTGATATTACTAAAGTTATATCTGAAGATACATTTCAAAGACCAATTTATGCTGGTAATGCTTTCGCAACAGTAAAAAGTAATGATAAAATCAAATGTGTAACTATCAGACCTACTTCATTTGATCCTGCTCCAACTTCAGGAGGTTCTGCTGAAATACAAAACAGTGATGCAGGAGAAGCTACTGAAATATCAAAATTTATTAAAAAAGAGGAAATAAAATCTGATAGACCAGAATTAGGTACTGCTAGAATAGTTGTTTCTGGTGGCAGAGGAATGCAAAGTGGAGAAAATTTTAAATTAATTACGGCAGTTGCTGATAAACTTAATGCTGCTATCGGAGCTTCCAGGGCTGCTGTAGACGCAGGATACATTACTAATGATCATCAAGTAGGGCAAACAGGCAAAGTAGTTGTTCCAGATTTATACATAGCTGTGGGTATATCAGGTGCAATTCAACATTTAGCTGGTATGAAAGAAAGTAAAGTTATAGTAGCAATAAATAAAGATGGAGAAGCTCCGATTTTTAGTGTTGCAGATTATGGACTAGAAGCAGATCTTTTTGAAGCACTTCCAAAGTTCCTCGAGGAATTGAACAAATTAAACACTATACAAAAATAATATAATCTGTAAAAAATTAAATTATGTCCAGAGAGTCAATGGAATATGATGTTGTTATAGTGGGTGGTGGACCATCTGGCTTAACGACCGCTATAAAACTTAAACAATTAAACTCTGATTTAAATGTTTGTATCTTAGAAAAAGCATCTGAAATTGGAGCTCATATTTTAAGTGGAAATGTTTTTGAAACAAGAGCTTTGAATGAATTATTTCCTAATTGGAAAGAATTAAATACTCCAATCAAAACTAAAGTTACAAAAGAAAAATTTTTATTTTTAGGAAAAACAAAATCATTAAGTTGGCCAACTTGGTTATTACCATCTGTTCAGCAAAATCATAAAAACTACATTATTAGTCTAGCAAATTTATGTAGATGGTTGGCAGAACAAGCTGAAAGTTTAGGTGTTGAAATTTTTCCGGGCTTCCCAGCTAGTGAAATCTTATACAATGAAGATGGCTCAGTCAAAGGCGTTGCTACACAAGATATGGGAATAGATAAAGAGGGAAATAAAAAAGACAGTTTTGAGCCTGGAATAGAATTGATAGGGAAAGTTACTGTATTTGCTGAAGGATGTAGAGGTCATTTAGGAAAACAATTAATTAAAAAGTTTGACCTAGATAAAGGAAAAGATCCTCAACAATATGGTATTGGTTTTAAAGAAATATGGGAAATAGAGGAAAAAAATCATGAGGAAGGTTTAGTCATGCACACTGCTGGTTGGCCATTAGATAATAGCACGTACGGTGGAAGTTTTATTTATCATGCTGAAAAAAAACAAATTTTTTTAGGATATGTAATTGGTTTAGACTATAAAAATCCCTACTTATCCCCTTTTGATGAATTTCAAAGATTTAAAACTCACCCAGCTATAAAAAAAATAATAGAGGGCGGTAAAAGAATTTCTTATGGCGCAAGAGCTTTAATAGAAGGTGGATTTCAAAGTTTACCAAAAATGTTTATGCCTGGTGCATTACTTGTTGGTTGTGATGCTGGAACATTAAATATGCCTAAGATAAAAGGTTCACATACCGCAATGAAAAGTGGCTTAATAGCTGCTGAAGCAATTAATGAACATATTAAAGATAATAAAGATTTATCTAACTTTGAGGAAAAATTTAAAGCGAGCTGGCTATTCGATGAATTGTACAAAGCCAGAAATGTGAAGCCAAGTTTCAGTTGGGGTTTGATATTGGGGATAATTTTTACTGGTATTGATCAAATTTTATTTAGAGGAAATCTTCCATTTACACTAAAACATAAACATGCAGATCATGAAACACTAAAATCTGCTAAAGAAATGCCAAAGATTGATTATCCAAAGCCAGATAATATTTTAACTTTTGACAAAACGAGCTCTGTTTATCTTACTGGCACTAATCATGCTGATAATCAACCAGTTCATTTAAAACTAAAAGACCCAAATTTACCAATAAGCTACACTTTAGAAGCATTTGATGAGCCTGCTCAAAGATATTGTCCTGCTGGAGTTTATGAGGTTCAAAGAGAAAATAATGTTAATAAATTTGTTATTAATTCACAAAATTGTATTCATTGTAAAACTTGCGATATAAAAGAGCCGTCTCAAAACATTACTTGGGTTACTCCTGAAGGTGGAGGTGGGCCAAAGTATGGAAACATGTAATTAAGATAAATCTATTGCAAATTTTTTTAGAGTTTCAATTGGTAATAATTTCAAAGTATTTTCATGAGTGCTTTTTAAATATATAGGGCAACCTTTCCCTGCTTCTAATGCTCTTGCATACCAAGTTGCACAAACACACCATCCATCTCCATCTTTTAAACCAGGAAAACCAAATTCAGGATGTGGTGTTATCAAATCATTCCCAGCTTCTTTAGACCATTCCAAAAATTCTGTAGTTACTTTTGCACAAACCGTGTGTACCCCATGATCATTTTCATCTGTATTACAACAACCGTCTCTATACCATCCTGTTAAAGGATCTTTAGAGCAAGATTCTAAATTTTCACCTAAAACATTTTTTTGACTCTTTTTAACCATAGACATTATAAATTTCTTCATCAATGTTTGCATTGAAGGATATCGATCTTCTTTCCTCATTACTGTTTTTAAATGGAAATACTGTATGCATTAAATAATGAGGAAAAAAATAGAAATCACCAACTACAGGATTAATATTTAAAGTTGATTTACATAAAAACATTTGAGCACCATGAATTAATTGTAAATTTCCCCCTTTGTAATCTATTTCTGTTTTATTTTGAACATGGCTACCTAAAGATGAGGGTACTTTTAAAAAACCAGCCCCAGATATATGTCCACTATGCCAGTGTGTTGGATTATATTCATTTGCAAACTGTCTAACAACCCATGAGCTTAGAATTT